>NZ_CP042176.1:7004258-7308448 GCF_005937885.2 Bradyrhizobium sp. KBS0727 | reverse complement strand
TTGCCTGAGAACTTTTCTGAAAGAGTAAAACAGTGTTTGCCAAATCGCCTTGCAGGTTTCCTTGCGGGCTCCTGCCAGACGCGACCACGAGCGGGGCTGTCTCCGGACATAGATCGAGCGCTCGGCGAAATCGCCGTCACTTGGATTTCAGCTTGGAGAAGAAGCGTCCGCTGGGTCAGCGCGTACTCGACGGTCTTTCCGGAGTTCGCGCCGGGGGCTGATTGAATACAATGCTTGAGGTTTCTGAAACGGTGTCGCCCGAAATGAGCATGTCGAATGCTGAGATGATTCCGTAAAGCATACTACCTCCCCCTCTCGCCGCGAGAACGCGACGAGTTATCAGATCGCAAGTGTTTTCAAAGTCAGTCTGCCGCTACCGGACATTCATGCCCGGCACTGCCGCCGCCGCGTAACCTCAGTCTGTCGTCTTCAACACGTTCGCGGGCTACGCGTTCCCAGTCGATCCGGTTGCCGGCAGCGGCACCATTGAGTGCCATCTTTTGCGTGACTTATTTCTCTTGTCCGGAGTGCGCGAACCGCGCACGCCACGCCGGAGAAATTTAGACACAGAACTGCCGTCCTCATATTGCTATGAGTTACCAACTTAGCATCGCTTGGAAAGCGTCGCTAACGCGCACACCGCCGCCGATTTGCACGTCCGCTCTTGGGTCTCAAACCGCGCTGGTCTGGAGAGCCTTGAGCGTCGCGAACGAGTAAGGAATACACCAAGCACGATTTCTGACAATCCGTGATTCGACGTTGTCGCTCGACTCTTCGCCGGTGTTGCAACGCTGCAATTGCGAGCTTCCACACCAAGTTTTTGAATCAGCGCACAGAATCGCGCGCCGTCAGCCATCGTGACAATTTTCGCTGCACCCGCAAAAAATTTTAAGAAACCGTTACAATCATGGTTACCCGGAGCGGTTTTCAAAACGCTTGAAGCTGCTATGTGGATAAGTGACTAGCGAGACGAAGTTTTTCGCGATTGTTTTTGAGGGTAACCCCCACCTCGCGTTGTTGGGGCGTCGGCGCGAGCGCTGATCAATCGTGGCAGCGGGGCGCGCAATTTTTTTGCATGTGCGCACAGCACGGCCGGTGCAGAAAAATGCACCTCGTAAAAATACGGGAGCGCGAGAAATATGACACGCCGTCGACGGCGCAGCAACGAACCAGTCTCTTGAAAGAACCAGTCTCTTGAAAAAAGAAAAGCCCGGCGAAGCCGGGCTTTGACGAATGTCTATTTCTGTCAGTTCACTTCGCGAGCCTGGCGATCACCTCGCCAGCGTGACGATCACTTCGCGAGCTTGGTCGCCAGCTTGGCGATCTGGTGCGTCAGGCGCGACACCTTCCGGCTCGCATTGTTCTTGTGAATGATGTTGCGCTGCGCTGCCTGCATCAGTTCGGGTTCCGCATGCTTCATCGCTTTCAGTGCTGCATCGCGGTCGCCGCTCTTGATCGCTTCCTCGACGGTGCGCACCGCGCCGCGCATCTGGGTACGGCGCGACTTGTTGATGATGGTGCGGCGGGCAATCTTGCGGGTCGCCTTTTTGGCGGAGGTGGTATTGGCCATGTTCTCAACTATCCTTCGGCTGTCATCGCTCGGGTGGTCGGGCTGGAGCGCGCCGGCCGTTCAAAGGGTGATCGTCTCTGGTTGTATTTTCCAAGGTGTTCTTGAGGATGCCATGCGCGGGAGCCAAAATGCTTCCCGACCGGCGCTGCTCAAAGAACAGCGGCGGCGGGATTGCGCCCGCCGCCATTGGGGGTCTTATAGAGGGCGTGTCCTGCACCGTCAACGGTTTCCGGGTTTCCCCAGCTCCCGGGAATCCGGCCGGAAATGGGGCATAAGATGCTGATGAGGTTGAATTTCTCAGGCTGCCCCGGTATTGGGCTGCAAGCCTTCCGGGCGCGACAGATATAAGGTGACGCATGATCCGCGGTTTCTTCCGGCTTATCGGCCTGCTGCTTCTGGCCGGCGGATTCATCTTCATGGTCTATGACGGGGCCCGGTTCGTGGCCGACCAGACCCTGCGTTTCACCCGGTTTGGCCAGTTCTGGAACGACATTCACCAATCCAGCCAGCAAGCGTTCCGGACCTGGGTGGAGGGCCACGCGCCCTGGCTCTGGAACAGCATCGTCAAGGTCCTGCTGGACCAGCCGGTTTTCGCCGTGCTGGGCGTGGTCGGCATCCTGCTGATGATCCTGTTCCGGCCCCGCAAGCCGCTGATCGGCTATTCGCGGGACTGAGCGGACGTCACGTGTCGCGGGTAACAGGGCTGCCGCGACCGGCGTAAACACCTATATAGAAGTCAACCGGCCGGCGCGGTTGCCGCGTCCGCCGATGTCCCGCCTGGAGGTACTCCATGTTGTTCATGCGCAAGACCACCGCGTTGCCGAGCGCCGCCGAAGCGCTGCCCGGCCGTGCCGCGCCGATCCCGACCGCCACCACCCACTTCGTCAACGGCCGCAAGTTGCAGCCGCCCTATCCCGAAGGTCTCGAACAGGCGGTGTTCGGGCTCGGCTGTTTCTGGGGCGCGGAGCGCAAGTTCTGGGAGCTCGGGGACGGCATCTATACGACGGCCGTCGGTTATGCCGGAGGTCACACCCCCAATCCGACCTATGAAGAGACCTGCTCGGGCCGCACCGGTCACACCGAAGCGGTGCTGGTCGTGTTCGATCCGAAGAAGATCTCCTACGAGCAGTTGCTGAAGACGTTCTGGGAAAATCACAACCCGACGCAGGGCATGCGCCAGGGCAACGATGTCGGCACCCAGTATCGTTCCGCGATCTACACGTTCGGCGACGCGCAGCGCAAAGCGGCTGACGCGTCGAAGGCTGTGTATCAGAAGGCGCTGGCGGCCAAGGGGCTCGGCCCCATCACCACCGAGATCGCGCCATCCGGCGAATTCTATTTTGCCGAGGATTATCATCAGCAATATCTCGCCAAGAATCCGGCGGGCTATTGCGGACTGGGCGGCACCGGCGTGTCGTGCCCGATCGGTGTCGGCGTCACCGCCTGATTGGTTCTCAACCTCTCCTCGCTGCGCGGGGAGAGGTTACGTCCGGTGCCCGAACCGCCCGCAAAAAACCCTTTGTTAACCATAACCGGTGCAAGACTAGGGCGGTCTCGCTTTGAGGGATGGCTCCGGTGCGGGTTGCGCGCGCGTTTCGATTATCGATCACTGCGACCATGACCGCGCTGGCTCTGTCAGGATGCATGCGGACGGCCGGACCCGTTGCGGTCGCGCCGCAAAGCGATCTCGATTCGATGGCCTATGGCCAGCCGTACAGCCCGCCGCCGCTCGCGGTCGCGGCGGATTCGGGTGGCGGCGCCATCGGCGCGCTTCGCTCCGCCTTCGCGGCCGCCCCGCGTGATGCTTCGGCGCCTCCGCCCGCACAGGTCGCCCAAGTAACCCAAGCAGCCTATGTCGAGCCGATGCGGGCGGCGGCGCCGGCACGATACGACGCGGTCTATCATCTCGATGCCGGCGACAAGCTACGCGTCGTGGTCTACGGACAGGAAGGCCTCACCAACACCTATGCGATCGACGCCGGCGGCTCGATCACCATGCCGCTGATCGGCTCGGTGCCGGCGCGCGGCCGCACCACGGCGGGACTGGCGTCGGAGATATCGGTCAAGCTGCGCGGCGGATTCATCCGCGACCCCTCGGTCGCCGTCGAGATCGAATCCTACCGGCCGTTCTTCATCCTGGGCGAGGTGGCTGCCCCCGGGCAATATCCCTACGTGCCGAACATGACGGTCGAGAGCGCGGTGGCGATCGCCGGCGGCTTCTCGCCGCGCGCCCGCCGCGACAGCGTCACGGTGACCCACACCGATGTGTCGGGAACCGGCCGCTTCGTGGTCCTGCCCGGCACCTCGATCAGCCCCGGCGACACCGTGCTGGTCGGCGAGCGCTGGTTCTAGATTTTTCTCACGCTGTCATTCCGGAGCGATGCGCAGCATCGAACTGGGATGTGCAATTGCACATCCGAGAATCTCGAGCTTCCCCGGTGCGCAATTGCGCACCTGAGGTCTGGTCCTTCGGACCATCCCGGAATGACGGCGGTTAGACTACGCGCGAACGTTCGTCGTCACTTCAAATGCTTCGCAAAGAACTCCAGGCTGCGCGGCCAGGCGATGTCGGCGCTGGTCTTGTCGTAGCTCGCCCGTTCGTCGCAGTGAAAACCGTGCTGCGCGCCCGGATAGATGAAGACCTCGACATCGGGCCGCTTGGCCTTGATGGTCTCGACATCGGTCAAGGGAATGCCGGCATCCTTCTCGCCGAAATGCAGTTGCGTCGGGACCTTCGGCTTGTCGTCGGCGAAGCGAACGACGGCACCGCCGTAGTAGCCGACGGCGGCCGACAGGCCCGACAGCTTGGTGGCCGCCACATAGGCGATGCTGCCGCCGAGGCAGAAGCCGATGATGCCGACCGGCCCTTTGCCCTTGACCGCGTCAATCGCCGCCTGGGTGTCGAGCAGCATGGCGGCCCAGTCCGGATTGGCGACGAACTTGCGCGCGTTCGCGACTTCGTCCGGCGTATAGCCGCTGGTGAAATTCGGCTCGATGCGGTCGAAGATCGACGGCGCGATGGCGACATAGCCGGCGGCAGCCAGACGATCGCACACCGCGCGGATGTGGTGATTGACGCCGAAAATCTCCTGGATCACCACGATGGCCGCGTTCGGCGCGCCTGCGGGATCGGCGCGATAGCCGCCCAGTTCAAATCCGTCCGAAGCCTTCAGCCTGATATCTTGTCCCACGGGTCATCCATTTGCGTTTGAGTTGCACGAAGCAGGTTACGTGTAATTTTTGCTGACGGGAGTTACTGCCACATCCAGTTATGGCCCCAGTCGCCCTTCCAGCCGGTCAGTCTGCCTTTGCGGAATTGCAGATAGAGCCGGTCCTTTTTGTAGAACAATCCGCTGCCGCCGATATTGCGGAACGTCAGGTAGATTTCCTCGCCCCTGCGGCCGCTGACGTAATGCAGCGGGGTGCCGAGCGCGCGGGCCGCGGTTTCCTCGTTCATGCCGAACGCCAGCGGCGTGGTGTTCGACAGCGTCGCAATGAAGGGCGGCGGGGCGGGACCGCCGCCCGGCGGCAATTGTTGCGCGAAGGCGGGTGCGGAGAAGCCTGACATCAGCACCACGGCCGCGGCGGCAAACGCTCTCATGATGCGACCTTCGCGGCGGCTTTGGCGTCGAGCCCGTTAAGGAACGGCAGCACCGCGTCGATGAAGGCCTGCGGCTGGTCGATGTTGACGGCGTGGCCGGCCGCCGGGACCACCACTTTCTGCGCGCCGGGAATCTTCGCCGCCATGTAGTCGGAGGCGGCAAGAAACGGCGTGTCGTCGGCGCCGACCACGACCAGTGACGGCACCTTGATATCGGGCAGCGATTCGATCACGCGGGCGTCGCGCTGGGTCAGCATGCCGCGCGCGGCGCGCGCCAGACCAGATGCGTCGCGATGGGTGACGCCGGAGCGTTCGCGGCTGGCGGATTTCAGAACCTCCAGGCCTTCGCGGTCGAAACGGTCGCCGGTGTCATGCGCGCGCTTGTTCCAGACGTCGCGGGCGTCGTCTTTTTTGAAACCGGGGCCGGTGTCGATGATCAGCAGCGCGCGCACGCGCTCGGGATGAGCGCGGTAGAACGCCAGCGACATGTAGCCGCCAAGCGAAAGCCCGCCGACGATCGCCTTGGCGGCACCGATTTCGTCGAGCAGGGCGGCGATGTCACCGACCGTCAGCGCTTCGCTATAGGCCGCGGGATCGTCGGGATAATCGGACTGGCCGTGACCGCGCATGTCCCACAACACGAGTTTGTGATGTTTCGACAAGGCCTCGATCTGGCCCTGCCACATGCCCGAGGTCGAGGAATAGCCGTGCGTCAGCAACAACGGCGGACCGGAGCCGTGCACCTCGTAATAGATGTTGACCCCGTCACGATTGAGCTTCGGCATTGCGCGTTCCCACGAATTTTTTCCGGATAAATCTGACCTTGCCGCATCCTAGCGCGATCCATTCGCTGTTGGGAAATGCAGAAACGGACGACGATGCTTGCGTCGGCGGGTTTATTGACAAGTTCGTGACAAAGTCTTGCCGCAACGCACAACACAAGGACTCAGAATTATATTCTCTTCGAACGATTCCAAATTGCATTGCCACCCGATTGGTTCGGTATCATTCTGCCCGCCAACTGGCATCGACCCGGTGGATACCAGCCAATACCCAAAAGTGAGTTGCCGCCGTAAGCGGCTTCCGACACCGGAAGGGGATGCGCAAATGCCTAATCTGAATATCAACGGGCGGAATATGTCCGTCGAAGCGGCCAACGATACGCCGCTGCTCTGGGTCATCCGCGAGCAATTGCAGATGACCGGCACGAAATTCGGTTGCGGCGCCGGCCTGTGTGGCGCCTGCACGGTTCACGTCAACGGCGAAGCCGTTCGTTCCTGCCAGACCTCGGTCAGCGACGCCGTCGGCAAGAAGATCACCACCATCGAAGGCCTCAGCGCCAAGGGCGATCATCCCTTGCAGAAAGCCTGGATCGTCGAGCAGGTTCCGCAATGCGGCTACTGCCAGTCCGGCCAGATCATGCAGGCGGCTTCGCTGCTCTCCAAGAATTCCAATCCGACCAAGGATGAAGTGGTTGCGCATATGGACGGCAATCTGTGCCGCTGCATGACCTATTCGCGCATCCAGAAGGCGATTATGCGCGCCGCATCCGAAATGCGTACCGCCTCCAATGCCGGCACCGAGCGGAGGGCAACATGAATACGCACGTGAAAATCACCTCAAGCGTTTCAGCCGAGCTCAGCCGCCGCTCGTTCCTGGTCGGCTCTGCCGCTGCCGGCCTTGCGCTCGGCTATTCGGCCGTCCCCGGCCTGTTGGGCGCCGACCAGGCGTTCGCCGCGCCTGCCAATTTCGATCCCAGCGTCTGGTACTCGATCGCGCCCGACGGCATCGTCACCGTGACCTGCGGCAAGGCCGACATGGGCCAGCACATTGCGTCCACCATGGCCCAGCTCGTCGCCGAGGAACTCGGTTCGAACTGGAAGGACATGCGGGTTCAACTCGCTTCCAACGATCCGAAGTTCAATGACCCGGTATTGGGCGCGCAGATCACCGGCGGAAGCTGGTCGACGATGATGAACTTCGAGGCGATGAGCCGCGCCGGCGCCGCGGGACGTATCGCGATGACGGAAGCCGCCGCCGCGTCGATGGGCGTGCCGGCGGGCGAACTCGTGGTGCGCAATTCCACGATCACGCATCCGAAGTCGAAGAAGTCGATGAGCTTTGCCGACATCGTCAAGAGCGGCAAGATCACCAAGACCTTCACGCCGGACGAGCTCAAGGCGATCAAGCTGAAGACATCCGATCAGTACACCATGATCGGCGTCTCGGTGCCGCAGCTCGACATTCCTTCCAAGACCAACGGGTCAGCCAAATACGGCATCGACGTCATGCTGCCGGGCATGTTGTACGGCCGCGTGGTCACGCCGCCGGTGCGCTACGGCGCCACGGTGAAGGCGGTCGACGACAGCGCGGCGAAGAAGGTGCCGGGCTTCGTCAAGGCCGTCACGCTCGACGACAAGACCGGCAGCACCACCGGCTGGGTGGTGGCGGTAGCCAACACCTATACCAACGCGGCCAAGGCGGCGGACGCGCTGAAGATCAGCTATGACGGTGGTCCCAACGCCAAGCTGACAAGCCAGTCGCTGCTCGACGAGGCCAAACGACTCCAGGCCCTCGATGATTCCGGCCTGTTCTTCGTCAAGGACGGCGACACGGCGGCGGCGTTCGGGACGGCGGCCAAGGTGATGGAGGCAGAGTACACCACCAGCATCAACATCCATGCGCCGCTGGAGCCGATGAACGCGACCGCCGAACTGAAAGGCGATATCTGGCATATCTATTCCGGCAACCAGTTCGCGACGCGCTCCGGCGCGATCGCCGCAGGAGCGGCCGGCGTCGATCCCAAATTCGTCGTGATGCACCAGATGTGGCTGGGCGGCGGCTTCGGCCGGCGTCTCGACGCCGACATGATGGTGCCGGCGGTGCAGGCGGCGAAGGCTGTCGGCAAGCCGGTCAAGGTGATCTACAGCCGCGAAAACGACATGACCATGGACTATTCGCGGCCGCTGACGTTCCAGAAGATCAAGGCGGGTCTCGACGCCGACGGTAAGCTGATCGCGCTCAACCACGACGTGGTCAGCGCGTGGCCGACCCAGCGCTGGGGCATTCCTGACTTCCTGACGCCCTCGGTCGACAAGAAGGGTGGTCTCGACGGCTTCACCGTCAACGGCGCGGACTTCTTCTACTCCGTGCCCAATCATAACGTCCGCGCGATCAAGAACGAGATGGCGCAAAATGCCACCCCGTCGGGACAGTTGCGGTCGGTGGCGCCGGGCTGGACCTTCTGGGCGGTCGAAAGCATGATCGACGAACTCGCCCATGCTGCCGGCCAGGATCCGGCGCAATACCGGATCGCGCTGCTGGACGGCAAAGGCAAGAACGACGGCGGCGCGCAACGCCTGCGCAATACCTTGCTGGCCGCGATGGGCCTGGCGGGTTACGGCACCAAGCAATTGCCGAAAGGTGAAGGCATGGGCGTGGCCTGCGTCTCGTCGCAGGAGCGGGCGACCGCAAGCTGGACCGCGTGCGTGGCCCATGTTGCGGTGGCGCCTTCCGGCGAGGTCAAGGTCAAGAAGCTGACGATCGCCACCGACGTCGGCACGCAGGTGCATCCCGACAACATCCGCGCCCAGGTCGAGGGCGCGGCGCTGTGGGGACTCTCGCTCGCCTTGTACGAAAAGGCGACGCTGAAGGACGGCGGCATCGAGCAGACCAACTACGATACCTACACGCCGCTGCGGATGAGCCAGGTGCCGGAAGTGGCCGTCAACGTCATCGCCAATGGCGAGAAGGCCACCGGCGTCGGCGAGCCGGCCGTCACCGTCATCGCGCCCGCGCTCGGCAATGCGATCTTCAACGCCTGCGGCGCGCGCATCCGCGCGTTGCCGATCACAGCGGAAGCGGTGAAGGCGAACATGAAGGCGTAAGGCGCCGCCATATCGAACAAGCACGATCCGCCGGAGATTTTCTCCGGCGGATTTTTTTGTCCGGTCATGCCCCGCGAATGCGGGGCATCCAGTACGCCGCGGCCGCGCCAGCTTTCGCAGGCGCCCCGGCGTACTGGATCATCCGCCTTCGCGGATGATGGCAGTCGGGGATGCGCCCAATCCCTAAAATTGTAACGATTACGGTATCTTCCCGTTGACAATACCTCTTAAGGCGCAGGGAACGCCTTGTCCGGTAGCCTCTGCCTCGGTCATCACCGTGAGGCTCTGGGGTCCCATGTCAGCTCTACCCAACAAGACTCCGACCATGCGCCGGCTTCTGCTGGCTTCGGATCGGAGCGATCAAAGCAGCGAACTGGCCAGCATCCTGCAGGCGGTCGGCCAGGTCGACACCATCGCGACTTCTGCCATTCCCGATTCTCCCTCGCGCGATCTCTCCGGGATCGTGGTCGATATCAACCTGCGCTCCGCCGAGAGCGTGCAGCTCGTGCGCAACAAGCTGCGGGCCGATGCCTATCGCGAGATGCCGCGGCTGTTCGTGCTGGCGGACGCGCTTCACCACGGATCGATGCAGGCCTGGGCGCTCGGCGCCACCGATACGATCGCGCGGCCGTTCGATGCGCAGGGTATCCTGCAGCGGATCCGCGCCGCGTTTCCGGACACCGAAAGCTACGACGAAACCGATCGCGGCAAGGCGCTGAACCGCGGCGTCGAGGCCGCGCATGGGGTGCTGGTCAAGATCTTCAATCGGCTCCCGGCCGGCGTCCCCCTGAAATTCAGCGACATCGTCGAGGTCGAGAACAAGATCATCAAGGCGATCAAGCACTCCTCGCTGCGGGAATGGCTGACGACCGTCGGCTGCCACCACACCGACAGCTACCGACACTGCCTGTTCGTCACCGGTTTTGCGGTCGCGTTCGCGCAACATCTCGGCATGCGTGAGGACGACCAGCGCCGTCTCGTCCGCGCCGCCCTGCTGCACGATGTCGGCAAGGCATTCATTCCGGTTGAAGTCCTCGACAAGCCGGATCCGTTGACCCTGGAAGAAATGGAAGTGATGCGCCAGCATCCGCGCCGCGGCTTCGACGCGCTGACGGCGCAGGGCGGCTTCCCGCCGGAAATGCTCGACGTGATACTGCATCACCACGAGTTCCTCGACGGCACCGGCTATCCCGACGGCCTGAGCGGCAAGGAGATCAGCGACATCGTGCGCCTGACGACGATCGTGGACATCTACGCCGCGCTGGTCGAGAAGCGTGCCTACCGGCTGCAGTTTACCCACGCCAAGGCATTCGCCATGATGGAAGAGATGGGCGACAAGCTGGACCAGCATTTGCTGCACGCGTTCCGCCCGGTGGCGTTCGGGCATTATTGAGTTATCTCTCCCGTCATTGCGAGGAGCGCTAGCGACGAAGCGATCTATCTATCCCCGAGTCGAGGAATGGATTGCTTCGCGGAGCCTGTCATCGGGCGCGCATTCGCGCGACCCGTTGGCTCGCAATGACGAGCCGATAGGTCTTCCTGCCGGTTCGCGCAGTTCCCGTCAGCCGCTCAACGCAAGTATTCGGGCTTTTCACCCGGCTAGCTATCTGGGATCATCGGTGCGCACGGCGCCGTGACGAATGATGCAGACGGGGAAGTCCCATGGATACGACGGCGACCTTGAGCGGCAATGTCGATATTCCCGCTGACATCGCGGCGACCCTGGTCGACCCGGCCGCCTATGCCGATCATCGCATCCATGACAGCTATCGCTGGCTTCGCGCCAACAACCCGCTCGGGATCGCGCGGCCCGAGAAATTCGACCCGTTCTGGGTCGTCACCAAGCATGCGCATATCCAGTCCGTCAGCCGCCAGAACGAGCTGTTCCACAACGCCGATCGTCCGACCACGCTGATGACGCGAGCGGTCGAGGAGCGCGTCCGCAAGATCGCCGGCGGGCCGAACCTGGTGCGCTCGCTGGTGCAGATGGACGCGCCCGACCATCCGAAATACCGGGCGCTGACCCAGGGCTGGTTCATGCCCGCCAATCTCGGAAAGTTCGAGGCGCGGGTGCGCGAGATCGCGCGCGCCACGGTGCAACGCATGCTCGACAAGGGCAACGCTTGCGATTTCGTCGCCGACGTCGCGCTCGGCTATCCCCTGCATGTCATCATGGAGATTCTCGGCGTGCCCGAACAGGACGAGCCGCGAATGCTCAAGCTGACGCAGGAGCTGTTCGGCCCGCAGGATCCCGATACGGCGCGGATCAGGGAGGCGCTGTCGGCGGAACAGTTCTCGATGATGATGCAGTCCGTCGTGAACGATTTCGGCGCCTATTTCCGCGCGATTACCGAGGACCGCCGCCGCAACCCGCGTGAGGATCTTGCCACCGTCATCGCCAATGCCAAAATCGGCGGCGACTACATGCCGGACCATGACGCCACCAGCTATTACATGATCGTCGCGACCGCGGGCCACGATACCACCTCGTCCTCGACGGCCGGTGCGCTCTGGGCGCTGGCTGAAGACCCGGCGCAATTCGAGCGGGTCAAGGCCAATCCCGACCTGATCCCGGGGCTGGTCGACGAGGCGATCCGCTGGATGACCCCGGTCAAGCATTTCATGCGCGCGGCGACCGCGGATACCGAGCTCGGCGGCCGCAGGATCGCCAAGGGCGACTGGCTGATGCTGTGCTACGCGTCAGGCAATCGCGACGAGGACGTGTTCGAGGAGCCGTACCGGTTCCGCTGTGACCGCAAGCCGAACCGCCATGTCGCGTTCGGCTACGGCGCCCATCTCTGCCTCGGGCAATATCTGGCGAAGCTGGAGATGAAGATCCTGTTCGAGGAATTGCTGCCGCGGCTGAAATCGGTCGCGCTCGACGGCGAGGTCAAGATGACGCAGGCCTACTTCGTCAACGGTCCGAAGAAGCTGCCGATCCGGTTCGAGGTGAATTGAGTTTTGTTCCGTCATTCCGGGGCGCGAAGCGAACCCGGAATCTCGAGATTCTCAGATGTGCAATTGCACATCGTAGTTCGATACTTCGTATCGCCCCGGAATGACGCCTCCATTTCGAGATTGCTTGCGCTCGCAATGACGGTGAATGCGCTACCCCAGCATCTTCCGCAGTTCCGCCTTTGCCACTTTCTCCAGCGTCGAACGCGGCATTTCATCGACAAAGCGAATCTCGCGCGGCACCTTGAAGTCGGCCAGCGACTTGCGGCAGGCGGCCATGACAGAGTCATGAAGGCCGGGCGGCGCATCCGCCACACCCGCGGCCGGAATGATAAAGACCACCGGCACCTCGTCCAGCATCGGGTGCTTCTTCGCCACCACGGCGGCCTCGCGCACGCCGGGCACCACCGCGATCACCTGTTCGATTTCGGATGCCGCGACATTCTCGCCGCCGACCTTCAGCATGTCCTTGGCGCGGTCGCCGAATTTGAGGAAGCCGTCGTCGAGCAGCGTGACGCGATCGCCGGTGATGAAGTAGCCATGCTCGTCGAAACTTTCGCGCGTGGCGGTTTCGTTGTGCAGATATTCCGCGAACAGCGACAGGCCGGGAATGCCCTTGATCAGGAGATTGCCGGTGTCGCCGACCTCGGTCGGCGCGCCGTCATCGTCGGTGACGCGGATCGAATATTCCTGCGCCGCGCGGCCGATCGACATCGGCGTATTGGGCTGGTCGACTTCGCCGACGATGCCGTGGGTGATGGTCTCGGTCATGCCCCACCAGCCGATGGTCTTGATGCCGAAGGCCGCGAAGGGCGGCGGATCGTTCACCGCCGTGCCCCAGAGCCGGAATTTATGGTTGCTCGGGATTTCGTGCTCGAGCAGCGCCTTCATGCAGAACGGGATCGTCGAGGTCCAGGTGCAGTTGTGTTCGAGCGCGACGTTCCAGAACCGGCTGGCGGAAAACCGCGGCTGGATCACGCAGGATCCGCCGACCCACAGCGTTGCCAGCATCGAATAGGCCAGCGCGTTGGTATGAAACAGCGGCAGATAGGTCTGGTGCACGTCGGTCGCATGCAGGTCCTCATGCGCGGCGTTGATCTTGCCACCCCACAGCGCGTTGGCATGCGTCCACAGCACCGCCTTGGGACGCGACGTGGTGCCGGAGGTATATTGCACGCTGCACGGGGCCATCGGATCGGTAGCGCGGCGCGGCCGGTCGGCACTGTCGGCGAATAGCGAATCGAAGCTGTCGCCGCGCGATGCACCGGCTGCCGGCGCGCTGCCGGCGTCATGCGAGATCACCGCGATCCAGCGCAGGCCGCGGCAATTGGCCGAGATCAGTTCGGCATAAGCCGGCTGCGTGATGGCGGCGACCGCGCCGCAATGGCCGGCGAAATATTCCATTTCCGCCGCTGCCGAGCGGGTGTTGGTGGTAACCGCGATGGCGCCGAGCTCGACGCAGGCAAACCATGCCAGCATTGCCTCGATGCAGTTGTCGAGATGGATCAGCACATATTCGCCGGGCTTGACGCCGCGCCTGACCAGGCCGGCAGCCAGCGCGCCGACACGCTCGTGAAATTCGCCGTAGGACCAGCTCCGCGCCGGCGCCTCGAACGGTGCCCAGATCAGGAACGGATGGTTGCGGCGGGTCTGGCTGCGCATCCGCAGCAGCCATGGCACGTCGAGGCCCGCAAATGGTCCGACGACGCCCGGCGCTGGCTGTGAAATCGACATGGTTCCTCCCGTGCAGCTTTGGACCGTCTGCCTTGGTTCTTGCTTGGGCGTAGTTCTGCCATTGGATGGCGCGGGGAGCAAATCGTGACTCTCCGATCCGTCATTCCGGGGCGATGCAAAGCATCGAACCCGGAATCTCGAGATTCCGGGTTCGCTTCGCGCCCCGGAATGACGGAGACTCTATTACATCCCACCCTCATACGACGAAATCTCGATCAGGCTGCCGTCGGGATCGCGGCAATAGACCGAGCGCAACGTGCCGCGGGCGCCCTGCTTGGCGACGGGGCCTTCCTCGATCGCGACGCCATTCGCCTTCAGGTGCGCGACCACCTGGTCCGGCGTGCTTGCGGTCAGAAAACACAGGTCGTCGCTTCCGGCGGTCTCGTGGTCGGCCGTAAACCACTCGACCTTGTCGGCGCCACGCGGCCGCACGTTGATCTTCTGGTTCCCGAACACCAGCGATGTCCGCGGCGTCTTGCCCGGGCCGGGGTCGAACACCCTGACCTCCATGCCTAGGATCTTGCGATACCACTCGGTGGAGCGCGCCACGTCGGACACGTTGATCACGAGATGGTCGAGTGCGTTCACCTTGACGGACATGCCTCATCCTTTCGTCGCGGTCGTCAGCGCACGTGTCGCACTGGCCGCGTTTGGGTTTGTTTGTTACAACGCGGCCCGCGATCAATTCAATAGAACGGACCGGGCTCTGAACCCGGCTTTTTTTTGGGAGAAAATTCATGGTCTCACGCCGCACCGCGATCTGCCTGACGGCTATCGGCCTCTCGGCATTCGCCTCCATCGGCAGCGCCGCCGCGGTGGATTATCCGACGCGGCCGGTGCGTTTCGTGGTCGGTTACCCGCCCGGCGGCGCCACCGATATCATCGCGCGGCTGATCGGCCAGCGGCTGTCGGAGAAGCTCGGCCAGCAATTCGTGATCGAGAACAAGCCCGGTGCCGGCAACAACATCGGCACCGAGAGCGTCATCAATGCCGAGCCCGACGGTTACACGGTGCTGCTGATCAACCCGGCGAACTACATCAACGCCTCGCTCTACGCCAATCTGAAGTTCAACTTCGTCCGCGACATCGCGCCGGTGGCGTCCTTCAACCGCGTGCCGAACGTGATGACGGTCAACAAGGACGTGGCGGCCAAGAACGTCGCCGAGTTCATCGCCTATGCGAAGGCCAATCCGGGCAAGGTCAACATGGCTTCCTCCGGCAACGGCACCTCGGTGCACCTGTCCGGCGAACTGTTCATGGCGATGACCGGCGTCAAGATGCAGCACGTGCCGTACCGCGGCGCGGCGCCGGCCATCACCGACATGCTCGGCGGCCAGGTGCAGGTGATCTTCGACAACATGCCGTCGATCATCCAGCACGTCAGATCCGGCGCGCTGCGGGCCCTGGCGGTGACGACGACGGAGCGGTCTTCGCAACTGCCGGACACGCCGACGGTGGCCGAAACCGTTCCCGGCTACGAGGCGAGCGCGCTGTTCGGCATGGGGGCGCCGAAGAATACGCCGAAGGAAGTCATCGCCAAGCTCAACACCGAAATCAACGCGATCCTGGCCGAGCCGGACATGAAAAAGCGCCTGGTCGAACTCGGCGGCGAGCCGCTGATCCAGACGCCGGAGAAGTTCGGCGCCGACATCGCCGCCGAGACCGAGAAGTGGAAGAAAGTGATCGAAGGCGCCAACATCGCGAAGGTGGAGTAACCGGCGGCATCAAGCCTGCGGATAACTGGTGGCGGCGGCTGGACGGCCGCCCCCGCAAACGCAATAAGCTGACCTCAACGGCTGCGCAGAATAACAAAAAGCGTTGCGGCCCGAGGCGTAGGCGTGAGCATACAGATTGCTATTCTGAAGGTCTTGGCTAGTCACGGCAACGGCCGAGCCACGCTTGCCTCACTCAAACGGGACATGATCATCCTGACCGCCAGTGGTGGTGACTGGAGCGTGCGCCTCAAGCGTCTTTCGACGCGGGTTCAGGCCATCGATATCTTCGGCAACGGCCATGTGCTTCGCGATGACGAGGGATGGCAGATCACGACCGACGGGCGGGATTTTCTGCGCGCGCTCGAAGCCGTGACCCAGGACAATCGGCCCGCTGAAATCGAGCTGCCCCTATTGGACCGCTCCGACGCTGCCGGGCGCCCGCCCGGTGAACTCATCGTGGTCGGTCATCGGTTCAAGAGCCGGCTGCCGCGGCGGCACGGTGCGGCGTTGGCGGCTCGGGCCGCCTTTTCGGGCGATGACGCCGCGCGCGAGGAAGGTGCCTCGAAGCAGAAGTAGAAGCCGGCTCCGATGCCGCGTTCGACAAGACCTTGATGATCGACGTCACGATCAGAAAAACGACGGCGATGCGGCCGCCTTGCGCTGTCAATTCGGCCGCGCTTGCGTCTCGAGATGCTTGCTGTAGCGCGACATGGCAAAGCAGAACACGAAATAGATCAGCGCCACGAACAAATACACCTCGACGCTGAAGGGTTGCCAGGCCGGATCGATGATCGAGGTCTTGGCCGTCGTCAGCAGATCGAAGATGCCGATGATCAGAACCAGGCTGGTATCCTTGAAGAAGGCGATGAACGTGTTCACCAGCGGCGGGATCACGTGGCGAATGGCCTGCGGCAGGATGATCAGGCCGTTCTTCTTCCAGTACGAGAGCCCGAGCGCGTCGGCGGCGTCGTGCTGTCCCCTGGGCACGGCCTGCAATCCACCGCGGATCACTTCCGCCAGATAGGCGCCGGCAAACAGCACGAACGCGATCTGCGCCCGCAGCAGTTTGTCGATGTTGACGCCGTCGGGCATGAACAGCGGAAACATCACGCTTGCCATGAACAGCAGGCTGACCAGCGGCACGCCGCGGATCAACTCGACATAGAGTACGCACAGCGAGCGGATCGCCGGAAGTTTGGAGCGGCGGCCGAGCGCGACCAGGATTCCGAGCGGAAAGCCGAAGGCGAGCCCGAAGGTCGCGAGGATCAGCGTCACCGGCAGGCCGCCCCAGCGGTCCTGGGAAACAAAGGGCAGCCCGGGGACGCCGCCCCACATCAACAGGCCAATCACGACCAGTGCGGCCGCCCACACCAGCACCAACTCCTTGCGCCACCAGAAGCGCCGGCTCGACACAAAGAACAGTGCGATGAATGTCAGCACGGCCAATGCCGGGCGCCATTGCTGGTCGTACGGATAGGTGCCGAACAGAATGAAGCGGAATTTTTCAGGGATCACGGCCCAGCAGGCGCCGAGTCCGCGGATCGCCCGGCAGGCGGCGGTCTGGTCGCCGGGCACGGTGAAGACCGCATTCCAGTAGCCCCATTGCACGAGGCTTACGAACGCCTTGCCCAATAGCGCGATCAACAGCAGGGAAACGATGGTCGAAGGGATCGAGCCGAACAGATTGGCGCGCAACCATCCGACGATGGGGCCGCCCGACGGTCTGCGGGTGCGCGGCCGGTCGACGGGCAGCGGGCTTTGCGGAAAATCCGTGATCGAGGTCATGGGATCAGCGCTCCACCAGCGCGATGCGCGCATTGTACCAGTTCATGAAGAAGCTGATGCCGAGGCTGATGGTCAGGAACACCAGCATGATCAGCGCGATCGCCTCGATGGCCTGGCCGGTCTGGTTGAGCGTGGTGTTCGCGATCGACACCACATCCTGGTATCCGACCGCGACCGCCAGCGACGAGTTCTTGGTCAGGTTCAGGTATTGGCTGGTCATCGGCGGAATGATGACGCGCAGCGCCTGCGGCAGCACGATGCGCTGAAGCACAAAACTCTTCTTCAAGCCGAGCGCATTGGCGGCATCCCACTGCCCGCTCGGAACCGCCTGGATGCCGCTGCGCACGATCTCGGCGATGAAGGCCGAGGTATAGGTGACGAGCGCGATCAGCAGCGCGAAATATTCCGGCGCCAAGGTCAGCCCGTTGACGAAGTTGAAGCCGCGCAGTTCAGGCATCAAGATGGTCCAGGAGGCGCCCAGCGCCAACGATACCAGCGCCGGCCATCCCACGACCAACGCGAGCGCGTAAGGCCAGAGGTGGCGCGGCTTGCCGTCGACGAGCTGCCGCGCAATCAACTGCCGCCGCACCAGATGCAGCGCAATCAGTCCGGCCACGGCGGCTGCGATCACCCAGAGATTCGCTTCGTCGATCGGAATCGAGGGCAGCACCAGGCCGCGGTTGGAAAGGAAGACGCCTTCGATCGGCTTCCAGGCGGCGCGCGCCGCCGGCAGGCCCTGCATCAGCACGTACCAGAACAACAGTTGCAGCAGCAGCGGAATGTCGCGGAGCATCTCGACATAGACCGCGGCCAATCGCGACAACAGCCAGTTCTTCGACAGCCGCGCGATCCCGATCAAGGTGCCGAGTACGGTCGCCAGCACGATGCCGATGACGGCGACGCGCAGCGTGTTGACGATGCCGACGAGGAAGGCGCGCAGATAGGTATTCTTCGGGCTGTAGGCGAGCCAGGAATCCGCAATCGGCATCCCCGCTTCGCGACCGAGAAAGGCAAATCCGGTCGAGATCCGGCGTACCGACAGATTGTGAAGGGCGTTCGACCAGAGCCAGGCAACGACCGCAACGGCGATCCCGACCACCACGACCTGCCAGACAAGCCCCGTAATCTGCTGGCGGGTGAGGGCCGGGCGCAGCCGTCGGGGGCGAGGGAGTTCGGGCGTGGATGTCGTCACAGCACAAGGATCCTTCTTGAAAGCAGCGATCTTCGGCCATGCGCTTGCGGGCGCGTATCATATGTTGCACCAAACTTGGATTTGTGCAACATATGTTTCATGGCGCAGCCGCTTCCGAAATCCTCGCCCCTGACCGAATTATGCAGTGCCCTGCCGTCGCTGCCAATGCGGCTGCAGCAGGTCGGGCGCTTTGTCGCCGCCAACGACTACGATGCGACGACGCGCTCGATGCGCGATTTGGCCGCCGAGGCCGGCGCCGATCCTGCGTCCTTTACCCGGCTGGCCAAGGCGCTGGGTTATTCTGGTTGGGACGAGTTGCGCGCCGCGCTCACCGAGGCGCGCCGGCCCGCGCAACCATCGCCGTTTTCAGCGCGGACCCGGGATCGGCGGCGCGGCCCCCATTCCGATGTCTCCTTGATCACCGGCAAGCTCGATGCAGAGGCGGCGGGTCTTTCGCGCATTTCGGCCGGCTCCGTCGCCAATGCCGCCAAGGCGCTGCACGCCGCGCGCCGCATCTGGATCGCCGGCTTTCGCAGCTGCCGCAGCGTTGCTGAACTGCTCAACTATCAGCTTCGGCTGTTTCGCGCGGACGAGGTGCAACTGGTCGGCGGCTCCGGTCCGGAAGATCTCGACCTCGGCGCGTTCCGCGCCGGCGACGCGGTCGTGGTGATCGGTTTCGCGCCCTATTCCACCGCAAGCGTGCTGTCGGCGCGCGCCGCGCATGGTTCCGGCGCCACTTTAGTTGCGATTGCCGATACGATCGCGGCGCCGATGGCGGAGGGTGCCGATCATCTGCTGCTGTACGAGGCGGCCTCGTCGCCGGGGTTCTTCCCCAGCCTGACCGGCGCCGTCGCCATTGCGCAGTCGCTCGCCGCCGTCACCTTCGTGCTGGGCGGCGCGGGTGCCAAACGGCGTCTCGCAGAGACCGAAGCCCGGCTGGCTGCAATGTCGCAATATGTTGCCGAGAAAGGTTGATCATCATGGGCGCTGCCAAGAGCCGGGTGCTGCACCGAAGTCTGCGAGAAACCCCGCCGAAGGCCGTCGGCGGCGAGGGCGTCTGGCTGATTGCCGAGGATGGCAGGCGTGTTCTCGATGCCTCCGGCGGCGCTGCCGTGTCCTGTCTCGGCCATCAGCATCCGCGCGTGCTCGAGGCGATGTCCCGGCAGGCCTCGAAGCTGGCCTATGCCCATACCGGCTTTTTCTCGTCGGAGCCGGCCGAGGCGTTGGCGGAGAAAATCGTCGGCGATGAGCCGGGCGGTCTGGCCTACGCCTATTTCGTCAGCGGCGGCTCCGAAGCGATCGAAGCCAGCATCAAGCTGGCGCGGCAATATTTCATCGAGAGCGGTCAGCCGCAGCGCCAGCGCTTCATCGCGCGACGCCAGAGCTATCATGGCAATACGCTGGGCGCGCTGGCCGCCGGCGGCAACGCCTGGCGGCGCGAGCCCTATGCGCCGCTGTTGTCGCAGGCGTTCAGCCATGTGACGCCGGCTTTCGCCTATCGCGAAAAGCACGATGACGAGTCCGAGGCGGATTTCGTGGCCCGGCTGGCCGCCGAACTGGAGGCGGAATTCCAGCGGCTCGGCCCCGATACCGTGGCGGCGTTTATCGCCGAGCCCGTGGTGGGAGCCACTGCCGGATGTGTGCCGGCGCCGGAAGGCTATTTCCGCGCCGTCAGCGCGATTTGCCGGAAGCACGGCGCACTTGTCATCCTCGACGAGGTGATGTGCGGCATGGGCCGCACCGGCACGCGCCATGCGTGGGAGCAGGAGAGCATCACGCCCGATATCCAGGCCATCGCCAAGGGCCTCGGCGGCGGTTATCAGCCGATCGGCGCGATGCTCGCCAGCGATCGCATCATCGACACCATCCGGCAGGGGTCGGGTTCGTTCCAGCACGGCCATACCTATCTGGCGCATCCGCTGGCCTGCGCCGCGGCGCTGGAAGTGCAGCGCGTGATCGATGACGAAAACCTGCTCGATCGGGTCAAGGATCTCGGCGGCCTGCTCGAGCGGCGGCTCACCGAACGCTTCGGCAATCACCGCCACGTCGGCGATATCCGGGGACGCGGCCTGTTCCAGGCCATCGAACTGGTGTCCGATCGCGCCAGCCGTGAACCGTTCGATCCCGCGCTCAAGCTCAACACGCGGATCAAGGCGGCCGCCTTCGAGCGTGGCCTTGCCTGTTACCCCGCGGGCGGAACGGCGGACGGCCGCCGCGGCGACCACGTGTTGCTGGCGCCGCCCTATATCTCGACATCCGACGACATCGACATGATCGTCGACCGGCTCGGCCAGGCCGTCGACGCTGCGTTGAAAAGTGTTGGTCATTAGGAGGAGCAGAATGAAGAGAATTGTCATCGCTACAGGCTTGCTCGTCACGTCGAGCCTTGCGGCATCGGCGGCAACGGTCGATACGATCAAGCAGCGCGGCACGCTGGTGTGTGGCGTTAGCGCCGGTTTCGCCGGATTCTCCACACCGGATTCCCAGGGCAACTACAAAGGCCTCGACGTGGATTACTGCCGCGCTCTGGCCGCCGGTGTGCTCGGCGATGCCAGCAAGGTGCGTTATGTCGCGCTGACGGCGCAGAACCGCTTCACGGCGTTGCAGTCCGGCGAAATCGACGTGCTCTACCGCAATTCCACGCAGACCTATCTGCGCGGCGTCACGCTCGGCCTGCGGCAGGGGCCGGTCAATTTCTATGACGGCCAGGGCTTCGTCGTGAGGGCCGACAGCGGCGTCAAGGATCTCAAGGGGCTGAACGGCGCCACGGTGTGCGTCGCGCAGGGCACCACCCACGAGGTGACGCTTGGCGATTACGGCCGCGCCAACGGGATCGAATGGAAACCGCTGGTGTTCGATCGCACCGACACGATGCTGCAGACCTTCTTTGGCGGGCGCTGCGATGCCATGACCCAGGATGCTTCGGCGCTCGCGGGCTCGGTCACCACCCAAGCGCAGAATCCGGCCGACTACACCGTTCTGCCGCAGACCATCAGCAAGGAGCCGCTCGGGCCGTTCACCCGCAACGGCGACGACGTCTGGACCGACATCATCGCCTGGCTGCATTACGGCCTGATCGAGGCCGAGGAACTTGGCGTCACCGCCGCCAATGCCGACGAAATGACAAAGTCCACGACCCCCGCGATCCAGCGCCTGCTCGGTTCCGCCGGCGATCTCGGATCGCGCCTTGGCCTCGACAACAAGTGGATGCTGCAGGCGATCAAGGCCGGCGGCAATTACGGCGAGATGTTCGAACGCAACGTCGGCAAGGCGAGCCCGCTGAAGCTCGAACGCGGCCTGAACGCGACCTGGACCAAGGGCGGCTTGATGTACGCCCTCCCGTTCAAGTGAGCTAGCGGCGCGGCGCAACGGGTTGACACTCGTTGCGCCGCCGCCGTTACATGCTCGACATGCGCATCACTCTCGTCCACGCCCTGAAACATTCGATCGTGCCGATCGAGGCCTCGTTCGCGCGGCTTTGGCCGGAGGCGCGCTTGATGAATCTGATGGACGACAGCCTGTCGGCCGATCTGGCACGCGATGGCGGGCTTTCCGACGCCATGACCGAGCGCTTCCTCGGGCTTGGGCGTTACGCGGCTGGTACCGGTTCGGACGCTATTTTGTTCACCTGTTCCGCCTTCGGCCCCTGCATCGAAGCCGTCGCCCGCGCGCACGCGCCGATGCCGGTGCTCAAGCCCAACGAAGCCATGATCGAGCAGGCCGCCGCCAAAGGGCGCAGGATCGGCCTGTTGTCGTCGTTCCCGCCGACGCTGGCCTCGATGCCGCGGGAATTTCCGTCCTCCATCGAAATCGTGCCGAAGCTGGTGGAAGGCGCCATGGCGGCACTCGACCGCGGCGACCGCGCGACGCATGACCGGCTGGTCGTGGAAGCCTCAAAGGATTTGCGCGACTGCGACCTGATCGCGCTCGCCCAATACAGCATGGCGCCCGCGGCGGAACTGGTCGCCGCCGCAACCGGACGTCCGGTGCTGACCACGCCTGACAGCGCAGTGTTGAAGCTGAAGGAAATGCTCTCGGTCCGTTAGAGGGAAAAGCGAATGACGGTGCGGCTCAGCCGACGCGACACGCTGTTGTTCACGGGGGCCGTTGCCGCTGCAAGCGTGATTCCGGCCGTGTCGTCTCCGGCTGTCGCGCCAACCCTCCATAACGGTGAAATCGACGCCATCATGAAGGCGCGGGTCGCCGCCGCTGACGTGCCTGGTGTCGTGGCCATGGCCGCGACGAAAGATTCCGTGATCTACCAGGGCGCCTTCGGCCTACACGCCAAGGGCGCGCCCGCTGCGATGTCGGTCGATACGGTCTTCAGTATCGCGTCGATGACCAAACTGTTGACCTCCGTCGCTGCCATGCAGCTGGTCGAACGCGGCCAGCTCACGCTGGATGAACCGGCGGCACGGATCGATCCGGCGCTGGAATCGCCGCAGGTGCTCGACGGCTTCGACGAAAAAGGTGCTCCGCAACTGCGGCCCTCGCGAAAGCCCGTCACGCTGCGTCATCTGCTGACGCACACGTCCGGGTTCAGCTATCAGTTGTGGGACGCGAATGTCGTTCGCTACGGCAAGGCCGCCCGCCACAACCCGGCGCTGCCCCGCTCGCCGCTGATGTTCGATCCGGACTCCAGATGGGCCTATGGCGGCAGTCTCGACCAGGTCGGCCGCCTGGTGGAAATCATCAGCGGACAAACGCTGGATCGCTATTTCCGCGATAACATCACGGGTCCGCTCGGCATGCATGACACCGCGTACACGACCACGGAGATGCAGCGCGCACGGCAGGCAAGCCTGCACCTGCGCAAGGCGGATGGAGCGCTGTCGGCGCAGCCTCTGGTGAAGCGAGCCGAGCCGAAAGTGTTTTCCGGCGGCGGGGGCATCCATTCGACCGCGCCGGATTATCTGGCTCTGCTACAGGCCGTCTTGAACGGGGGAAAAGGCATTCTTCGACCGCAGACGGTGGCGCAGATGTCGGTCAATCAGATCGGCAGCATCGACGCGGGAATCCTCAAGACGACCAATCCGGCGCTGTCGAACGATGTCGATTTTTTCCCGGGCGTCCGCCTGCGCTGGGGACTTGGCGGCATGATCAACATCGATCCGGTGGCTGAGGGGCGTGCGGCAGGCAGCCAGACCTGGGCCGGTCTGTACAATACCTACTACTGGATCGATCCGGCGTCGCGCATCGCGGGCGTGATCATGATGCAGATCCTCCCCTTCGCCGACCGGCGTGCGCTCGAGGTCTATCGTCAGTTCGAGCGCGGCATTTATCGCAGCACCAAGCGAGCTTGAGCGCCGCGCTTCTCACTAGCCGTCATGCCCGGGCTTGTCCCGGGCATCCACGTCTTAGCTGTATCGGCCCGCGAAAAGACGTGGATGGCCGGGCATAGGCGAGCGGAAGCGACGCCGTCCTTCAGACGGCTATGCCCGGCCATGACGGAAAGAGTCTGGCTGCTCTTTCGGCCGGGCTCTCAGCCCTCTTTCTTCGTAGCCTTCTTGGTGGCTTTCTTCGCCGGCTTCTTCGCGGCGGCAGCCTTTTTCGCGGCCGCCGCTGCTTCTTCCTCGGCGTTCTTGATCGCCCGGGCGTAGCTGTCGGCGGTGTTTTCCGCCGAGATTTGCAGCCGCTTGGCCGCGGCGGCGCCGAGCAGCATCGTGCTCTTGGCGACCAGCCGGAACTGATCCCGGGCCTCCTTGGTCTTGGCCTTGGCCGCGCGGGCCATGATCTGGTCGCGACGCTTCTTGGCGGCCGCCATCAGGCTCTTGTTCTGCGCCTTTGCGATTTGCCGGATGACGACGTCGAGATCGGCTTCAGCCATTGCTACTCACTCCATGCCGCACCATGCCAAGGATATGCCAACGGTGCATGGATCATTGCCCTGCCACGTTCGACGGAAATGGGCAATATTGCCGCATCGTTTCGTCGTCGCGCGCTGCGCGGCAGAAGCCCGCGGCGGGATAAAACAAGAACGGCTGCGCGATTGTACTGCCTTTCAATTTGCGATAAACGCGGCGGCTTGCCCGAAGGGGCCGCACCCTCGTGATGCCTGCTTCGTTCCGCCGCCCATTGCGGATCTCCGGCGGACATTTCCGGCCTGGCCTGGATCGGGGCGTAAAGAAATTCTGGCACTGTCTGTGGAAGAGAGATCATGGCGCGTAACATTCTGATCCTTGGGGCCTCGTACGGCTCGTTGCTGGCGACCAAGCTGTTGATGGCGGGTCACAACGTCTCGCTGGTTTGCCGCAACAAGACCGCAGAACTCATCAACCGCGACGGCACCGAAGTTCGCATCAAGCTGCGTGACGAGGCCGTGCACCGCGCGATCTTCTCGCGCGACCTGCCTGGCAAGCTCGACGCGGTTACGCCTCAGGACGTCAACGTCTCCCGCTACGATCTGGTTTGCCTGGCGATGCAGGAGCCGCAATACGCCAATCACACCGTGCGCGTGCTGATGGTCAAGATCGCCGAGGCGAAGCTGCCCTGTCTGTCGATCATGAACATGCCGCCGCTGCCCTATCTCAAGCGAATCCCGGCACTGGCGGAAATGGATCTGGAAGAGGCCTATACCAACGCCCAGGTCTGGGAGCGTTTCAAGCCGGGGCTGGTATCGCTGTGCTCACCGGATCCGCAGGCCTTCCGCCCGCCGGAAGAGGCGGCGAACGTCCTTCACGTCGGTCTGCCGACCAACTTCAAGGCTTCGATATTCGAGGACGAGGCACATAACCGGGTGCTGCGCGAACTGGAAGCCGACATCGACGCGGTGCGGCTGGATGGCCACGACGTCCCGGTCAAGCTCAAGGTGTTCGATTCGCTGTTCGTCCCGCTGGCGAAATGGTCGATGCTCTTGACCGGCAACTACCGCTGCATCACGCCGCACGAGCCGCAGTCGATCCGCGATGCCGTGCATGGCGATCTAAAACTCTCGCAGTCGATCTATGACCACGTCGATACGATTGCCCGCCAACTGGGCGCCGACCCGCAGGACCAGGTGCCGTTCGCAAAATACGCCAAGGCGGCGGAAAGCCTGCTCAAGCCGTCGTCGGCGGCCCGGGCCGTGGCCAGCGGCGCGCCCTTCATCGAGCGGGTCGACTTGCTGGTGAAGCTGATCTCGCACCAGCTCGGCGCGTCCAGTGCGGAGATCGACCGCACGGTCGAGATCGTCGATCAGAAGCTGAACGAGAAGATCGTGGCAGGCGGATCCGGCGCGGTGTGAGGCGGCGCGATCCTGCTGTCGCAAACAGGATCGTCAGGCTGATACGGCGACCTCTTCGCCTTTGATGTCTTTTTCCGTAACCGTTCGATTGCGACCGGATCGTTTCGCTTGATATAGCGCGAGATCGCAGCGCTCAATCATGGCCTCGGCGGATTCGGCCATCCTGAATTGCGCAACGCCGATTGAAGCGGTGACGCTCGATATCTCCTGGCCGGTGGTGCGCCGGGTCAGTCGCGCGTCGGAGATGCGGCAACGAATGCGTTCGGCAACTCCTGCGCAAACATCCAGGGTGGCACCGGGGAGCACGGCAAACAATTCTTCGCCGCCATAGCGAGCCGCAAGGTCCTGCTCGCGAACGCTTTCCTGCAGAACCTTGGCCACCAGCCGAAGCACCTGGTCGCCTACCTGATGCCCGTAACTGTCGTTGAATTTCTTGAAATGATCGATATCGATCAAGAGGACGCTCAGCGGGTCGCCGGTTTCCATCGCGGCAATTTGAGCCGAACGCAGAAACTGATCCAATGAGCGGCGGTTGGCCAACCCCGTAAGCGCATCGGTGTTGGACCGCTCTTCGGCTTCCTTCAGCGAGTTACGGATTTTATCCAGTTCCAGCGACGATGCTTCAAAAGTTGTCTCCAGGGCAGAGGCCCGCGCCGTTGCCTTGGAGAGCTCGCTAACCAGTCTTTCAATGATCGGCCGCGGATCGCTGCTTGCTTGAACCTGCGAAGAGACTTCACCGAGCGAAGCAATCTGTACGCGATTGTCGGCTATCGCCGTGGCGAGGAATTGTTTGGCGTTGGCGATCACGCCGGCTAGTTGTTCGGGAAAGTCGGCTGGAGCCGCAGAATCGGATTGCGGATTGATGTAGGTGACGTAGAGGTCGTGATTTACCGAAGCGTCGAACTTCCGCTTGCCGCCGACCAGGATGTCGATGGTCTTTCTCAACGCTGGCGTGGCGCCCATTGCATAGTTGAACCAGACGGAGAAATTGTTCGGCGTGGCAGGCACCGATTGTTTTGCCATCGACTGGATAGCGCCGCCGGCGACCGTCGCCGCATATTCAACATCCATGTCGCCGATGCGGTCACCACCCATGAATTCGATCCAGCGCCCTCATGAGCTATGAAATATTCAGCTCTGACAGGCTGCATTTGCATGCCTGAATTAGAAATTCATTAACGTCTGGCTGGTTCGTGGCCTTCAACCTCGCAGCACGCATCTCAAAATCGCACAAAAAGCCGTGTCCGACGACAATCACCGGGCAGTTTTTCCTGGATAGCGATTGCCGCGCGGAAAGGACCGGCCGTGGCCGGCGGCGCGCCGTTCATCGAGCGGGTCGACCTCTTGGTGAAGTTGATTTGGCATCAGCTCGGCGTGGCCAGCGCGGAGATCGACAGTACGGTCGAGATCGTCGACCAAAAGCTGAACGAGAAAATCGTGGTGGGCGGTTCCGGCGCGGTGTGACGGGCGCCCCCAACTTCCGATTGCCGTTCGAGAATGGCGTACTACGGCCGATGAAGATGGGCACCATGGCTCGCCGTGGCGCCATGATGCGGCATCCGATTCTACGCCACTGGAGCCAAATCTTGTCGGTCCTCGCCGGCAGCTCTGCAAGCACTCACTCCGGTCGTGCAATTGTGGTCACGGTCCGCGTGCGCCATGGCGCGCTGCGCAACCGATGATTTCAGCGTCGGCCGGGTGCAGTGGCGGAGCATGCGGCTCCGTGCGCGGAGCGATCAGCGATGCAGTCCAGCATCTTGGCCGAGAAGCGTCAGCTCACGGTGATGTTCGCTGACCTTGTCGGATCGACGGCACTCTCGACAAGGCTCGACCCTGAGGACTTCCGGGACATCATCGGCAAGTACCACTTCGTTGCGAGGTACATGGGCGACGGCGTCCTTGCCTGTTTCGGCTGTCCGCGGGCAGGTGCGCCCGCGCAATTCCCACCGCACCGAGCCCGATGGCCGGAGTCCTGGCGCCGTTGCCGTCGATGACGTTCATGCATCCATTATGAGCACGTGAACCTGCGTTGACAACGCAACTCTGCGTGGCAGCAGTGCCGCATTACCCGCTGGGAAGTTTTCTGTGGCAATGACCGAAACTGACTGCTATGGCCGATGTGGGGCTGCCTACGTAGCAGGATTGTTTTTTGATTTGGGGCGGGCGATCGTTTTCGTCCATGCAATGATTACAAGAATGCTTTCCGCGTTTGGATTTATTTCGCCAATCCGCAACCGCGCAGGATGCGTTCAGGCGTCGCTCGCGTGGCTTCTTGTGGCGCTCTTTCAGCTGGCTCTCATATCGCCTTCCTTCGCGATGTCTGTCGGCTGCAGTCAGATCAACGCGACGTGGGGTGGCGGGCTCTCGGTCTCGTCGGACGCTTACCAATATCTGACATACAGCCTTTCGGCCGGTGAGAAGCTCACCTATTCCGCCACGACGTCGGGAGATACGAATCCGCCCTCCAACCCTTTCAACGGTTCCGGATTCGCGCTCTACGGGCAGAATGGAAACACCGTCATTCTCGAGCAGTACGGGGCAGCAGGCGCCGAACTCAATCTCAATGGCAATTACGTTCTGCCTGCGAGCGATACGCAGTTCATCGTCTATGTCTGGAGCATTTCACCTGGGTCGGCCCAGGCGACGGTGACCTGCTCGGCCCAGCCGACCGTGACGGCGATCTCGCCGACATCCGGGACCCTGGGCGGCGGCAACTCGGTCGTGATCACGGGCACGAACTTCACCGGCACCACGGGCGCCGGCGGCGTGAAGTTCGGCTCCACGAATGCGACGAGCTACACCGTCAATTCCGACACCCAGATCACCGCGGTCGCGCCGACTGGTTCGGCGGGCACCGTCGATGTGACCGTCACGACCAGCGGGACGACGTCGGCGACTTCGGCCGCCGACCAGTACACCTACGTCGCGCCACCAACCGTCACCTCGATCTCGCCGACGGCGGGACCGCTGACAGGCGGCACGACCGTGATCATCACCGGCACCAATCTGTCGGGTGCGACGGCGGTGACGTTTGGCGCAACCGCTGCGACAGGCTTCACGGTCAATTCTGCAACCCAGATCACCGCAACGTCGCCCGCCGGCACCGGCACGGTCGACGTCAGGGTGGCGACGGCAGGCGGCACCTCCGCCACGTCAGCCGCCGACCAATTCACTTATGTCGCGGCTCCCACCGTCAGCTCGATCTCGCCGACGTCGGGATCCGGCGCCGGCGGCACCACCGTGACCATCACCGGCGCCAACTTCTCGGGAGCGACGGCCGTCACCTTCGGGGCGACGGCCGCGGCGGGCTTCACCGTCGTGTCTCCCACCACGATCACCGCGACGTCGCCTTCCGGCGCCGGCACGGTCGATATCAGGGTAACCTCCGTCGGCGGAACGTCGGCAACATCGGCGGCCGACCAGTTCACCTATATCCCATCCCCGACCGTTAGCTCGATTTCGCCGACGGCAGGACCGCAGACGGGCGGCACCACCATTACCATCACCGGCACCAATTTCACGGGTGTAACGGCGGTGACCTTCGGTGCCACGTCCGCGGCAAGCTTCACCTTCAACTCCGCCACCTCGATCACGGCGACCTCACCGGCCGGCAGCAGCACGGTTGATATCAGGGTCACGACCGCAGGAGGCACCTCGGCAACGTCGGCCGCCGACCAGTTCACCTATATCGGGCCACCAACCGTCACCTCGATCTCGCCGGCATCAGGACCCTTGGCAGGTGGCACGACTGTCACCATCACTGGTTCGGGCTTCTCGGGCGCCACGGCGGTGACCTTCGGCGCCACAGTCGCGAGCGGCTTCACCGTCAACTCCGCGACCTCGATCACCGCGACCTCACCGGCCGGGAGCGGCACCGTGGATATCCGGGTGTCCACGATCGGCGGCACCTCGACGACTTCGGCCGCCGATCAATTCACCTATGCCGCGGCTCCATCCGTGGCGGCAGTCGCGCCGACGGCGGGGCCGTTTGCGGGCGGCACCTCGGTGGCGATCACCGGTACCGGATTCACGGCAGCGACGGCCGTGACGTTCGGTGCGACAGTGGCAACGAGCTACACGGTCAATTCCGCGACATCCATCACCGCGGTCTCGCCTGCCGGAGCCGGGACCGTCGATATCAGGGTGACCAGTCCAGGCGGGACCTCCGCCACGTCGGCGGCTGACCAGTTCACCTACACGGCGGCACCGACGGTGACGTCGGTCTCGCCGACCTCGGGACCGGCGCCCGGCGGCACCTCGGTGACGGTTACCGGCAGCGGCTTCACCGGTGCGACAGCGGTGACCTTCGGTGTTACGGCCGCGACCAGCTTCACGGTCAATTCCGCGACGGCGATCACAGCGACAGCGCCAGCCGGCACGGGTGTCGTCGATGTCAGAGTGACGACCGTGGGCGGCACGTCTGCGACCACCGCCGCGGACCAGTTCAGCTATCTGGGAGCCCCGGTTGTCACGTCGATCTCGCCGACGACAGGTCCAGCGGCGGGCGGCACCTCGGTGACCATCACCGGATCAGGTTTCGCGGGAACGGCGGGCACCGGCGCCGTCCGGTTCGGTGCGGCGAACGCGGCCGGCTACACGGTCAATTCGGCGAACTCGATCACGGCGGTCTCGCCACCCGGCACGGGCACCGTGGACATCGTCGTGACCAACAATTCGCAGACGTCCTCCGTCACGGCCGGCGATCGCTTCACCTATCAATCGGCGACGACGCAGACCACGCTGGCGTCGTCACAGAATCCGAGCCAGTTCGGACAACCCGTGACATTCACTGCAACCGTCACCGCGACGGGTGGAACGCCCGCGGGCACGGTCACATTCGCCGATGGAGGCGCGACGATCGGATCCGCAACCTTGTCGGGCGGCGTTGCAACCTTCGCCGTCTCGACGCTTGCGATCGGCAGCCACACGATCACGGCCAGCTACGGCGGCAGCACTGCGTTCGCGCCGAGCACCTCGCCGTCGCTCGCGCAGACGGTCAACGTGCCGGTCGACAGCGTGCGGCTGCGGGCGCTTCAGCTCAACGTCACCAAGGTGGCGGCGCAGACCTCGGGCCAGGCGATATCAGGCGCGATCGATGACGCGATCACCGACAGCTTCAATGATGGCGGTAGCTTCGTGACGCCAGGCAATGGACGCATACGCTTCAATTTCTCTGCCGATCCACGTGATGATCCCCAGGCCGGGCCAACCGCAAGTACGCCTGGAATCGCCAGCAGCGCTTTCGGCGCTGACGGACGCCGCGACGCATTCGGAGGGGCGCGACGCAGCGGCTCGCGGGTCGACGACGCCTTTGCCGCGATCAATCCGCAGATGCCGAAGAAGGCGCCTCCGAAATGGCAGGAGGAGAGGCAGTGGCTGCTCTGGGCCGACGTGCGCACCTCGGGCATCGACCGCTGGGGCACGACGAACGCCAATGGCGTGCCGCAGGCCTCGCAGGCCTCGCAGGCTTCGCTCTACGGCCAGCAGGTCAATGCGCTGATGGGCCTCACCTACAAGGTCATGCCAAACCTTGCGATCGGTGTGGTCGGCGGCTGGGAGACCTTCAATTACACGGAGCAGGACATCAACGGGAAGCTGAAGGGCGACGGCTGGACCGCAGGCACCTATCTCGGGTGGAAGATCCTGCCGGCACTGCGTTACGACGCGGCGGTCACCTACTCCGGCATCGGATACAATGGCATCGCCGGCGCCGCGCAGGGCAATTTCACCGGCGGACGCTGGATGTTCGCGACCGGCCTGACCGGCACCTACAAGACTGCCGGCTTCGTGATCGAACCATCCGCGAAGGTCTACGCGCTCTGGGAGCATGAGAACGCCTATGTCGACTCTCTCGGCACCCAACAAGGCAGCCACGACTTCATGAGCGGGCGCGCCTCGGGTGGCGTGAAGGCCGCGTACCCGGTGCCATGGCTGGATAGCGGCATCGTGCTCACGCCGTTCGCCGGGCTCTACGGTGACTATTACTTCAACAAGGAGGATAGCGGTGCGATCCTCGCCGCAGGTGGCCTCCCGCTGGCATCGACACCCCTGCTGCAAGGATGGTCGGCACGCGCGACCGGCGGTCTCGCCGCCCGCTTCCCCGGCGGAGCCGGTGTAGCGATCGGCGGAGAGTTCGGCGGGCTTGGCAGCAACACGCAGATCTGGACGCTGAGTGCGAAAGCACAGGTGCCATTCTGACGCCTGCGGCGATCGATGACTGATCGGCGGCACTGGTGCCAAAGGCGGAACCATCCGGCTTTGCCCTTCGGTCTATGCCGAGACGCGCTTTCACCTGAGTTATTGTTGGCGCACCACGGCCGATGAAGATGGGCACTATTGTTTTGCCGTAGCCCTATGATGCAGCGTCCGGGTTGCGCGCTCCAAATCGCCAGGACTGCGATAGCCTGCGATCTGGCACTTCGCCCTCGCGGGCAGCTTTTGCCTCGGACGGGGCGATCACGAGCATTGCCAGGATCATGATCGGGTTTCATACTCTGGCATGAGCCGGAGGCGCACCTCGACCGGCCAACCTGACGGTGCGACCAGCCCGAACAAATGCAAGAGACGGGCTACTGGAAAGCGGAGAGACGGCGATGCTGTTTCGTCTCGCATTTGCTCTTGTGTCGATGACGGCGCTGCTGGTCAATCCGATTGACGCCGTGTCGCAGGACATGCTGCGCAGCGTCGATCTCAACAGTCCCGAAATGTCGACATCGGAGATGACGCGCGCCGAGGTCGAGGCGCTTCTCAAGGCGGCGCCTCAAGACGCTGCGGGCCAACGCTCTGCAGATTTGCAAGGAAAGCGGCTCTCGCACCTCGATCTCTCGGGCCTCGACTTCTCCGGCGGCAATCTTCGCCTCGCAAAGTTCATCGGGACCAGCCTTAAAGGCGCGCGCTTCGATCGGGCCATCCTGAACCAGGCTTGGCTGATCGACGCCGATTTGACGGAGGCGTCTCTCGCAAAGGCATCGCTGCTCGGCACACAGATGCAGCGCGCCAGGCTTGGCGACGCCGATTTGAGCGGCGCTCGCATAACCGCAGATCTTTCCGGTGCCAGCCTGATCGGGGCCAAGCTTGCGGGCGCCGATTTGAGCGCTGACATGCGCAACCAATCGATGGGCCTGATGCGTGGCGTACTCAAATCCGCCGATCTTAGGAATGCGGATCTGAGCGGCGCCAATCTCTCGCGCGCCGATCTCGAATTCGCGAAACTGCAGAACGCGAATTTGGCGAATTGCGATCTCAACCACGCTGACCTTGCGGGAGCCGACTTATCCGACGCCAATCTCGCCGGCGCCGATTTCACCGGGACCGACCTTGCGTCGGCCCTCTTGCCGAGCGCGGCCGCGCTGGCCCAGACCCGCAATCTAGACAGGGCCCGGAACTTGAACTTGGCGCGGCGCCCACGGTAGCGATTGCTTGGTGTGCCCAGGCGATAGGCGATAAGTTCGGACGCGGATTGCATCGCGAGAACGGCGGGTTTCGGCGTCGATGATGTATTCCGAGCTGGCGCGCCGCGGCCGATGAAGATGGGCACTACTTGTTCGCCGTGGCTCTATGATCTCGTAGCCCGCCACGCGACCCAATCGGCAAATCTGCGACGGCCTGCGATTTTGCCCAACGCATCATGGGTTTCCTGATATCGCACGGGGTCCAGTTGCCCTCCAATAGCACCCATCTAGCCGGTTGACATGATGTGCCACGGGGTGACGATTTCGCGATTGCCATCGGCTTCAAATGTTGACAAGTATGGTTGGCAGTAGCGAGCGTGGGAGCTTGAGGGTGAAAAGTCGCTTCGTCGCGACTGCGTTGCTTGCCGGGGCCTGGTACATGGCCAACGTATCAACCGGCGAAGCAGCGCCATGTCTCATCGTGACACTGACCGGCACACAGGGCGGTCCGCAGTCCTACAATGGTTTGGCTGGCGCCGGAACCCTGGTCCGCTATGGCGAAGATACCAATGCCTGCGGGGCCGTGAAGTTGCAGTTTGACGCCGGTCGCGGCACGACGATGCGCTTGGCGCAGTTGGGGATCGGGCCGGAGCAGCTTGCTGCCGTCTTCTTCACGCACATGCACAACGATCACACGGAGGGATTTGCGGACCTTGTCCAGCTCCGCTGGTCATTCAACGGCATGGGTCCGAAGATCGACGTTGTCTGCAGCGCCGATGCGGTCTCACCTCTCGGCGTCACGATAAGCTGCACGAAGTTCACCGCACACATTGCCGATGCGTTCATCCAATCAGGCGAAGTGGCCCAACGCCATTCGGAACTCAAGGAGCGCACGGCGGGCGGCCCCGCCGAACTGATCAATACGATCACCTTCGAGCCGACGAACGAGCCGCAACTCGTCTGGTCGTCGGGAGACGTGAGGGTCAGCGCGGTCCGGTCGACGCACATCGCAGGCCATGCGTCTTACCGCGTGGACACGCCCGCCGGGAGCGTCGTGATCGGCGGCGACGCCGGCAACGATGTCCCCGCACCGCCGCGCAACTCCTCGACATCCGAGCAGGTTGAGAGATTGGCCCGGGGCGCCGACATTATCGTGCATTCGGCGATTCACCCCATCATGGGGCCAGACAAAGGCAGCGGAATGTTTCCGTATGCATATCTTCGTCAGAGTTCGGTCCCCGACCTCGCCGCGATGGCGCAGCGCTCAGGCGCAAAACATCTGATACTCACCCACTTGATCCCGCCACTCGGCGCAGATCAGCAATATCCGTTCAAGGTTCCGGGCAGCCCACTGACGGAAGCGGATTATAAAAAAGCAGCACAAGACGGCGGCTTCACTGGAAATATCATCGTGGGGACTGATCTCACGAGCTTGCGTCTGCCCGCGAAGTAGTCCCCAACACACCCCAAAGCCGTCGATTCTACGAAACTGGCGCACCCGACACGATTCGAACGTGTGACCTTTGCCTTCGGAGGGCAACGCTCTATCCAGCTGAGCTACGGGTGCAACAGGGGATCATTTAGCCGATTGGCCGGGCAGGGGCAACGGCCCTTCCGGGGGTGGGGCAGGCTCGTTTGGATGGTTGCGTAGCCCTCCAAAGGCAGACGTCACACGTTCGAATCGTGTCGGGTGCGCCAGGAAAGCATGTGCCGGGGGTGCCGGGACCGTGGCGCGGGGGGATCTCGCCCGCCTCGCTTAAAAAAGGTCAATGAACTTGCAGGGGCGCGAAATGCCCCGCGGCCGCTCGTGCGTCTTGAAATTCGTTCAGTCCAGGCGCCGGTCGGCTTCTCAATGCGGCCCGCACAGTCCTATGGCGACAAGGCTGGGGACCAGAAAGCGGCGCCTCAGAGGCGGCGGTGGTGTTTCGCGGTCCATGTTGCAGCGCTTCCATAAGATGCATCGCAGCGGCGGGCTGGCGTACCGCCCCTTTACTGCTCGCGGTGAGGGCCGCCCGGCGCTAACATCGGGCCGCACACAAGCGAACCGGTGTCGCCAATGAGTGGAACGAGCGCGACATTTGCCTGGGGAAACGTGTCGGAGGACTTCGCTCTGTTCAGAACGCTCAGTTCGGAACAGCGGCTGAAGGCGCTCAACGCAATGGTCCGTCTGGATCTCGTGCGCGGGCAGATGCTCGTTGCACAAGGAGGCCCCTCGGACTCACTATTTATGGTGCTGCATGGTGCGCTCGCTGTGCGCAGAAACGGCGACCTCGAACCGATCGCCGAACTTCGCGCCGGCGAAATAGTGGGCGAAATCGGTTTCTTCGCAAATGTCCCACGCACCGCCAATGTGATTGCCATTCGGGACACGAGCGTGCTTGCGCTGACGCGCGCAGCCTACCTGGAACTTGCCAAAGACGCCCCCGCCATCGTCGAGGTGCTGCTTGCGGCCCTCGCGCTCCGTTTCGCCAAGGAGACTGCGCGCCTCACACCGCCTCGCGCGTCGCCGAATGCGCGAACCGTCGCGCTGATCGACGGTGGACGCGAGCCGTTGCCAAGCGGCTTTGATCGTCGAATGCGTGATGGACTCGCCGCTACCGATGCCGAGATCGTCGATCCCGCTCGTGTCTACGCCATGTTTCCTGGACGAGCGTTGGACGCACCCGAAGTCACTGACTGGCTCAACAAACTTGAACACGCCGCGCCGCTGGTGGTTTATCTCGGGGGTCGCGAAGCTTCCGCGTGGGCGCGCAAGGCTATCCGCCAAGCCGACATAGTTGTGTTCGCGTGCCGTGGAGATGCGCCCGCGGGAGCCTTGACGGACCTCGAAGCGTTCGCTTGCGAGGTCCATCCGATGTCGGCGCGACGCCTCGTTCGCGTTCATGACCGACGGAGCAGTCAAGTCAGTGGAACCGCGGCTTGGCTTGCCCGGCTACCCTCCTTCATGCATCACCATGTTGCTCTGGAAGATCAGGTTGATATCGACAGTCTGATCCGTTTTCTGTCCGGTCGCGCGATTGGATTCGTGGCCGCTGGCGGCGGTAGCTTTGGAACCGCACATGTAGGTATCTACAAAGCCTTTCGTGAGCTCGGCGTGATGTTCGATATCTTTGTCGGCACCAGTGTCGGCTCGGCGATGGCGGCGGGATTTGCCAAGAATTTCGAGGCTGAGGATCTTGAGCGCGGCACACACGAAATCTTCGTCAGAAGTCGCAGCTTCCGGCGGCCAACCTGGCCGCGTTACGCCCTGCTGGATCACAAGGCTTTCGATCGTGCACTCGCCGATCAATACGGTCGCAACTGCCTGATCGAGGATTGCTGGCGGCCTTTCGCGGCGGTCGCAACCAATCTTTCGACCCACAGTCTGGAATTGATCCGGTCGGGACCGCTATGGCAGGCGGTGCGTGCATCGAGTGCAATTCCTGGACTATTGCCGCCATTCTATACGGCAGAAGGCGCGATGCTTGTCGATGGATGCCTCATCGATAATGTGCCGCTGGCGCCGATGCATCAACTAAAGAGCGGTCCCAATCTGGTCGTGCATTTCGGCGAGCCGGCGGCCGAGATGTTTGACGTCGCGTATGAGGCGCTGCCTGGACGGATCGAGCTCTTTGCAGCAATGCTGATGCCGTTCCGTAAGAAGCTACTTCCCGCCGCACCGAGTGCGGTCAACGTGCTGTGGCGAAGTCTCGTGGCGCATCAGCGTTACGATACTCTGCCGACCGCGCCGCTCGATATGGTAATGCGGCCACCCTGTCCGCCCGGGATCGATGTGACAGATTTCGACCGCCACACGGAGATTTTTCGCGCGTCTTACCTTTGGGCTCGACAGGCCATCGTTGCGCTGGAGGCCGAGGGCAACGCGGCAATCGCCGCGATCCTCGCCGCCGGCAAGCCGGCAACAAAACGACACCGCCATCTCGTCGAACTTGCCGGCAACGCTCTATCCAGCTGAGCTACGGGTGCAGCAGGGGTTCATTTAGCCGATTGGCCGGGCAAGGGGGCAACGGCCCTTCCGGGGGTGGGACGACTAAGGTGGCAGGACCCCGGGCCGCTTTCCCGGCCAAAAAACTGATCCGTTCCGGCCAATTGGTGCTAGTCTTGGGTTCTTGATCTTCTCACCATCGATGGGGACGTCCGATGTATAAGAAGGTTCTTCTCGCTTACGACGGGTCCGTTGAAGGACGGCGCGCGTTGCGCGAGGGTGCGAAGCTTGCGCAGCTTTGCCGTGCCGAGGTCTTTCTGCTGGCTGTCGTCGAGGTCTCCTCGATCATGACGCCCGAGGCCGGGCTCACGATACCGATCGAGCTGCAGACCGAGGACTACAGGGCCATCCTGAATGAAGGCGCGGAGCGCCTGAGGGCGCTCGGCTTCACCCCCACCTCTCGTCTGGAGGTCGGAGACGCCGGCCAGAAAATAGCCGAAGTCGCCGAAGAAATCGGGGCGCATCTCGTCGTCGTCGGTCATCGCCCGCAAGGGCCGCTGGCGCGATGGTTCGGCTCGATCGGCAGCTATCTCGTCAAGCGCCTGCGCTGCAGCGTGCTGGTCGGGCAAACCGAGATCGGCGACGATGAATTCGAGCGGCTGAAGCCGCCCGAAAAGGCGGCCTCGGCTGGGTCTCCCATTTAGATCATGCGGGAACGATGACCTTGCCGATCGGCCACAGCGCGATGCCGGCAAGCTTCAGATGCGCCCACGCAAAGGGAATGCCGACAACGGTCACGGCCAGCACGACGGCCGTGACGACGTGCGCCAGCGCCAGCCACCATCCCGCCAGCACCAGCCAGATGATGTTGCCGATGACGCCGAGCGGGCCGGTGCCGACGTCCTCCTGTCCGGTATAGTCCGCGCGCGACACCGCCCGGGAGCCGAACGGGAACAGGGTGTAGGCCGCGATATTGAAGGCGGCCCGCGCCCAGGGAATGCCGACGATCGTGATCGCCATGACGACGGCTGCGACCAGCCAGCCGAACGCCATCCACGCGCCGCCGAGGACGATCCAGAGAACGTTCAGGAGCAATGAGACCGGTGACATGGCTTGAATCTCCATCCTGCCAAAGGCGCGATTAAAACCAGAATACGCCCCCGACGACATTGATTCAAATCAGAACCGTGCGGCGCGCCGTGAAGCGGATTGTCGCGGCTGGTATAGGCGTTAAACTGCTTCCTGTAACCTGTTATCAAGACGATCAAACGACAGGCACGTACGGGGAGAAGCGTCAATGCGTCCGCTCGAATTCGGCTGGTATCTGCCCACGCATGGCGACACCACCGCCTATGGCCTGATGGATGCGCAGATTCCCGGCTCGCCCGAACTGTGTGATCGCGTGGTGCAGGCGGCAGAAAAGGCCGGCTTCGAATATCTGCTGATCCCGGTCGGCTCGACGTGCTGGGAGGCCTGGATCTCGGGCGCCTTCATGGCGGCGCGTTCGTCGACCATCAAGCCGCTGATTGCAGCAAGACCCGGCTACATCAATCCGGTGCTGCTGGCGAAGATGATCTCGACCTTCGACCAGATGTCGGGCGGACGGATCTGCGTCAATCTGATCGCTGGCCAGAACGAAAGCGAAGTGGAAGGCGAGGGCGTGCGCTATCCCAAGGAGGAGCGCTACGCCCTGATGGAGGAGGAAGTCTCGATCCTCAAGGCGCTGTGGAGCACGCGGGGCCCGCTCAACTTCGAAGGCAAGTTTCACAAGCTGTCCGGCGCCCACATCCGGCCGCGCCCGTTGCAGCAGCCGTTTCCGAAATTCTATCTCGGCGGCGGCTCGCGCCAGGCCTGGGAGTTGTCGGCCAAGCATTCCGATGTGCATCTGTTCTGGGGCGACCTGCCGGAAAAGATCGCGTCCAATATCGCCGAAATCAGGCAGATGGCGCGGGCCCATGGCCGCGAGAACGATATCGGCTTCGGCATGCGGTTGCAGGTGATATGCCGTGAAGATGAAGCGGACGCCTGGGAGGCCGCGGACCAGCTGGTGCGCCACGCCACCGAGCGTCAGAAGCAGGAAATGAAGACGCTCTACAACAAGTCCGAGGCAAACCAGCGCGTGCAGCAGCTCGCGCGCGAACACGGCGACCTGCTGCTGCCGCATCTATGGACCGGTATCACCAAGGTCCGCCCGGGTGCGGGGATCGCCGTGGTCGGCAATCCCGCCCAATGCGCCGACACGCTGCAGCAGTTCATCGATGCCGGCTGCCATTCGTTCTGTCTGTCCGGTTATTTGCACGACGAGGAAGCCGAGCGGTTCGGGCGGCTGATCAGGCCAATTCTCGCCGAGAACAACCGCGGCCGCTGGGCCGCGTAGGCCTGCACCGACAAAGTCGGTGCGTCAGGCCGAAACGCGCGCCTGTTCGCCGGAAGCGCCGAGCAGCGGGCGTATCTCGCTGGCCGGCTTCGGCCGGCTGAACAGATAGCCCTGCATCTGGGTACAGCCGAGTTTGCGCAACACCTCGCGCTGGGCTTCGGTTTCGACGCCTTCGGCCGTGGTGGTCATGTTGCGTGCCGCGGCGATGTTCACCACCGCCTGCACGATCGCCGCCGAGCCGTCGACCTCGATATCGCTGACGAAGCAGCGGTCGATCTTGATCTTGTCGAACGGGAACCGCTTCAGGTAACTCAAGGACGAGAACCCGGTGCCGAAATCGTCGAGTGCGATGCGCACGCCGATGGCGCGAAGCTGATGCAAGATCGCGAGCGCGGTTTCGTCGTCATGAATTAGCACGGCTTCGGTGATTTCGATTTCCAGCCGGTCCGGCGACAGGCCGGAGACGGCGAGCGCGCGGGCGATCCGCAAGGCCAAAGTGAGGGACTTCAACTGCACCGGCGAGACGTTGACAGCGAGCCGGATCGCGGATGGCCAGGCGGCCGCCTCGGCGCAGGCGGTCTGCATCACCCAATCGCCGAGCTCGTTGATCAGGCCGGTGTCCTCGGCGAGTGGGATGAATTCGGCCGGCGACACCATGCCGCGTTCGGGATGCCGCCAGCGCAGCAGCGCCTCGCAGCCGCTCACCGCGTTGCTGCCGAGATCGACCAGCGGCTGATAGTGGATCTCGAAGCCGCCATCGATCATCGCCTGACGTAGATCCTGCTCCATGGTAAGCCGGGCCTTCGCGCGGGCGTCCATCGCCGGCTCGAAGAAGCGATGGGTGCGGCGCCCTTCGGCCTTGGCGGCGTACATTGCCAGATCGGCGCTCTTGATCAACTGGTCGAGTTCAGTGCCGTCCTGCGGCGCGAGCGCGATGCCGATGCTGGCGTCGGTCGACAGATGATGGCCGAGGCATTGATAGGGCTGGCGGATCGCGTCGTGAATCCGCGTCACGAATTCGACCACGTTGGCGCGGTCGCCGACCGCGGTCTTGATCACGGCAAATTCGTCGCCGCCGAGCCGTGCGATGAGGTCGGTCGGCTTGATGCAGCCCCGGATGCGGGCGGCGACAGCTTTCAACAATTCGTCGCCGACATGGTGTCCCAGCGAGTCGTTGATGCCCTTGAATTCGTCGATATCGATATAGAGCAGCGCGAACTGTTCGCCCCGAATGGCGTTCTGAAGTTCACGCTCGATCTGTTCGCGGAACAGTACCCGGTTCGGCAGGTCGGTGAGCGCATCATAATGGGCGAGATGTGCGATCTTTTCGTTGGCGTTCCGGCGTTCGGTGACGTCGTCGACGACGGTGACGATGTAGCTCGGCGCGCCCGCGGTATCGCGTATCACGAGTCGCTTGGAGGTGATGTAGGTCTTGCCCTTTGCCTGACTTTGCCAGACATGCTCGTCCATGAACAGGCCGCCGTGGGGGGATTGCAGCGCCTTCTCTTCGTCGGCCAGGATCCTGTCGGCGCCGGCCTTCGGAAACACGTCGAAGGCGGTCTTGCCGAGGATGAAGTCGCGCGAAATGCCGAATTGAGCCTCGGCCACGCGGTTGACCAGCAGATAACGGCGATCATGCACATCCTTCACCGTGATCTGCGAAGGAATGTGATCGATGATCTCGCGCAGGAAGGTCTGGTTGCGGTCGCGTTCCTGTTCGAGGTTGCAGCGTTCGGTGATGTCTTCCATCGTGGCGACCCAGCCGCCATGCGCCAGCGGCTTGCTGATCGCCATGAACGAACGCCCGTCGGTGCATTGCATGCTGGTCTGATCGACGGTGCCGTTTGCGATGTTCCGCATCACCCTGGAGCAGAATTCGTCAACGTCTCCGGAGAAGGACCCGGTGTCCTTGCGATGCTGCATCAGGTCGCGCAAATGGGCGCCCGGCTTCACGATCTCGGTCGACAGGCCGTACATGTCGATGTAGCGCCGGTTGAAGGTGACGACGCGCCCGGCAGGGTCGTACATCACCAGACCCTGGATCATGTTGTTCAGCGCGGTATCAAGCTGGCGTCGCTCCGCCTCCAGCCGTTGCTGCGCTTCACGGCTCTGCCGGGTGATCTGCCGGATGATCAGGAACAGAATCAGTGCGACCACCATCGCCGACAGCGCGGCGGCGGCGACCAGGAATCTGGTTTGTTCGCGCCAGTCCGCCAATGCGGCGGAGACCGTGTTGGTTACGATCACGACACCCGGGAAATGTTCCAGTCGCGCCGCAGAGCCGAGCCGGTCCGCGCTGTCGATCGGGCTTTGCATGCGCAGTGTCTGTGAAGCGCCGCTGGTCAGGACGCGCTCCAGCAACGGCGCGTTCCTGAAGTTCTGCCCGATCATCGATTCAACGCGCGGGTAGCGGGTCAGCAACGTTCCATCGTTGTGAAACATGGAAATCGTGGCGCCGCTCCCGAGCGCGATGGTTGCAAAGAATTTCTCGTAGTTGGCGAGGTTGATACGCCGCGTCATGACGCCGAGAAAGACCCCGTTCGCTCCGGTCAGCCGATGCGCAATGACGGTGTTCAGGGTGCCGCTGATCAGGCTCGGAATTGCCTCAGTCAGGATCGCCGGCGCCTGCGGGTCGGATTTGAACGTCTGGAAGTAGGCGCGGCCGGAAATATTGAGCGCAGGCAGGGGCGACGGCCTCGACCAGTTGATGATCGCGCCGTCGGAATCGAAAATCGAAATGTCGCCCAGATACGACAGCGCGCCGCCCTTGGACCTCAGGATCTCATGCGCTTCGAGACTCGAGACCCGGAATTTGAACGTTACGGGCGAGTCGATATCGGAAACGCGCAGCCGCAGGATGGTGTCGGCCGCGATCGCGTCGGAGTCCTCGAATTGCTGGTCGAAGTGGCGGGCGAGCAACTGGACGGTGTTCTCCAGCTCGCGCTCGCTGTTGACCAGCGCGCGCTCGCGGAATTCGGCCGTCATCATGATCGTGCCGACGAAGATCGCCGCGACCAGAAGCCCGCCGCAAAACGTTAGCCACAGCACCGGCCCCCGGATCGTCGCGGCCAGATGCCGACCGACCGCCCCGGCGCGGGCGCTGATGCCCCGCATGTAATGAAAGAGATCGCGCATGCCCCCTGCTCCCGGGAGCGTGCATACAATGCGCTGATGTCATAAGCGGTTAGGAAAACCGGTTACCCAAGGCTTAACCGGACGCGGCTGCGATTCCGCTGCCGGCTTGCTCAAAAGGGGGCGGGCCTGCCGTGCCCACCATATGACCCGACGCGTTCGATAGATGGTGGGCACGGCGCGAAGCGCGCCTTTGCCCGCGCTACGCCATCAACTGCATCAACGCCGATAGCCGCCGCTGCGCGAATAAGCGGGGCGGTTTTCCTGGGCCGGGCGGCTACTTAGGCTGGCGCGCGCTTCGCTGGCGAGCGGGGTGGCCGGCGTGAGGTCTTCCAGGAAAATCGGCCTGGAGAAATAATAGCCCTGCGCATAGCGGATCTTGGTCGCGGCCTGCAGATAGGCCAGCTCCTCGAAGGTTTCGATGCCTTCGGCAATCACGGTCATGCCGAGCGCTTCGCTCAAGGACTCGATCGCCCGCAGGATGCCCTGGCTGCGCGGGCGTTTATGGATGTCGGTGATGAAGGAGCGGTCGATCTTGATCTCGTCGGCGGTAATGTCGGCCAGCGCCGACAGCGACGAATAGCCGATGCCGAAATCGTCGATCGAGATGCCAACGCCGAGCTTGCGGAAGATCGGCAGGATCTCGTCCTGGAAATGTGTCTTGGTGACGAAGGCATCTTCGGTCACCTCGACCATGAAGCGCTTCGGAAACCCGGTGGCCTCGATCGCCTGCGCGAACGGCCGCATGAATTCGGGGTTGCCGGCCTGTTTGGCCGCGACGTTGATGCTGATCGTGGTATCGGGTCCGAAGGCCTCGTTGATCAGGTCGATCGACTTGACGATTTCCGCCAGCACCAGATGGGTCAGTTCGTCGATCAGGCCGAGCTCGACGGCCAGGTTGATGAAGGTGCCGGGCGCCTGAATCACGCCCTCATCGTCCCTCAGCCGCACCAGCGCCTCGATACCCTTGACCTCCCTGGTCCTGATATCGACCTTGGGCTGGAAGGCGCAGCAGAAGCGCTTTTCCAGGATGGCCAGGCGCAGCGACTGCTCGACCTTCATCCGCGCCAGCGCCTCCCGTTCCATGCTGGAATCGAAGAACACCGCGTCTCCCCGGCCGCCGTTCTTGACGCGGTACATCGCGATATCGGCGTTCTGGCGCAGCACGTCGTAGCTGCGCCCATGTTCGGGATAGAGGCTGACGCCGATCGAGGTCGAGGCGAAGATTTCGGACTCCTCGATGAAGAACGGCGCCTTCATCCGCTGCAGGATGAAGGCGATGAACTCCGCGACCTCGCTCTCGTCCTGGATCGGGTTCAACAGCAGCATGAATTCGTCGCCGCTGATCCGCGACAGGATGTCGGATTCGCGAAGATCGAGCCCAAGCCGCTTGGCCAACTCCACCAGCAGCGCGTCGCCGATCGTGTGACCATAGTAGTCGTTGATGTGCTTGAAATTGTCGACGTCGAGAAAGGCCAGCGCGAAATGACCCGGATCGTTGTCGCGCTCCAGCAGGCTGTTGACGCGATGTTCGATCACGCGGCGGGTCGGCAGGCCGGTCAGTTCGTCATAATGGGCCGAGCGGAATAGCTGGTCCTCGAGCGCCTTCTGCTCGGTGATGTCGGTGGAACTCGACAGCAGGAAGTTGCGGTCGGCGATCCGCACCGGCCGGTGCGACGTCAGAAACACCTGTTTGGTCTGGCCGCTGGTAACGGTCTCCTCCAGAACCGCCGCGCGGCCGGAACGGAGCAATTCAAGACAGGTCTCGCGACGGTCGCCGCCTTGCGAAGGCGCCGATGCGGTGGCCGTCATCTGCAGCAAGGCGGTGGCGGCATCGTTCGCCAGCAGAAATTCACCCTGCTCGTCCTGGACCGTCACGCCGGCCGGAAGCAGCCTGAAGACATCTCGCAGGGTATTCAATTCGGAATCGATGGTGCTTTCAGTTCCGGCCGGGATCGTGGCCGCCTGAAAGTCATGTTTATGGGGACTGTGCATGGCGGCGGAGAATGGCGAAGCCCCATATAGGTTTCGTTAAGTGGAACGGGGAAAAGCCATGACGCTGGCGCAGGTCGACGCGTTCAAAACAAGTCGCGTCGATCGTCATTAACAGAATCTCAACGCCGCTCACCTTGGCCTTGCGGTGGGAGGGCGGTTCGCGTGTTCGTTGTAGCGGTTCGGGCCGGGACCGCGGCTGTGCTCAGTTCGCCGGGATGTGGCACTGCATCGTGCAGTGGACGCCGGTCTTCAGGAAACTGATCTCGGTTTTGCCGTCGAACGCGCGCAGTGCCGATTGCAACAGCCTGGTGCCAAAGCCGGCCGCCCCGACATGTTCGATCGAAGGCCCCTCGGTCTCGTCCCAGGTCACGTTGAGGCGATCGTCCGACACCGACCATGACACCTGCAGTAGCCCGCGCGGGGAGGAAAACGCGCCGTATTTTCCGGCGTTGGTGGCCAATTCGTGAAAGATCAGCGCCAGACTGACCGCCAGCTTGGCCGGAAGAAATAGCCGATCGCCGTTCAGATTGAACCGGACATGGCCGTAGGGTCCGAGCTCCGACCGCAGCAAGTCTTTGATATCGCAGCCGCTGACGTCGACCCGGGCGATTAGGTCGTCGGTCGCCGACAGCGCGCGGATGCGGTGATCGATGCTGTCCCAGATCTGCGGCTGGTCCTGCAGCACCTGGTGCAACACGGCGTGGATCGTCGATGTCTTGTTTTTCAGCCGGTGCTGCAACTCGTCGACGAGGAGTTTGCGGTATTCCTCCTCCTCGGTCAGGCGTTTCGAGATCTCCCGTTGCTGGGCCACGATCGTCCGGTAGTGCTCGACCCCCCAAATGGTGAGGCCGCAGACCGCCCAGAAGATCAGCAACAGCGCGAACCTGGCGGAATCGGCCAAAGCGCCGCTGAAATTGATGATGACGCCGAGCATGCCGCCCGCGACGGCGGCTCCGATGCCGATCTTGGAGCCGCCGACCGCAGTTGCGAAGAATACCGCCGGGAAGTAGGGCGTGAAGAAGACATCGGGGCGGATCTGGGCCAGTCCCCACCGCGCCACGGTCGCCAGCGCCAGGCAGAAGAGCGCAAATCCGGTGCTGAAAAGCGGCGAGGGCTGGGAAATTCCCTGCCAGCCGCGCCTGAACTCGTCGATCAATTTCGTCATCGTTGTTGTCACTTCACGTGATCAGCGAATCCAAAATAAGGCCGAGCCTGACGGAAGTCCGGGATTTCTCCGTGACCTGGCGCGGCAAGCCGGTTGGCGGCGGCCGATCTGGCCGGAGCAACCGCCGCTTGCCTTGTTGCCGGCGGACGGGAATATTGGCCTCAACGATAAACGGGGATAACGACATGGGACGGCTGGACGGCAAGGTCGCGGTAATCACCGGCGCGACGAGCGGCATCGGACTGCATACCGCGGAGATATTCGTCGCCGAGGGGGCGAAAATCGTGATCGCGGGCCGCCGCGCCCCGGAGGGGGAGGCGCTGGCCAGGAAGCTCGGCGCCAACTGTATCTTTCGCCAGACCGATGTGACCGTGGAAGCGCAGATGCGGGCGCTGATCGCGCTGTCGGTCGAAAAATTTGGCCGCATCGACTGCCTGTTCAACAATGCCGGCGGCCCGGCCCAGACCGGCGGCATCGAGGGCCTCGAGGTCGAGCGTTTCGACGCGGCGATGGCAACATTGGTGCGCAGCGTGATGCTCGGAATGAAGCACGCCGCGCCTCACATGCGAAAGCAGGGCTCCGGCAGCATCATCAACAATGGCAGCATCGCGGGCCGGCTAGCCGGCTTTTCGTCGTCGATGGTCTACGGCGCGGCCAAGGCCGCCGTCATCCATCTCACCAAATGCGTGGCGATGGAGCTCGGCGAAGCCAATATTCGCGTGAACTCGATCTCACCCGGCGCGATCGCGACCGGCATCTTCGGCAAGGCGCTGGGCCTGTCGGTGGAAGCCGCCGAAAAGACCCCGGCCGTGATGCGCGAAGTCTACAAGGCAGCGCAGCCGATCCCGCGCGCCGGCCTGCCCGAGGATATCGCGCATGCGGCAGTGTTTCTCGCCAGCGACGAGTCCTCTTTCATCAACGGTCACGATCTCGTCGTCGACGGCGCGATGACCGGTGGCCGCAACTGGAGCCAGCAGCAGCAGGGCTATGTCGCGCTGCGCAAGGCGTTCGACGAGGGGTAGGGGTAGAAATTCCGATGCTGTCATTCCGGGATGGTGCGTAAGCACCAGACCCGGAATCTCGAGATTCCGGGTTCGATGCTTTGCATCGCCCCGGAATGACAGACTAAAACTGGAAGAAAAATGTTCGTAACATTGCGGCCCGCATCAACAATCGACCTCCACCCACTCTATCTCGCCGCCATCGCCGGTCTCGCCTGCGCTCTTGTCATCGGCAAGGCGATGCCGTCGACGATGGACGCGATCTCGGCGATCGTCGAACCGCTCTGTGCCAGCAGCGATCCTGCCGGTTCGACGCTCGACACCGTCGAGCCGATCTCTTCCCATGCGCTGCCGAACGTGCCTGGCAAACGCGTGACGATCGTGCGTGTGTTCTACGGCCCGGGCGGCTTTACCCGCGCGCACCGGCATGCCGGTTCTGTCACCGCCTACATCACCAAGGGGGAAATCCGCTCGCAGCTCGCCGGCGGCCCGGTCGAAACGTTCAAGGTCGGCCAGTCGTTCTTCGAGCCGCCCGGCGCCACGCACCTGGTCTCGGCCAATGCCAGCAACACCGAGCCGGCGGAGCTGATCGCCGTGTTCGTCGCGGATGAGGGTGCGCAACTCACGACGTTCGTGGAGTGAAAGCGCTTTACGCGCAGCGTCACACCGGCCTGATCACCACCCGCAGTCCGTCGCGCGGCTTCGGGATTGGCCACATCTGCCAGTCCGGTTTGTAGCCGGGCTCCAGCGAGACGCTGAGATTTTGCAGGAAATGCCGTGCGAAGCATTTGGCCTGCATATAGGCGAAGTGCAGGCCGAGGCACATATGCGCGCCGCCGCCATACGGCACCCAGGCAAAGCGATGGCGGTTGCGTTGCGCCTCCTCGGTGAAGCGAAGCGGATCGAATTTTTCGGGCTCAGGCCAGAACTCAGGCATGTGGTGGGTGAACAGCGGGTTGACGCCGACCATCGTGCCGGCGGGGATCGCGTAGCCCTTGAAGGTGAAATCGCGAATCGCGCGGCGCGGCATCGAAGGTACCGGCGGTTTCAGCCGCAGCGCTTCCTTGAACGCCATCTCGGCGAGCGGCATGGCTTCGAGATTGTCGAAGCTCGTCGGCGCGCTTGCGGCGATGCCGAGGCTAGAGACCTCGTCGCGCAGCTTTTGCTGCCATTCCGGATGAGCGGCCAGTTCACCGACAAACGACGTCAGCGACGAGGTCAGCGTGTCGTGCGCCGCCATCATCAGGAAACTCATGTGATCGACGATGTCCTGCGTCGTGAGCAGGGCGCCGTCTTCGTGGGTGGCATGGCAAAGCTGCGAGAACAGATCGTCGCCGCCGCCCTTGGCGCGGCGGATCGGGATCTGTTCGGAGAAATAGGCGACGATGCGCTTGCGGCCCCGGACGCCGCGCGCCATCGGCGTGCCGGGCAGCGGTTTCCGGATCACCGCGACCGAGGCGGCCACCATGTCGACAAAGGCGTTGGTGATTTCGTCCACCTCGGGACCGATGCCGGCGCCGAGAAAGGACGTTGCCGCGAGATCGAGCGTGAGCTGCTTCATCGCGGGATAGAACAGCATCGGTCCCGGCTTCGCCTTCCACTGCGCAACGCGCGCAGCGATGCCGGTGTCGAGCTCCGCCAGATAGGATTTCATCGGGCCGGACTTGAACGCCACCGACAGTGCGCGCCGGTGCAAACGATGCTCCTCGAAATCGAGCAGCATCAATCCGCGCGGAAACAGCAGCCCGAGGATGCGGCCCCAGCCGAGCGTCGAGGAGAATTGCTTGGCCTGGTCGAACATCACCAGCTCGTTGGCGTCGGGGCCGAGCAGGACCAGGCTGGTCTCGCCGAACAGATGGCTGCGATAGACCAGGCCATATTTGGCTGAAGACCGCTCGACCTGCCCCTTGGGGTCGGCGAGCACATCCAGCGTCTTGCCGATCAGCGGCCAGCCCTCGTCACCCGGAATATGCGTCAGTGAATTGCGCCGCGGCGGGGTGAACGTATAGACGGGGGAAGCCACAGACTGCATCGACATGGCAATTGCTCCGGTTGACCCTCGGGCCGCGAATAGTATCCACCGGGACGGCGGCTTTGTCGCGGCTGAATATTGCCGCGCCGGCGCGTGATAACCCGGCCGGGTAAATAACTCTTTGTTTCTCTGCCGCAAAGCGCGGGTGTAAGGGCGGCACCGGCCAGCCCAATCGCGTCACAAAGTCGCGAGCCGTGCTAGGATCATTGCGAGAAATAGCCGGACCACATGAAAACGGCGCGGAGGATATCCGCGCCGTCCCCGTTTGCCTGAACGCCGCGGCAGTTATGCCTTCTGCTTCGCCGCTGCCTTCTGCAGGTCCGGCGCGTTGACAGAGGGGATCGCCAGCCGACCGGGGCCGGTGAGCGGCAGGGCCGCGGCGGCCTTTTCGTTTTCCATGATCTTGGCCATCACAGCTTGGCCCGCGCGCTCGAACACGGCGCGGTTCTCGATCAGGAATGTCTGCGACTCCCGCAATTTCCTGACATAGCCGTTGATCTCCGGGACCACGTAGCGCGCGACCATGTCCCAGCTACGGCGGGTGTTTTCCGGATTGGCCCAGTCGTGCACGAAGCCGATGATGGTGCCGACGCCGCCGGACACGTCGATCAGGTTCTTGATGGTTTTGACCAGGTCGTCCGGCGTGCCGATGGTGGAGGCGGCGTTAGGGCCGCCGGCGGTCTTCTCGACGGCGTCTTCCGGCGAGGAGAACGGTTCGACGCCCGGCCGCTGCAGTGTGCGGACCGTATATTCGTTGTGCCAGCGCATCAGCCCGGGGCCGGCCTCGCGCTCCGCCTGTTCGCGGGTTTCGGCAATGTGCCAGGAGAGCAGCACGCGCCAGTCGGCGCGGCTCACGGTGGTGCCGGCCTTCTTCGCCGCGTCCTCGGCAAAGCCCCATTGTGTCGGCAGCGCCATCAGGCCCTGCGTCGACATCGAGCCGAGCGAGATGATGCCGATGCCGTATTTGCCCGCCAGCGTCATGCCCGACGGCGAGATCTGCGACGCCACTACGCAGGGCATGTCTTCCTGCAGCGGCAGAAGCTGCAGCGCTGCGTCGTTCATGGTGAACCAGTCGCTCTTGGCGGTGACCCGCTCGCCCCTGAACAGCCGGCGGATGATGCCGAGCGCTTCGTCCTGGCGATCGCGCTGCGTCATCGGATCGATGCCGAGCGTGTGCGCATCCGACGCCAGTGCGCCCGGACCGGAACCGAACAGCGCCCGGCCGCCGGTCATGTGGTCGAGCTGCACCATGCGCTGGGCGACGTTGAAGGGATGGTGATAGGGCAGCGAGATCACGCCGGTACCGAGCTTGATGCGCTTGGTGCGTTCGCCGGCGGCGGCGAGGAACATTTCCGGCGAGGCGATCATTTCCCAGCCCGAGGAATGGTGCTCGCCGCACCAGAATTCGTCGAAGCCGAGCGCGTCGATCTGCTCGACGAAATCGAGGTCGCGGCGGAATTGCAGCATCGGATGCTCGCCGATCGGATGATGCGGGGCGAGGAAGGCTCCGAATTTGAGGCGCGCCATGGGGATTTCTCTCCGGATTTATTGTTCTTTGGAATTGCTCGGGACCAAACTACGGGGTGGGGCGGGGCAAGGCAATCCTCGAAGCCCGCGGCCCGCGCATGGTTGTCGCGCGAACTCTATATTTGACGCGTTTTCGTGGCGCGAGCCGGCCGCCACTTCGCTGGAAAACGCTATGGATGTGACATACCGTCGCCCGGAATTGGCTCGCAGCGCCGGGTAAGGAAAAGGCATCATGAGACTGGCGAAACCCCGCATCGATATCGGCTTTGCCACCAACAACGCGCCGGCGGCGTTGGCGTTCTGGCAGAACGAGATCGGCCTGCCGTTCGACCACACCCAGCCGATCCGCCGCGGCTACAAGCAGCATCGCCACGACCTCTGCGGCTCGATCCTGAAAATCAATCAGGTCTATGAGACGCTGCCCGACAACCCGCCATCGGGCTACCTCGAACTGCTGATTGCGCGCGACGGCATCGCCGCGCCGGCGCCGATGACGGATCCGGAAGGCAATCGTGTTGCGCTGGTGCCAAAAGGCATGTTCGGGATCGAGCGCATCGGGATACGTCTCGGCGTTCGCGACGTCGATGCGCATCGTCGCTTCTACACGCAGGCGCTCGGACTGAAGGAGGGCGCGCCTGCCGGCGTTGATGGTGTGATGACCTTCCTGGCAGGCGACACGGTGCTGATCGTAGAACCCGCAGCCGATGCGCCAGATGATGCCGCCTTCGAGGGCAAAGGCTGGCGCTACATCACCTTTCAGGTGTTCGAGGTCGATCGCGAGCACGCCCATGTGCTGGCCCATGGCGGCCGCGAAGCGCGGGCGCCGGTGACGCTCGGCACCACCGCGCGAATTTCGATGGTGCGCGATCCCGACGGCAACTGGATCGAGCTGTCGCAACGCGCCTCGCTCACCGGATCGCTGGAGCCGGTCGCGTCCTAGACCGCCGAATGGGTTGCAGGAATCCCCGATTCAGATGCAGCAATCGGGCAGGCTTCTCTTACCTCCGGGGTAATCGCCGGGATGACCGGAATCTGTAACCGTTGATGCAACAGATTTCGGACAAGGCTCTTCGCCATGCATCAGATTGTTTCAGCTCCGGTCGATTCCTCGCGCCGCTGGCGGGTGCTTGCGACTGTTGTCGCGGCGCAATTCATGTTCGGGGTCGATGCCTTCATCGTCAACGTGGCGATCCCGACGATTGCGGCCGAGCTGCACGCCGGCGCGGCGCAGATCGAGGCGGTCATCGCCATCTACCTGATCGCCTACGCGACGCTGGTGGTCACCGGCGGCCGGCTCGGCGACATCTACGGCACCCGCAACGTATTCGTCGCGGGTGTCGCCGGCTTTACCGTCACCTCGCTGTGGTGCGGCCTGGTGCAGTCGGGTCCGGAATTGATCGTCGCGCGGCTGGCGCAAGGTGCTACCGCGGCGTTGATGGTGCCGCAGGTGCTGGCCACCATTCATCTGTTGTTCGCGGACGCCTCGCGCGCCCGCGCCTTCGGCATCTACGGCATCGTGCTGGGACTGGCCGGCGCCGCAGGCTTCCTGCTCGGCGGCATTCTGGTGACGCTGGATCTTGCCGGGCTCGGCTGGCGCGCAGTGTTTTTCGTCAACGTGCCGTTCGGCGCTGTTATCATCGCAGCAGCCCTGCGGATCATGCCGATGGCGCCGCGCCGTGCCGGCACGCGGCTGGATATTCCAGGCTCGATCGTGCTGTTTCTCGGACTGTTGTGCCTGATCGGCCCGCTGCTGTTCGGTCATGACGTGCACTGGTCAGCCTGGGTCTGGCTGGTGATGGCGGCGGGCGCCGCGATCATATGTGCCTTCGTGAAGCTCGAACGCGCGGTGGCCGGCCGTGGCGGCATGCCGTTGATCGATCTGTCGCTGCTGTCGGACGCCGCCTTCATGCGCGGTCTCGCCGCCGTATTCTTTTTCTTCTTTGCCAACCTGTCGTTCTATCTCGTCATGACTGTCTTCATGCAGCGGGCGCTGCATATTCCGCCGCTGCAGGCAGGTCTCGTCTTCGTGCCGCTGGCGCTGACCTTCGTGATCGCGTCGCGTCATGGCGGCGCGCGCGCCCGTCATCGCGGCACGCTGGTGCTGATCGAGGGCTGCTGTGTGCAGATCGCCGGCCTTGCGGCGCTGGTGGCTTTGGTCGAATCGGCCGGTGCGCCGTCGGCGATGTCGCTTGCACTGGTGCTGACGATCTTCGGTTACGGCCAGGGGCTGGTGATGGCGCCGTTGTCGAGCGCCGTGCTCTCGTCGGTGAAACCGGTGAGCGCAGGCGCAGGCTCCGGCATGTACGGCACGACCGCGCAGATCGCCAACGCCGCGGGCGTTGCGGCGATCGGAGCGGTATACTTTGCGGTTGAAGTCAGTCAGTCGGCACGGCTGGCATTGTTGGCCGCATGCGCGTTGTTTGGGCTGTCGATCATCACATGTGCCGCATTTCTGACATGGATGCGGCGCGCGACCGTGACAAATTGACGTCAACAACGAAAATATGATTCAGGGGAACGACAGCACACGGCCTTTTCATTTTGCAGTGCAGCAACTATCTGTTCTGAGTGACGTTACTAGAACGATCGCCCCCAGGAGCTGCAATTTGTCCCTCGCCCAGAACGTCGAATTGATGCGACATTTTTCGAAGCTAAGCGGGTTCAATGGCTTGGGAGCCTATGGACTGAGCGCATCGTCGGCTGTCCGCAGCCCGCTCGTCGAAATGACCGGATTCGGCACCAATCCGGGCGCGCTGAAGATGCTCGCGTTCGTACCGGAGCACCTTCCGCGGACGCCTGCCCTCGTCGTCGTGCTGCATGGCTGCGGCCAGACGGCCGCCGGTTACGATGTCGGAACCGGATGGTCGACGCTTGCGAAGCGCTATGGCTTTGCGTTGCTGATGCCGGAACAGCAGGCAGCGAATAACGCCAACACCTGTTTCAACTGGTTCAATCCGGGTGACATCGCGCGCGGGCGCGGCGAGGCGGCTTCGATCCGGCAGATGATCGCGCGGATGGTCGCCGAGCACAAAATCGATTCGCGTCGCATCTACGTGACCGGACTCTCCGCCGGCGGCGCCATGGCGTCGGTGATGCTCGCGACCTATCCGGAAGTGTTCGCGGGCGGCGCCGTGATCGCCGGCCTGCCGTTCGGCATCGCCAGCAATGTGCGGGAAGCGCTCAGCGGCATGATGCAGTCGTCGCCGCGCCCCGCGCGTGAACTCGGCGACCTCGTGCGCAAGGCCTCGAAGCACAAGGGCCCGTGGCCGAAATTGTCAGTGTGGCACGGCAGCGCCGACCGAACGGTCAATCCGGCCAATGCCAACGAGATCGTCAAGCAATGGCTCGACGTGCACGGGCTGCCATCGGCGCCGATGTCGACAGCCAACGTCGACGGCTATCCGCGCGATGTCTGGTGGAATGAAGAGGGCGAGACCCTGGTCGAATCCTACACCATCACCGACATGGCCCACGGCACCCCGCTGGGGCTCGCCGACGGCAGTGACGAAAACTATGGCACCGCGGGCGCGTTCATGATCGAGGCCGGCATTTCGTCGTCCTATCACATCGCGAATTTTTTCGGCCTGACCGAACGCGTCAGCCAGCCCAACGAAGCTGGCAAGCTATCCCCGGCGGACGACGCGAAGCCGGCGCCAAAGCCTGCGGCACCGGTCATTCCGTCGGCCGCCACGGCATCCCTGCAGTCACCGGATCTTGCCGCCACGCTGTGGCCGCGGACAACGTTAATTCGCCCGGTCAAGCCGCGGCGCGCATCGAAGCGCAACAGTATCGACGTCAGCAGCGTCATCACGCGGGCGCTGACGGCCGCGGGACTGATGAAATAGCCACGCGCGGCCGCGGCGTTCAGGCCGCGCTGGTTTCGGCGATCCATTCGATCGGCGTTACCGTGACGTCGCCGCCATCGGCGACCTGCCGGGTCTTTTCCGTATAGTGCTTGAAGAAGTCGCGCTGCTGCAGCGTCTTGACCGCCTCGTCGTCGACGGCCGAAGCGAGGTGGAAATAGCCGGCATCGTCGCGCTGTTTCAGACAGCGGTAGACGATCCGCCCCTTCAGTTCCGGATCGTTGTCGAGTGCGGAAATGAAGCGGGCAATTTCACGGTGCCAGTCCTCGGTGGTGCCGTTGGCGAACCGGTATCTGATCATGAAATGCTTCACCGATGCCTCCTCTGGTTCTGTCGGGCTGCACCGGACATCTGGCGCGCTTGTGCGCATCGGCGCAAGTACGGACAAAAATGTCCATATGGACATTCTTTCCACGGCTCCTATCCTGCGCGACGAAAGCGTTTTCAAGCGAAGTGGACGCCGGTTCGCGTCAAGACAAGCGAATGCTTAGTGGAGGTCTGCGATGGCGAAGCCAAGGACGGCGCCGGCCTGCGGCTGCCCGGTCGCGGCATTTCAGAAAATGATCAGCGGCAAATACAAGCTGCGCATCGTCTGGGACCTCAAGGATGGTCCGCGGCGCTATGGCGAAATCCGCGCCGGCCTGCTGCGCGGCATGATAGGCAGCGCTGAGATCGCGCCGCGCGTGCTGAGCCGCGAATTGAAGGCGCTCACCGAGAGCGGACTGATCGATCGTAAGGATTTTGGCGTGGTGCCGCCGAAGGTCGAATACCGCCTGACCCGCAAGGGCCGGACCTTCGTGCCGGTGGTTGCCGCCATCAAGGACTGGGGAACGCGCCACCTCGCAGAGGCGAACGCGTCCGAGATGATCGCGGCGGAGTAGCCAGCACCGTTACGACGCTCGCTGCCTATCACATCTCGCCGGTGATGAACGGGTTGGTCATCCGCTCCTGGCCGATGCTGGAGCCGGCGCCATGACCGCAGATGAAGCCGACATCGTCGCCGAGCGGCAGCAGCTTTTCCTTGATCGAGTTGATCAGCGTAGCGTGGCTGCCGCCGGGCAGGTCGGTGCGCCCGACCGAGCCGTTGAACAGGACGTCGCCGACATGGGCGAAACGCAATTCCTTGTTGAAGAACACCACGCTGCCCGGCGAATGGCCGGGGCAATGTAGGATGTCGAAGGTCAGGTCCCCGATCGAGACCTGCTCGCCCTCGTCGAGCCAACGGTCGGGTCCGAAATTGCGCACGCCGGTCATACCAAAACGCTCGCCGCTCGAGACGACATTGTCGAGCAGGTATTTGTCGGCAATGTGCGGGCCTTCGATTTTCACCTGCAGCGCGTCGCGCAGCTCGGCGGCGCCGCCGACATGGTCGATATGGCCGTGGGTCAGCCAGATCTTTTCGACGGTGACGCCGGTCTGCTTGATCGCTTCCAGAATCTTGGGAACGTCCCCGCCGGGGTCGATCACCACGGCCTTCTTGGAAGGCTCGTGCCAGATGATGGTGCAGTTCTGCTCGAACAGCGTCACCGGCACGATGATCGCGCCGGCCTTCGGCTGGGTCCCGGTGGGGGTCTCGGTTTGCTGGTTCATGGCGGCAGATTGCCGATTTTTGGCCTTTCGCCAAGGGGAAGATTCGGGAGGCTGTGTCATTCCGGGATGGTGCGTTAGCACCAGACCCGGAAGTTCGAGATTCCGGGTTCGATGCTACGCATCGCCCCGGAATGACACTGAAATCTACCGCTTGATCTGCGCTTTCAGCGTATCCTCGACCACGCGGTCGAATGATGACGCCTTGGGAGAGGCCTTGGCGCGCTGTTCGGCAACGTATTTGTCGCGCTGGGCCACCAACGCGCCGAGCTTCTCGTTGAGCTCCTTGCGCTGGCTCATCTGCCTGTTGACCTCATCGAGGCGCGCTTCCGGCTTCATCGCCCGCAGATTGTCGGGAAGGTCTTCGTCCTTGATCGCGGAAAAGCTGTTGCGGCCGGCGTCGATGTCGGCGACGAGGTCGCCGCCGCCGGTGACGGCTTCCGAGGTCGATCGTGCGCGCTTGTTGATATAGCTCGCCATCTCCGACGCCTGTGACGGGGCTGCGGCCGCCAGCCGCGACAACTGCTGCGTCTGGTCCTCGGTGCGCTTCTGCAGGGCGCGCGGGCCGTAGGGGATCACGGTGCCGTTGATCTCCCGCTGCAGGATAATGATGTCCTGGTCATAGGGTGTTTCGATCACGACGATCTGCCCGCCGTCCTGCGGGATCGGAATGAAGCGGCCGTTGCCGTTCTGGGCGATGTCGCGCCAGACCCGCTCGGTATCGGCGGCGTTGCCGGCGAGCACCGCGTTGACGATGATGTCCTTCTGCTTCGCCACCGACAGCGTCACCGGATATTTGGTGTCCTGCGCATAGTCCATGTGCGGCGGCGCGTCGCCGACCAGGAACACGATCCGCCTGGTGTCGCCGCCCTGGGTCCATTGCAGCTTGTTGACGGCGACATCGAGCGCCTCGTTGACGCTCTCCGGCCAGTCGCCGCCGCCGCGCGCCTTGAGTTCCAGCAGATTGGCGTAGAGATCCTGGATGTCGTTGGTGAGCTCGACCTTCCTGGTAACGTAGTCATCGCCGATGTCGCGGTAGGCGACGAGGCCCATCCGGATATCGGCGTCAGGATTAGAGTCGACGATCGCGGTCGCTATCGACCAGATCTTGCGCTTGGCGCCTTCAATCAACCCGCCCATTGAACCGGTCGTGTCGAGCACGAACGCGACTTCGACCGTGGGTTTGGCAGATGCCGCCGACAGGCCGGCGGACAGTGGAAGGGCTGCGAGCGCGAATGCGAGAGAGCGAAGCGCGGTGGATGACTGCATGGTTCTCCTCCAGTGTTTCGTCCCCTGGAACCCAAGTTCCCCCGGCTTCACGGTGGCGTGTGGTCCAAAACAAGGCGGGCCGGGGTCGGATTTGTGGCTGGCTCAAGCGTGATCCGGAAAAGTGGGAGCCGGTTTTCGCTCGGACAGAGCGGGCGGACAGCTGTTGGACGGTCCGGAATCGGGTAAGGTTCGAGCGTATGGAATCGCCCGCCCGCCAGATCAGCCTCGTACCCCCGCCGGATGGCCGCCAGTCGGAAACGGCGCTGGCGGTCGCGCGCGGCACCGCGCGGCTGTTACGATCGCTGGGCTTTTCCTGCATCAGCGAATTGCCGCTGCCGTCCGGCCGGCGCGCCGACCTGGTGGCGCTGAACGAGCGCGGCGAGATCTGGATCGTCGAGATCAAGTCATCGCTGGAAGACCTGCGCGCCGATCAGAAATGGCAGGACTATCGGATGCATTGCGACCGGCTGTTCTTTGCCTTCACGCAGGACCTGCCGTGCGAGATCTTTCCGGCAGACACCGGCCTGATCATCGCCGACGCCTATGGCGCGCATCTGCATTGCGAGGCGCCCGAGCACCGCCTGCCCGCGCCGACCCGCAAGCTGATGACGGTGCGGTTCGCGATGGCCGCGGCGCAACGGATCAACCGGCTGGTCGATCCGCAGGGACATGGAGAGTTTTAAAGGAGGCGTCGAGTCGAGGCCGTGCATCGACTCGATGGCCTTTGGCTAGAGCGTTTTCCAGCGAAGTGGGCACCGGTTCGCGTCAAGAAAACGCGTCAAAACAAGAATCTAGAGCCCCGTTCCGATTCAATCGGAACGGAAAAGGCTCTAACCAGGCGGCAGCAACAGATCGGCAAGCCGTCGCCGATGATGGGCCGCATCGCCAAAAGCATATTGCAGCCAGAGCGCGCGGCGCAAATACAGCTGTGCGTCGCAGTCGTAGGTGAAGCCAAAGCCGCCATGAAACTGGATGGCCCGGTCGCCTGCGAAAACAAAGGTGTCTCCCGCCTCCACCTTTGCCATCCGGAGCGCGACTTCGGCATCCTCGCCGGCCGCGACCAGGGACGCGGCGTGGTAAACATGCGAACGCGCGCGCTCCAGTCCGACGAGAATCTCGGAACAAGTGTGCTTGAGCGACTGATAGCTGCCGATCTTCCGTCCAAAGGCCGTTCGCGTATTGAGGTATTCGACGATGACGTCCAGCGCGCCGGCAATGCCGCCGGCCGCCTCGGCCGACGCCAGCAGGAGTGCACAGTCGCGGATGGCCTTGAGCGCGGCGCGGGCCTTTTCGCCCGTGATGAGCGACGAAACCGGAACATTGACTCCGTTCAGGTCCAGGCTGAAGGCGCGGCGGGTTTCATCGATCACCGTCTCCCGCGTCTTGCGCGGGAGATCCGCGGCCTTGACGATCGCGAGCGCCGGCGCGCCATCGAGCGAAACCGACGCCAGAACAAAGTCCGCGACCGCGGCGTCGCAGACCAGCGTCTTGGTTCCGCTCAATCGCGCCGCATCGCCCGCGATCACCGCCGCGCATTCGAGATGATCGAGGTTCCAGTCACCGTCGCTTTCGAACAGCGCCACCGAGCCGATCGATCCGCCGCAGATCTTCGGCAGGATGTCGCGCTGCTGCTGATCGGAGCCCCCCGCCAGCAAGGCCTGCGTGAACAGCTGGGTGGAGACGAACGGGGTGCCGGCGAGGTGACGGCCCATCGGCTCGACGATGACGGTAACGTCCGCGAGCGAGAGCCCGCTGCCGCCGAAACGTTCCGGCACCGCGATGCCGAGCCAGCCAAGCTCGGCAATCTCGCTCCAAAGCTCCCGATCGACGCCGGACTCCGACGCGATCTGTCTGCGAACGGTCGCCGTCGGACTTTTCTCGCGGAAGAAAGCAGTCGCGGTGTCAAGCAGCATGGTCTGCTCTTCGGTGAAGGTGATCTTGGTGCTGAGTTGCGACATCACATCAGTCCTTCGGGAGTCCGAGCACGCGCTCACCGACGATATTGGCCTGGATCTGGCTGGTGCCGCCGCCGATCGTCGAAGAGAACGAATTGAAATAGGAGCGCTGCCACAGGCCACCGTCGATTGCCTGGCTGTCGCCGACGAAGCGCACGGCATTCGCGCCCTGTAGTGACAGGGCAAACTGCAACATTCGTCGCCGATGCTCGCTCACGCGCAATTTCTGCGACAGCCCGAGCGCGGTCGGCCGCTCGCTGCACAACGCGGCGATCTCGCCGCGCTTGGCGCACAGCCGGTCGCCCTGATCTTCCACCATGAAGCGGACGATCTGGTCGCGGATCGCGGGGTCCTCCAACGCCGGTCGGCCGTCGCGCCGGGAGCGGCGCGCGAGCTCGACCACGTCACCGAGGCTGAGCGCGACGCGGCTGACACCGCCGCCCTGTCCGCCGGTCACGCCCCGTTCGAAGGTCAGGGTCAGCATGGCCATCTTCCAGCCCTCGCCTTCATTGCCCATCATGCACTCGGCAGGGATGCGCGCGTCGGTAAAGAAGGTCTGGTTGAAACCGTATTCGCCGGTCAGCTTCTTGATCGGCTGCGGCTCGATGCCCGGCGTCTTCATCGGCACGAGGAAGAACGAGAGGCCATCGTAGCGCGGCTTCTGCGGATTGGTTCGCGCCAGCAGGATCATGTATTTGGCGTAGCTGCCGAGGCTGGTCCAGATCTTCGAGCCGTTCAGGACATAGTCGTTGCCGTCGCGCTTTGCTGCGAGTTGGCTGTTGGCGAGGTCCGAACCCTGGTCCGGTTCGGAAAATCCCTGGCACCAGATGTCGTCGGCGTTCAGGATGCCCTTGATGTAGCGCTTCTTCGCTTCTTCAGTGCCCCGCGCCAGAATCAGCGGGCCGGCCCAATTGAGGCCGATGGTGTTGGGGACGAACGGCACCTTCTGCTTCGCCATCTCGGCGTTGACGATGTCCTGATAGGCTTGCGGCTTTCCGTGGCCGCCATATTCCTTCGGCCAGGCCATGCCGAGATATCCGGCGTCATAGATCTTGCGCTGCCAGTTACGCAAAAATTCGAACTGCGCGTCCGACCCGACTTCCATGAAGGATTCGGGCAACAGAAAACCCGGATTCGCCGGCCGGTTCTCGCGAAACCATGCCTCGACCTCGCGCCGGAATTCGTCAAGCTCACTCATCGGGTCGTCGCCTCCGGGTCGCTATTATTTCAGGTCACCATTATTTTATTCATTGCGCGGTCAGGACGAGAGGTCGCGCAACGCGGTGACCTTAATCCGCATCTAGCGGACTATGCAGGAGGATGCACGTATAAAAGCGCTGCTCGGCGGCCTCGCGGGCGACGCCGATCGCAATCGCCGTCGCGGCGGCGCGGAATATTGCCGTAACCGTCGAGGAATATCCCGCATGACGGGAGACGGGCTTGCCACAGCGCGCAGCATTCCGCCGGCACGCGTCGACCCCTGTTGATGACGGCGCGCTTTGCGATGGCGGCGGCGCAACGGATCAACCGGCTGGTCGATCGGCCGAGGCATGGGGAGTTTTAGGGGGTTCCGTAGACGACCCTCATCCTGAGGAGCAGGCGAAGCCTGCGTCTCGAAGGATGTGGCCGAACTGTTTCGGGCCTCATGGTTCGAGACGGCGCTTCGCGCCTCCTCACCATGAGGGACAAGACTTACCGCGGCGCGCGCTTCGCCAGGATGCGCTGCAGGGTGCGGCGGTGCATGTTGAGCCGCCGCGCGGTTTCGGAGACGTTACGGTTGCACATTTCGTAGATGCGCTGGATGTGTTCCCAGCGCACGCGGTCCGCCGACATCGGATTCGACGGCAGTTCGGATTTTTCGGTGCCGCTGGCGAGCAAGGCCGCGACGACGTCGTCGGCATCGGCGGGCTTCGAGAGATAATCCACCGCGCCCATCTTCACCGCCGTGACTGCGGTTGCGATGTTGCCGTAACCGGTCAGCACGATCGCACGGGCCTCGGGGCGCTTGCGCTTCAACGCCGACACCACGTCGAGGCCGTTGCCGTCGCCGAGCCGCAGATCCACCACGGCAAAGGCGGGTGCCGCGCGGCCGATCTCGGCGAGACCGTCGGATACGCTGTCGCAGGAGGTCACCGCGAAGCCGCGGGTCTCCATCGCACGCGACAGACGCTCCAGAAACGGCTTGTCATCCTCGACGATCAGGAGTGAGCGGTCGGTGTGATCGTTCAGTTCGGCGATGGCGTTCAAGGTCAGGTATCCCCGTGTTGCGGACGCCTAAGATATGGCGTGGCAAGGTGGCGCTGCCAAGGCCGCCTATAGTCGGACTGGGGTGCCATTCATAATGCCAAGAATGGCTTCAAGAACAGTTCTAAGCCTCGGTTCCGCCTGCTGGCTCATCCGCCTCGAAGCGGTCGCGCGGCCAGGCGATCTGCACCACGGCGCCGTGATCGGGAAAGATCCGGTTGGAGAAGGACACCTTGGCGCCGGTTCGCTCAAGCAGCGTGCGGGCGATGAATACGCCAAGCCCGAGCCCGGAATGCTCATTTTGGGCCTCTTCTGCGCTGGGGCGTCGCGATAAATAGGGCTCGCCGATCCGTTTCAGCATGTCGGGCGCGATACCGGGCCCGTCGTCGGAGATCACGATCTCGACGCTATCGGCGTTCCACCACGCGTTCACCTCTACGGTGTTCCGTGCAAAATCGACGGCATTCTCCAGGATGTTGCCGACGCCGTAGAGGATCGCGGGGTTTCGTGCGCCGACCGGCTCGCGCGTGGCTGCGACAGCAAGCCGCACCTTGATAGCAACGCCGAAATCGCGATGCGGCGCCACCGTTTCTTCGATCAGCGTCGACAGCGGCATGCGGTCGAACGGCGCGCCGGAGGAGGAAAGCTGGGTGATCTTGGCCAGAATGTCGCGGCAGCGCTGCGCCTGTTCGCGCAGGGTTTTCAGATCGGCGGCGAGATGGTCGTTGTCATGAACCGTCTTCTCCAGCTCGCGCGAAATCAGAAAGATCGTCGAGAGCGGCGTGCCGAGTTCATGCGCGGCGGCGGCGGCCAGGCCGTCGATCTGGGTCAAATGCTGCTCACGCGTGAGGACCAGTTCGGTTGCGGCCAGCGCATTGGAAAGCTTGCGTGCTTCCTCGGTGACCTGGAACGCATAGAGGCTGGTGACGCCGATGGCGAGCAGGATCGAAAGCCAGACCCCAAGCAGATAGATCGGCGGCAGCACCAGCGGGTCGTCGCTGTCCCACGGCAAGGGCAAATGGAAGAACACCAGCGCCGAGGCGCAGGCGACCGCGAGGACGCCGATCGCGATCGTCAGCCGGATCGGCAACGCCGTCGCCGAGATCAGAACAGGCGCCAGGAACAGGAATGAAAACGGGTTCTGCAGTCCGCCGGTGAAGAACAGCAATCCGGCAAGTTCAACGATGTTGAGCGCGAGCAGACTTGCCGCGTAGACCGGCTCCAGCCGCTGCATCGGGTTGAAGGCGATCTGCAGCGCCAGATTGAGCAACGCCGAGAGGCCGATAATGGTGACACAGGGAATAACCGCGACGTCGAATTCCAGCCCCTGGGCGACGATGAAAATGGCGGCGAGTTGGCCGAGCACCGCGAGCCAGCGCAGCCGCAATATCGTATCCAGGCGGACATAACGGTGCGGATTTCGGAAGTCGGAGGCGGCAACGTCGGTCATTCCCATAGTTTAGCCGCGCGGGGACGCGATCACAAACCGGCGATGGCCCCAACCTGCGAGACGCGGCAAGAGGCCGCTGCTCGAGGACGAGGCGATGGATTGCCGATCTTCATGGTGCGGCGCGCGGCTCGAACCATGAAGCCCCGGGGAACTGCCGCAAAGCCTTGCGCTCGCCGCGGCGATGCCGCAATGAACGGGCCGAAATGGTCAATAGCGACGCAGTCACGGCATCATCGCCTGAGGGATCGTCCAAGGCCGCTCCGACGGAGACGGCCGCGATCGACGTTGCGCATCTGGTCAAGCTCTACAAGACCACCAGGGCGGTGGACGATGTCACGTTCCGGATCGGACGTGGCAGCATCACCGGCCTGCTCGGCGGCAACGGCGCCGGCAAGACCACGACGATCGCCATGATCATGGGGCTGGTGCTGCCGACCTCGGGCCGCATCCAGGTGCTCGGCCATCCGATGCCGGAAGCGAGCGCCGAGGTGCTCGGCCGGATGAATTTCGAAAGCCCCTATGTCGACATGCCGATGCGGCTGACGGTCCGGCAGAACCTCACCATTTTCGGTCGGCTCTATGCGGTCGAGAACCTGCGCGAGCGGATCGAACAGCTCGCCGCCGACCTCGATCTCAACGACTTCCTCGACCGTGCCAACGGCAAGCTCTCGGCCGGGCAGAAGACCCGCGTCGCGCTGGCGAAGGCGCTGATCAACCAGCCGGAGCTGCTGCTGCTCGACGAGCCGACGGCGTCCCTCGACCCCGATACCGCCGACTGGGTGCGTCAGCATCTCGCCAACTATCGCAAGACCCATGACGCCACCATTCTTCTGGCGTCGCACAACATGCTGGAGGTGGAGCGGCTGTGCGACCGCGTCATCATCATGAAGCGCGGCCGCATCGAGGACGACGACAGCCCCGACCAGATCATGGCGCGCTACAACCGCTCCACGCTGGAGGAAGTGTTTCTCGACGTCGCGCGCGGGCGGGGGATGGCGGAGGGCACGCGATGAGCGAAGCGGTCACGCATCACGGCATTTCGCCGCACCGCATCCATGCGATGGTGCTGCGCTATTGGTATCTGCTGATGTCGTCCTGGCCGCGGCTGCTGGAACTGGTCTACTGGCCGGCGCTGCAGATCATCACCTGGGGCTTTCTGCAGAGCTATATCTCGCAGACGTCGGGGTTTTTCGCGCGCGCCGGCGGTTCGCTGATCGGCGCGGTGATCCTGTGGGACATCCTGTTCCGCGGCCAGCTCGGCTTCTCGATCTCGTTTCTCGAGGAAATGTGGGCGCGCAATCTCGGCAACCTGATGATGAGCCCGCTGAAGCCGATCGAGTTCCTGATCTCGCTGATGATCATGAGCCTGATCCGGCTCGCGATCGGCGTGATCCCGATGACACTGCTGGCGCTGTTCTTCTTCGATTTCAACTTCTTCGCAATCGGGCTGCCGCTGATAGCCTTCTTCTGCAATCTGATCTTCACCAGTTGGTCGGTCGGGATCTTCGTTTCGGGCCTGGTCCTGCGCAACGGCCTCGGTGCCGAGAGCATCGTCTGGACGCTGATGTTCGGGATCATGCCGCTGGCCTGCATCTATTATCCCGTCGCGGTATTGCCGGCCTGGCTGCAACATATCGCCTGGGCGCTGCCGCCGACCTACGTGTTCGAGGGCATGCGGGCGTTGCTGATCGACCACGTGTTTCGGGCCGATCTGATGATCACTTCGCTGGCCATCAACGCCGCGTTGTTCGCTGCCTCATTTGCGATCTTTCTTGCCCTTTTACGCAGCGCCAAACGCCATGGATCGCTGCTCGGGGGTGGCGAATAAGTCACGTTCCCCGTGCAAATGAGGGGCTTTCCGCACTTTGGCCGCGTAGAACACCGATCTGCGCATTGACGCTTAATTACGCATTCGGCAGTATGCTGCGGCGCAAAACAGGGGTCAGAAATCAATGCCGATTGGTGAGTTTGGCGGAGCACCGCCACTGGTGGCCGAAGGCAGTCCGGCGCTTACGACGCCGATGTACTGGATGTACGAAATGGGCCACGCGTCGCTCAATCCGGCACGCGCCGTGACTGATGCCACGAAGATCCTGTTTCAGAACCCGCTCAATCCGTGGTCGCACACCGAATTCGGCAAATCGATCGCCGCGGCCTGTGAGCTGTTCGAGCGCGCCACACGCCGCTACGGCAAGCCGGAATGGGGTCTCGACTTCACCGAAGTCAACGGCGTCCGCACCCCGGTCGAAGTCCGTTCGATCTGGGAAAAGCCGTTCTGCCGTCTGCTGCACTTCGATCGCAAGCTGACCCGCCCGCTGCGCTCGCCGCAGCCGCGCGTGCTGATCGTGGCGCCGATGTCGGGCCATTACGCGACGCTGCTGCGCGGCACGGTCGAGGCCTTCCTGCCGACGCACGAGGTCTACATCACCGACTGGTCCGACGCGCGGATGGTGCCGCTGACGGAGGGTCGTTTCGACCTCGACGATTACGTCGACTACGTCATCGAGATGCTGCACGTGCTCGGCGGCAACATGCATGTCATCGCCGTATGCCAGCCTTCGGTGCCTGTGGTGGCAGCGGTTTCCGTCATGGAAGCCGCCAACGACCCCTTTGTGCCGCTGTCGATGACGCTGATGGGCGGCCCGATCGATACCCGCCGCAATCCGACCTCGGTCAACAATCTGGCGGCCGAGCGCGGCATCGAATGGTTCCGCAACAATGTCATCACCAAGGTGCCGTTCCCGCATCCCGGCGTGATGCGCGACGTCTATCCGGGCTTCCTGCAGCTTTCCGGCTTCATCACCATGAACCTCGATCGCCATACCGACGCCCACAAGGCGTTGTTCAGCAATCTGGTCAAGGGCGACGGCGACCTGGTCGACAAGCACCGCGAATTCTATGACGAATATCTCGCCGTGATGGATCTGACCGCCGAATATTACCTGCAGACCGTCGATGTCGTGTTCGTCAAGCATGCGTTGCCGAAAGGCGAGATGATGCATCGTGGCAAGCCGGTCGATCCGTCGAAAATCCGCCGCGTGGCGCTGATGACGGTCGAAGGCGAGAACGACGACATCTCGGGTCTCGGCCAGACCGAAGCCACGCACGCGCTGTGCACCGCGATTCCCGCTCATCGTCGCGTGCATTACGTGCAAAAGGGCGTCGGGCATTACGGTGTGTTCAACGGTTCGCGGTTCCGTTCGGAAATCGTGCCGCGCATTTCCGATTTCATGCTGTCGGCGGCCGACACCAAGCCGAAACTGGTCGCTGCCGCCGAATAACGGCAGTCGGCTCGCCGATTCGGGCGCGTCGGTAAGCGCCTGAATTGATTAAAAGAATCTGGATTCGCGACCCTCTCAAGGAATGAGTATGACCTCAGTCCTTGAGGGTATCCGGGGCTGCCGGTTCCACCCAAAATTTTTGGTTCCAACCCCTGCCGGTAGAGGGGGTTTTGCCGCCAGCCCCTGTATATTGGGCAAATGATTTGTTTTTGCGCCGAGCGATTTCAATGGCGGCGGATATGGCAGAATCCGGGCGATCTCCTGCCCCCCGGACTGTCAGACATGGCTACTCGTGCGCTCCTCTATCGGCGGCCCGCCGAACCCGCGACTCTTATGGTCAAGCACGGCTCGCAATTCTTTGCGATCCGGCTGCGCCGGCACCGCCGTGCGCGGCGCTACACCTTGCGAATTCATCCGACCGATCGCGAAGCCATCCTGACCATGCCGCCGCGCGGCAATCTCGGCGAAGCCAGGGAGTTTGCGCAGCTTCACGGCGGCTGGATCGCCGCCCGTCTCGGCCGTTTGCCGAAGGCCGCCCCCTTTCAGATCGGCACGGTGGTGCCGTTGCGCGGCGTGCCGCACCGCCTGGCGCATCGCGCCGGCGAGCGCGGCACGGTGTGGACCGAAACCCGCGACTCCGGCGAGAGGATCCTCTGTGTGGCCGGCGGCGCCGAGCACATGGACCGGCGGGTGCACGATTTTCTCAAGCGCGAAGCGCGCAAGGACCTGCACAAGGCATCGCTGGCTTATGCCGAAGATCTCGGCGTCAGGGTCAAGCGGGTGTCGCTGCGCGATCAATCCAGCCGCTGGGGTTCGTGCACCTCGGCGGGCTCGCTGTCGTTTTCCTGGCGGCTGATCCTCGCGCCGCCCTATGTGCTGGACTATCTCGCGGCCCATGAAGTCGCGCATCTCGTCGAGATGAACCACTCGGCGCGGTTCTGGAGAGTCGTTGCCAGAATTTGCCCTCATGTCGAGCGCGCCAAGAGCTGGCTCGACACCCACGGCAACGACCTGCACCGCTACGGCATCCAGGATTAAACGTCAGGCGATGCTCACAAGGCCTGTAACTCGCCTTTGGCCCAGAGTTCGCGCAGCTTGAACTTCTGAATCTTGCCGGATCCCGTCAGCGGAAAAGCCTCGACCTGGAACCAGTGCCTCGGCGTCTTGTGATGGGCGAGCGAGGCGCGCATGTAGGCCGACAGCTCCTCCCGGTCGATCACCGCGCCGGGCGCCGGACGAACGAAAGCGGCGACCTCTTCGCCCCACTTTTCGTGCGGCAGTCCGATCACCGCGACCTCGCCGACCTTGGGATGGCGAAACAGCAGTTCCTCGAGTTCGCGCGGATAGATGTTTTCGCCGCCGCGGATGATCATGTCCTTGAGGCGGCCCTCGACCGTGCAATAGCCGCGTGCATCCATCGCGCAGAGATCGCCGGTATGCAGCCAGCCGTCGGAATCGATCGCGGCAGCGGTTGCTTCCGGCATCTCGAAATAGCCGAGCATGATGTGATAGCCGCGCGTGCAGAATTCGCCGATTTCGCCGATCGCGACCGTCTTGCCGGTGTCGGGACTGACGATCTTGGTCTCCATGTTCGGCAGCGGCAGGCCGATGGTGCCGGCCTTGTCCTCGATGGTGTCGGTCGTCCTGGTCTGGGCCGCGACCGGCGAGCATTCGGTCTGCCCGAACACGATGGTGAAGGGCGCGCCCAATTTTTGTTCGAGCAACGCGACCAGCGCCGCCGGCACGGTGGAGCCGCCCGAACAGATCGCCTTGACCGACGAAAGGTCGGTGGATGCGAAGGCGGGATGCTCCAGCATCGCCACCAGCATGGTCGGCACCCCGAGCATCGCATTGCCGCGATAGGCCGCAAGAAGTTCGAGTACGAGCCCCGGTTCGAACGCCTCCACCAGTACCTGCGTCGCGGCTTTGGACACCGCCCCGAGGACGCAGCAGACGCAGCCGCCGGTGTGGAACAGCGGCATGGTCGTGACGAAGACGTCACCGGGATCGATTCCCATTCGCTCGGCCGTGTCGGCACCGTTGTTGGCAAGGCCGCGATGGTGCAGCAGCGCACCCTTCGGAAAGCCGGTGGTGCCCGAGGTATACTGGATCATCACGGGATCGGTCGGCTTGACGACGGGAAGCGCGATGCGCTTGTCGTCGCCGGCGGCGATGAAGGCCGGCCAGTCGTCGAAGCAAATGATCTCCCGCAGTTCGGGACAGCGCGGCGCAACCTCGCGCACCGTTTCCAGCATCGGATTGCCGCGGAACGAATTGACCACGAACACGCCGGCCGCGCGGGATTGCTTCAGCACGTATTCGACTTCGTTGGCCCTGAAACCGGGATTGACGGTGACCAGCACCACTCCGGCCAGTCCCGCGCCGAACTCGAGCATGATCCATTCGGGCAGGTTCTGCGCCCATACCGCGATCCGCTCGCCCGGCTTGAAGCGGCAAAGCAGCGCGCGCGCCATACGCTGCGCTTCGGCGTAGAGTTCGGCATAGGTCCATTGGCGGCGCAGGCTCGGATCGGGGAGCCCGGCGATCAACGCAATCCGGTCCGGCGCCGACGTTGCGGCCTGTTCGAGCAACTGGCCGAGCGTGATATCGCGCACAGCCGGGGCCGCCGGCCCCGCGACGTAGGATTCCGTCAAAGTCATCGTCCCTCCCACTCGCCGGGTCGAGCCGGCGTGCCATGCCGCTGCCGGCGATTGGTTCAACTATGACATTCCGCAGCTGTCATTGCAGCCGGTCGTGCAAAGGATTTTGCGGCCCCGCGGCAACGATAGCCGGTTGCGTGCGGTTACCTGTCGCGTGGGCGGATCGCGGGCAAATGCGGGAGCGGCGCGGACGAACCCACCGTCCGAACGCCCCGACCTGGAAATCCGGCTAGCGGTTGCCGCCGAACACCCGCTCCATCAGCCAGCCATCCAGTCCCGCTGCCGCTTCCGGCCGCGCCGATGGATTGGGTGGCGCCGAGGTCCGCGTCGGCGGCGGACGATAGGCCCCGCTTGTTGGCAGCGGCGTCGGCGCTTGCGACTGAACCTGCGAGGGCGATTGCATCGGGGGCAGGGATGGCGGCGAGGGCGCGTTGACCTGCGAGGCGGCCTGAATCAGGTTCGAGAACAGGCCGCTTTGCGAATTCGGCAGGCTCGCGACCGGCACGCCCTGATGGGCCGTTCGCATGAAACGGGTCCAGACTTCCACTGGCAAGCCGCCGCCGGTGGCCTTCTTGGTCGGCGAGTTGTCGTCATTGCCGAGCCAGACGCCGGTGACGAGGTTCGCCGTGTAGCCGATGAACCAGGCGTCACGATAATCCTGGCTGGTGCCGGTCTTGCCGGCGGCGGTCCAGCCCGGAATTTCGGCCTTGCGCGCGGTGCCGGAGATCAGCGTCTCCTGCATCATGGTGTTCATGGCAGCGACGTTGCGCGGTTCGATCACCTGACCGAGCTGATCGGCCTGGCGCTGGTACAGCACCTTGCCTTCGTTGGTGCGGATCCTGGTCACGACATGCGGCGAGACGCCGAGCCCGCCATTGGCGAAGGGTGCATAGGCGCCGACCAGTTCGATCACCGAGACCTCGGACGTGCCGAGCGCGATCGAGGCGTTGGCATCGAGCTTGGATGAGATGCCGAGCCGGTGCGCGGTTCGCACGACGTTCTTAGGCCCGACTTCGAGGCCGAGACGGATCGCAACCGTGTTGAGCGACATCGCCAGCGCCTGCGTCAGGGTCACCGAACCGAAATATTCGTGGGTGTAGTTCTCCGGCTTCCAGCCCTTGACGTCGATCGGAGCGTCCTGCCGGATCGTTTCGGGTGTCAGGCCGGCCTCGATCGCGGTGAGGTAGACGAACGGCTTGAACGCCGAACCGGGCTGACGCTTGGCGGTGACGGCGCGGTTGTACTGGCTCTCGGCATAGTTGCGGCCGCCGACCATGGCGCGCACCGCGCCGTCGGGCGTCATCGCCACCAGCGCACCCTGGCTGACATTGAACTTCACGCTCTTTGCCGCCAGTTCGTCGATGATGGCGGCTTCCGCCACGCTCTGCAGTTTCGGATCGATGGTGGTTTCGACCACGATGCTCTGATCGATCTGGCCGACGAGGTCGTCGAGCACTTCGCCGATCCAGTCGGCGACGTAGTTGACGGTGCCGGCGCCGACCGGCTTCACATTGTAGGAGGGATGTCCGATCGAGGCCTGCGCCTGCGCATTGGTGATGAATTTGGCATCCGCCATCGCCGACAGCACGATCTGCGCGCGCTGCTCGGCGCCTTCGGGGTTGCGGTTCGGTGCCAGCCGCGACGGCGACTTGACCAGGCCTGCCAGCATCGCGGCCTCCGCGATGGTCACGTTCCTGGCGGACTTGCCGAAGTAGCGCTGGGCCGCGGCCTCGACCCCATAGGCGCCGGAGCCGAAATAGACGCGGTTGAGATAGAGTTCGAGAATCTCCGACTTGGAATGCTTGCGCTCCAGCCACAGCGCGAGCTCCACCTCCTGCAGCTTGCGCGCCATGGTGCGTTCCTGGGTCAGGAACAGGTTCTTCGCGAGCTGCTGCGTCAGCGTCGAGCCGCCTTGCGAAACGCCGCGATGCAGCAGGTTGGTCACCGCCGCACGCAGGATGCCGATCGGATCGACGCCGTAATGCGAATAGAAGCGGCGATCCTCGATGGCGATGAACGCCTTTGGCAAATAGGGCGGCAGATCCTTCAGCGCGATATTGGCGCCCGGCATTTCGCCGCGCGAGGCCAGCACGCTGCCGTCGAGGCCTGTGATCTGGATGGTCGGCGGCCGCTTTGGAATCTCCAGCGACTGGATCGGCGGCAGATGAGCGCCGACATAGACCACGACGCCGACCACCGCGATCGCGGCCCACAGGCCGAGCACCGCGGTCCAGTAGAACAGCCGGCCGATCGAGAGGCGGCCGCGCGATTTCGACCGGCGCTTGGCGCCGCTCCGTGCCGGACGCGGCTTGCGCTCGCGCGGGCCCTCATCGTCGCTATCGTCGGTCCTGCGTTTGGCGGATGATTTCTTTGGCCGGTCTTCGGCGTCAGGGACGCGATCTTCCGGCGAGAGGCGCAGATCGGCGAGCGCGGCCGGAAGCCCGAATAGCGGCTCCTTGCGTCCGCCGCTCTTTTTTCGTCCCCACGCCATACGCAACGCCGCTCACACCGGTCCCGCCGCAAGCTAGCGTCCGCAGTTTAAAGGTCGGTTACGGAAAGGTTAACGCGGGATTAGGAGGTGCGGCGGCGCGTGCTAATAACATAGCGTTTTCAAGCGAAGCATGCCCCCGGACTTGATCCGGGGGTGGGATCCCGGTTCGCGTTAAGAAAACGCGTCAAACAACAGACCCGAACAAGGAGAGCCGAATGGGCCATATCGATCCGACCAAGGAAGTGTTCGCGCAATTCAAGGCCAATGATCGGCCGGGACCGATCCACATGCTCAACCTGGTCCGGTTGCGGGAACAGGCCGCCTATCCCGATGGCCGCAAGGCGACCGGGGCGGAAGCCTATGCCGCCTATGGCCGCGAAAGCGGGCCGGTGTTCGAGCGGCTCGGCGGCAAGATCGTCTGGCAGGGACGGTTTGAACTGATGTTGATCGGGCCCACGGAGGAGCGCTGGGATCATTGTTTCATCGCCGAATATCCGAGCGTGGCGGCATTCGCCGAAATGATCCGCGATCCCGTCTACCGCGAAGCCGTCAAGCATCGCCAGGCCGGCGTCGAAGATTCCCGCCTGATCCGGCACGCGGTGCTGCCGGTCGGGAAGACGTTTGGGGAGATACCCACTTAGGTCATGGCCGGGCTTGTCCCGGCCATCCACGTCTTCCCTCTTGCACAGCCAAAGACGTGGATGCCCGGGCATAGGCGAGCGGAAGCGACGCCGTCCTTTGGACGGCTAGGCCCGGGCACGACGACGAATGCCCCCAAAAACAAATCGGCGGCCCTGAGGCCGCCGATCGCATGTCAGAAACTCGAAGCCACTAGCCCGCCGGGCCTGCGTCCTCGAGGATAGGGCCGAACAGTTCCCAGCGTTCGCCGTTGAACTTCATCATCTGCAACTGCTTGTTGACGCGATAGTCGGTCGGCGAAGTGTTGGCGAGAATGCCCGGCAGCGCCAGATCGAGCACGACGTTCTTCAGGCTGGTGGCCTGCTTCATGACGTTCTCGCGGGTCAGGTCGTCGCCGCACATCTTGAGGACATGGACCATCAACTGCGAGGTCGAGTAGCCGTAGGAGTTGAAGCTCGAATCCTTGTCGCCGTCCGGATAGTACTTCGCCATGAATTCGAAATACTTCTTCATGCCGGCGTCATCCTTCCAGGTCGGATCGAGCGGATCCTTGCCGTAGTTGACGCTGATGACGCCCTTGGAGGCTTCAAGCCCCGCCGGCTTCATCACCGCGCCGACCGAGGTCGCGTTGATGTCGAGGATCTGCACCGGATGCCAGGCCAGTTCGGCGATCTTCTTGATCGCCTGCGCCGCCTGCTTCGGCGTGGTGGCCGAGAAGAACAGGTCCGCGCCGCTGTCCTTGATCTTGAGGATCTGCGAATCGATGGTCGGGTCGGAGACTTCGTAGGAAGCCTCGGCCACGATCATGCTGGCCGCCTTGTCGCCGAGACCGGCCTTGATGCCGTTCAGGTAATCCTTACCGAGGTCGTCGTTCTGATAGAGGATGCCGACCTTGGCATTCGGATAGGTCTTGATGATGTACTGGCCGTAGATGCGCCCTTCGACGAAGTAGTTCGGGTTGAAGCCCATCGTCCACGGGAAATTCTTCGGGTCGGTGAACTTCGACGCGCCGGTGGCGGCGAACAGCTGCGGCACCTTCTTCGAATTGAGGTACTTCTGGACCGCGGCGTTCGAGGGCGTGCCGAGTAGCTGGAAGGTGAGCAGCACTTCGTCGCTCTCGACCAGCTTGCGCACCTGCTCGACCGCTTTCGGCGGCGAGTAGGCGTCGTCATACTGGATCAAATTGATCTTGCGGCCGTTCACGCCGCCCTGATCGTTGATCATCTTCATGTAGGCGGCCTGGGTCTTGCCGATGGTGGCATAGGACGAGGCAGGTCCCGAGAACGGATTGGTCTGACCGATCTTGATCTCGGTGTCGGTCGCGCCGGTATCGTATTTCTTCTGCGCGGAGGCCGCTGAAACCGACAGCGCCATCGCAAGCGCGGTGCCGGTGATCAGATGGAGAATACCCTTCCTCATATCGATTATTTCCTCATGGTTATGATTGTGCCGATGATCTCGTCCGGTTGTGGCCGGGTGCCATCGCTGGCGCGGATACTGGCGGAACGGATGCTGCAATGCAAGGTGGCGGTGTGCTGAAAAGTTGAACGATTTCAGGGCGTCAGGGCCAGACTAAAGTCTGACCGACCCTCGCCGGCCAAAACGAATTGGCCGGCGCAAGGTGGCAACCCTGCGCCCGGCCTTCATTTCGTTGATCGGGTCGGAAAGGCTCTCTAGCCGGCCGGGCCCGAGTCCTCGATGATCGGGCCGAACAGCTCCCAGCGCTCGCCGTTGAACTTCATCATCTGCATCTGCTTGTTGATGCGATAATCGTTCGGCCCCGTCGTGATCGACATGCCCGGCAAGGCCAGGCTGGGAACGAAGCCCTTGAGGCTGGTCACCTGCCGCATCAGGTTTTCGCGGGTCAGGTCGTCGCCGCACTGGCGCAGCACCTGCACCAGCAGTTCCGCCGTCGAATAGCCGTAGGTGTTGACGGTGTTGAGCTTGTCGCCTTCCGGATAATACTTGTCCATGAAGGCGTAATAGGCCTTCAGCCCGGCGTCGTCCTTCCACTGCGGATCGCCGGGATCCTTGCCGTAATTGGTAGAGATGATGTCCTTGGAGATATCGAGCCCCGCGGGCTTCAGCGTCGCCGACACCGGACTGGCATTGATGTCGAGGATGTGGACCGGCTTCCAGCCGAGGTCGGCGACCTTCTTGATCGCCTGCGCCGCGAATTTCGGCGTCGAGGCGTCGTAGAGCAGGTCGACGCCCATCGATTTCAGTTTGACGATCTGCGAGTCGATGGTCGGATCGGTCAGCTCGTAGGACACCTCGGCGACGATCATGCTGGCGGCCTTGTCGCCCAGCCCGGCCTTGAGGCCGGTGATATAGTCGCGGCCGAGATCGTCATTCTGAAACAGGATGCCGATCTTGGCATTGGGATGATTCTTCAGAATGTATTTGGCGTAGATGCGCCCTTCCGACTGGTAGTTCGGATTGTACGCGATCGTCCACGGCGCGTTTTGCGGATCCGAGAAGCGCGATGCGCCGGTCGAGGCGAGCAGTTGCGGTACTTTCCTGCTGTTGAGATATTTCTGCACGGCGGCGTTCGACGGCGTGCCGATGATCTGGAAGGTGAACAGAACCTCGTCGCCTTCGACCAGCTTGCGGACCTGCTCGACGGCCTTGGGCGGCGAATAGGCGTCGTCATACTGGATCAGGTTGAGCTTGCGGCCGTTGATGCCGCCCTGATCGTTGATCATCTTCAGGTAAGCGGCCTGGGTCTTGCCGATGCCGGCATAGGCGGACGCCGGGCCCGAGAACGGAACGGTCTGGCCGATCTTGATCTCGGTATCGGTCGCGCCGCTGTCGTATTTCTTTTGCGCCTGGGCTGATGATGCCGACAATGCGACCGCAACCGCGGCGCCGGCGACCAGACCAAAAATTCCGCTTCTCATTTCGTTGCCTCCCATGCTGTTGGCCGATGATCTGGCCCGGCCATCTCGTTGGATGGCCGGACGTCATCGTTGCCGGAAGTGTGGAGGAACGGTTGTGGCAAGGCAAGATAATGCCGCTGACGTGCGGCGGTCGGCCTCAAGCCAGCCAGAGCAGGATCAAGGCGAGCGCCGCAGGCGCGGCCTGCACATAGAGAATCCGGCGGCTCACGGTTGCAGCGCCATAAACTCCGGCGACGATCACGCACAGCAGAAAGAAGGTCTTGATCTGGAATGCGAAGCCCGGATTGGAATGGAACAAGCCCCAGACCAGGCCTGCGGCGAGGAAGCCATTATAGAGCCCCTGATTGGCGGCCAGCACCGCCGATTCCGTTGCCTTCTCGATTGAATTACGAAACGTCTTCAGGCCCAGCGGCTTGGTCCAGAGAAACATCTCCAGAACCAGAAAATAGGCATGCAGCGCCGCGACGACCGCGACCAGGCCGCTTGCGATAAAAATCATGTGGTCCCCCAACCATTTCAAGCATGATCCGGAAAAGTGGGTGCCGGTTTTTCGAAAGATCATGCGCAAACAAAACGGAATTCGGGTGGACGCTAGCACGGCGCCGGTGAAAAATGCGGCCGGCTTGCTGGAAATTTTGGAAACGACGATGAGCGCGAAGCTGCCGGAAACATTTGGCCTCGATCGGTTGGACACGCCGATCGGCGTGGCGCTGCTGGTCAGCGACGACGACGGCGTGTTGCGCGCGCTGGACTGGGAGGATTACGAACCGCGCATGAAGGAGCTGCTGCGCCTGCAATATGGCGCCGTCATCCTGAAGGAGGCAAGGGCGCCGCGCGATCTCAGGGCCGCGCTGGCGGGGTACTTCAAAGGGGACATCGATCGCCTGCGACAGATCGAATGGCGCGTCGCGGGTACGGCGTTCCAGCAGAAAGTCTGGAAGGCGCTGCCGAAGATTCGACCGGGCACGACGATGAGCTACGGCGCACTGGCCGCGAAGATCGGCCTGCCCAAGGCCATCCGCGCCGTCGGCCACGCCAACGGCTCCAATCCGATCAGCGTGGTCGTGCCCTGTCACCGCCTGATCGGCGCCAACGGTTCGCTGGTCAAATATGGCGGCGGGCTGGAGCGGAAGCGCTGGCTGCTGCAGCACGAGGGTGTGGAGGTTTGATCTCGTCATTCCGGGCTCGCGCTGCGCGCGCCCCGGAATGACGAGTTGAGAGAGAGAGAGAGAGAGAGAGAGAGAGAGAGAGAGAGAGAGAGAGGCGGACGAGAGTTGTTAATTACCCGAACAGCCAGGACCTGGGATTGGCGATCGGCTTGTGCTCGTTCACCGATGTGATGCCCTTGATGATGCGGATCAGCGACCACAGGAACCACCAGGCAAGAATGGGGATGCCGATAAGGACGACGCTGAGAACAAAGCCGATCGTGATGTACAGAAACCCGATCCAGAAAGTCCTGATCTGGAACTGGTAGTGCGACCGCAGCACCGGGTCAGCATCATCGGCCTTGATGTGCGCGATGATGACGCCTGCGATCGCCGGGATCAGGAAAAAATATCCCGCGCCGTAAAGCAGATAGACAATGAGCGCGAGGCTATCGTCCGAGACGATGGGTCGCTGTGTCTGGGAAAGCTGTGTCTGGGAAACAAGTGCCATGCCCGCCTCCATTGCGACGGGGATCGTCGGCTCTGCGAACACCCGTTGGTCGTTCCGCCCACGTCCCCGGTTCAAGAGACCGACACCTACGAAGGTTCAGACGCCTCTTCCGTGATGGGGATCACGAAGCGCCCGGCCGTGCATAGACCGGGTCGCGGCGATCATGCCGCGGCGACGTTGTCTTCGCTGGCCAGCAGGTGGATCAGCGCGCTCTTGATCGCAGCCTGCCGGGTCGGCGCGGTGATCTGGGCGCCGAGCAGGTCGGTGACATAGAACACGTCGCGGGCGCGTTCGCCGAAGGTCGCGACATGGGCGGAAGCGATGTTGAGGTTGAGCTTCGAGATCGCCGTCGTGAGCTGATACAGCAGGCCGGGGCGGTCGAGGCCGGAGACCTCGATCACGGTGTAACGGTCCGACCACTGGTTGTTGATCGTGACTTCCGGCTCCACGACGAAGGGGCGGACCTTGCCGCGGCCGGCGGCCTTGCGCGCCACCACTTCCGGTAGCCGCAACCTGCCTTCGAGCACCTGTTCGATCATCTCGCCGATCCGCGTGGCGCGCCGGCCTTCGTCCTCGTCGCGGTCGTATTCCCTGGATATCGCGATGGTGTCGAGCGCGCGGCCGTCGGTAGTGGTGTAGATCTGGGCGTCGACGATGTTGGCGCCGGCGGACGCACAGGCGCCCGCGATGATCGACAGCAGCCACGGATGGTCGGTCGCCAGGATCGTCAGTTCAGTGACGCCGCGCGCCTCGTCGAAGCCGACATTGATCGCGAGTTTGTGGCCGGCCTGTTCGCTGGCCCGTAGGAAACGCGCATGGCGGATCTTGCGCGGCAGTTCGACCTTGAGCCAGTAGGCCGGATATTGCCGGGCGATATAGGCGTTGAGTTCCGCCTCCGGCCATTCGGTGAAGGCGGCGCGGAATTCGGATTGTGCCACCGCAATGCGCTGGGCGCGGTTCACTTCCGAGAAGCCGCCGGTGAGCACCGGCTCGGTTTCGTAATACAGCGTGCGCAGCAGTTGCGCCTTCCAGCCGTTCCAGACGCCGGGGCCGACGCCGCGGATATCGGCGGTGGTGAGAATGGTCAGGAGCTTCATCTGCTCGACCGACTGCACCACGGCGGCGAAATTCTCGATCGTCTTGCGGTCGGACAGGTCGCGCGACTGCGCCACAGTGGACATCGTCAGATGCTGCTCGATCAGCCACGCGACCAGTTCGGTATCGGCGGCGTTGAAGCCGAGCCGCGGGCACAGCCGCCGTGCCACCTTGGCGCCGGCGATCGAGTGATCCTCGGGCCGCCCCTTGGCGATGTCGTGCAGCAGCGTGGTGATGTAGATCACCGCGCGATGCTCGGGGCGGATTTTCCGGAACAGGTCGCTGGCGACGGTGAACTCGTCGTTGCCGCCGCGCTCGATCTCCTGCAGGAAGCCGACGCAGCGCAGCAGATGCTCGTCCACCGTATAATGATGATACATGTTGAACTGCATCATCGACACGATCTTGCCGAAGGCGCGGATGAAATGACCGAGCACGCCGGTCTCGTTCATCCGCCGCAGCACCGTTTCGGCGTTGTCGGAGGTCAGGATCTCCATGAACAGCCGGTTGGCTTCCGGACTTTCCCGAAGCTGCGTGTTGATCAGCTTCAGCGAGCGCGTCACCGTGCGCATCGCGTCGGGATGGAAGGCGAGGTTGTTCTTCTGCGCCAGCCGGAAGATCCGGATCAGGTTGACCGGATCATGCTTGAAGACGTCCGGCGTCGCCAGATTGATGCGGTTGTTGTCGATGATGAAGTCGTCGCTGTCGGGCACCCGCCGCCGTGTCGCGCCGCCCGGCCGCAGCCGCGCCACCACCCGGCTCAGCACCGGCGCCGGCTTGGCCTGTTCGTCTTCGAGCTTGGCGCACAGGATCGCGGTCAGGTCGCCGACATCCTTGGCGATCAGGAAGTAGTGCTTCATGAAGCGTTCGACATCCTGCATGCCGGGATGCGAGGTATAGCCGAGCCGGACCGCGATCTCGCGCTGCATGTCGAACGACAGCCGTTCCTCGGCGCGGCCGGACACGAAATGCAGGTTGCAGCGCACCGACCAGAGGAAATCGGCGCAGCGCCGGAATGTGCGGTATTCCTGCGCGTCGAACACGCCGCGTTCGACCAGTTCGTCGGTCTCGCGCACGCGGTAGACATATTTCGCGATCCAGAACAGCGTGTGCAGGTCGCGCAATCCGCCCTTGCCGTCCTTGACGTTGGGCTCGACCAGGTAGCGCGACTGGCCGCCGCGGCGATGGCGCTCCTCGCGCTCGGCGAGCTTGGCGGTGACGAATTCGGCCGCCGTGCCCTGCACCACTTCCTTGTCGAAGCGTGCGACCAGCTCGTCATACAACGGCTGGTCGCCGGTCAGGAACCGGGTTTCGAGGATCGCGGTGCGGATGGTCATGTCGCCGCGCGCCTGCCGGATCGATTCGTCGACCGAGCGCGTGGCGTGGCCGACCTTTAATCCCATGTCCCACAGGCAATAGAGAATGGCTTCCGCGACCTGTTCGCCCCAGGCGGTCTGCTTGTAGGGCAGGATGAACAACAGATCGATGTCGGACTCCGGCGCCATCAGGCCGCGGCCGTAACCGCCGGTCGCGACCACCGCCATGCGTTCGGCGCCGGACGGGATATGCGAGCGATAGAGATGCCGCGTCGCCGCGGAATAGAGGATGCGGATGATTTCATCCTGCATGAAGCAGAGCCGCTCGGCGCAACGGCGGCCGTGGCGATCCTTCAGCAGCACGGCCTGCGCGGTGGCCCGTGCGGCCATCATCTCGGCTTTCAGCAATTGCGCCAGCGCCGAGCGAAACACGTCCTCGCGGCCGGCATGCTTTTCGGCGAGGGCATCGACCGCGGCGGTGATCCGCACGGTATCGAAACGTTCATCCGCCGCAGGGCGGGCCTCTGTCACGACGCTGTCCATGGTCTAACCCGATATCGGACGGCGCCGACGCTGTCACGGAGGATTGTAAAGCCGCAGCAATTCTATGCTGGATTCCGCTTGCCTTCGACTAAGTTGTTCTCGCGCAGGTGCATTGCCGGCATGTATTTTCTCGTTGACCTCATGGCTTAACTCATTGAAATAACAAGATGTTTTTTAAGCTGAGGGGAGGCTGGACCATGTCAGGAATTACACGGCGCGCGATCGCTGCGGCGATCGCGGCTTCGGCCTTGCTGCCGGGAACGGCGTTTGCGGCCGACGCACTCAAGGAAATTCACATCGACTGGGCGACCTACAACCCGGTGTCGCTGATCCTTAAGCAAAAGGGATTGCTGGAGAAGGAATTCGCCAAAGACGGCATCAGCATCGTCTGGGTGCAGTCGGCCGGTTCCAACAAGGCGCTCGAATTCCTCAACGCCGGCTCGATCGATTTCGGGTCCACCGCGGGCTCGGCGGCGCTGGTCGCAAGGATCAACGGCAACCCGGTCAAGTCGATCTATGTCTATTCGCGTCCCGAATGGACCGCGCTCGTGACATCGAAGGATTCGAAGATCGCCTCGGTCGCGGATCTCAAGGGCAAGCGCGTCGCGGTGACGCGTGGCACCGATCCGCACATCTTCCTTGTGCGCGCGCTGCTCGGCGCCGGGCTGACCGAGAAGGACATTACGCCGGTGTTGCTGCAGCACGCCGACGGCAAGACCGCGCTGATGCGCGGCGACGTCGATGCCTGGGCTGGTCTCGATCCGATGATGGCGCAGGCCGAGGTCGAGGACGGCGCCAAGCTGTTTTACCGCAAGGCCGATGCCAACACCTGGGGCATCCTCAATGTGCGCGAGCAGTTCCTGAAGGACTATCCGGACGTGGTCCGCCGCGTGCTCGCGGTGTATGAGGAAGCCCGCAAATACTCGCTGGCCAATTACGACGACCTGAAGAAGACCTTCATCGGCGTCACCAGGCTGCCGGACAGCGTGGTCGACAAGCAGCTCAAGGAGCGCACCGAGCTGACCCATAGTCGCATCGGCAGCTCCCAGCGCGAGTCGATCCTCGCCGCCGGCGTCGCCCTGCAGCAGGCCGGCGTCATCGACCCCAAGGTCGACGTCAAGGCGACGCTCGATGCGTTGATCGACGACCAGGTCCCGCTGCCGACGAATTAGAGGCCAAAACACCGGTGTCGTCCCCGCCTTGCAATCCCCTTCGAGAAGCGTTCTTGCTATGGCCATGACGGTTGAACTGCCAGCGCTCGAACAGACCGACGCACGGAACGATGCGATGACGCAGCCCGCGCCGTCGCCGCGGCTTGCGCGCTATGCGCGGCCGGCGCTCGGGCTATTGCTGCCGGTGGGCGTGGCGATAGGCTGGGAGATCGTGGTCTGGCTCGGCCTCTCCAGCGGCCGGCTGGTGCCGCCGCCGACGAAAATCTTCGCCACCATCATGGAACTGGCGCGAAGTGGCGAACTGTCGCGTCATATCGTGGCGACGCTGAGCCGGGTGGGCGCGGGCTTCGGCCTCGGCGTGGTTGCCGGCACGCTGCTTGGCGCCATCTCCGGCTATTGGGATCTGGCGCGGCGGCTGCTCGATCCGACTGTGCAGGCGTTGCGCGCGATCCCGTCGCTGGCCTGGGTGCCGCTGTTCATTCTCTGGCTCGGCATTTTCGAAACCTCGAAGGTGGCGCTGATCGCGGCCGGCGTGTTCTTCCCGGTCTATCTCGGCGTGATGGGTGCGATCCTCTCGGTCGACCGCAAGATCGTCGAGGTCGGCCGCACCTTTCGTCTGTCGGGACCGGCGATGATCCGTCGCATCCTGCTGCCCGCGGTGTTGCCGGCCTATGTGGTCGCACTCCGCGTCGGCCTTGGGCTGGGCTGGATGTTTGTGGTCGCCGCCGAACTGATGGGCGCGTCCGAGGGGCTAGGCTATCTCCTGCTCGACGGCCAGCAACTCGGCAAGCCCGCGCAAATTCTCGCCGCCATCGTGATCTTCGCGATCCTCGGCAAGGCCACCGACTGGCTGATCGAGGTCGCCACTGCGCCGCTGTTACGCTGGCAGGATGCGTTCGGCCGTCAGGGCGGAGGCCAGTGATGCTCGCGCTCGACCGCGTCGGCAAGACCTATCCCAATGGCGTTCATGCGCTGGAGCGTTTTTCCGCCGATATCAGGCTTGGCGAAATCATCGCCATCATCGGCGGCTCCGGCTGCGGCAAGTCGACGCTGTTGCGCGCCATCGCCGGCCTCGACCGCGCCTCTACCGGCACGGTGAGGCTCGACGAGGAAGCGATCACCTCGCCGCATGCCAAAATCGGAATCATCTTTCAGGAGCCGCGGCTGCTGCCATGGCTCAGCGTCGCCGACAATATCGGCTTCGGCCTGTCGGAATTGCCGGCAACGGCGCGGCGCGAGAAGGTCGCCGCCGCACTGGCGCGGGTTGGTCTTGCGGACAAGGCCAATGCCTGGCCGCGCGAACTCTCCGGCGGTCAGGCGCAGCGGGTCGCGATTGCCCGCGCGCTGGTGCCGCAGCCGGAAGTGCTGTTGCTGGACGAGCCGTTTTCCGCGCTCGATGCCTTCACGCGGCGCGACCTGCAGGACCATCTGCTCGACCTCTGGGCCGACACCCGGCCGACACTGGTCCTGGTCACCCACGACGTCGACGAGGCCGTCGTGCTCGCCGACCGCGTGCTGGTAATGCGACCACGACCTGGCCGGCTGTTCGAGGAGATCAGGATCAATCTGGCGCGGCCGCGCGACCGCAGCTCGCCGCACTTCGACAATTTCAAGCGCCGCGTGCTGACGGCGCTGGATCGCTCGCTCGACCGCAGCGTGCCCGACGCTGACGTAAAATCAACTACTGGTGAAGCAATGTGGTGGTGACATCGGTAAGGTAACCGATTACACCCGACCGGCTTTTTAGTTGGAAAATCCGGAGAGAAGAAAAATGGACGCCGCTCAACTCCGCGCCACCCAGGCCCCGATCAAGGATCGCTACAAGACCGATCCGAAGACGGCGATGATTACCCTGAAGGCCAAGGGCTCGATCGACAATGAAGGCATCGCCTGCAAGGTCGAGACCGGCCGCGCGCTGGCGGTCGCCGGGCTGCATCCGGCGACCGGCGGCTCCGGGCTCGAATTGTGCTCCGGCGACATGCTGCTGGAAGCGCTGGTCGCCTGCGCCGGCGTGACGCTGAAGTCGGTCGCGACTGCGGTCGAGATTCCGCTGAAGTCCGGCAATGTCACCGCCGAAGGCGATCTCGATTTTCGCGGCACGCTCGGCGTCGACAAGGAAGCGCCGGTTGGATTCGCCGAGATACGCTTGCGCTTCGACGTCGAGACCGACGCACCGCAGGACAAGCTCGATCTGCTCCTGAAACTCACCGAGCGCTACTGCGTGGTCTACCAGACCATCAAGAACGGCCCGAAGGTTTCGGTGTCGATGCAGCGGATTTAGTCGCTGTCGTCGCTGCGGCGTATGGGTCCCGGCGTTCGCCGGGACGACAAATAATGTCCCCCGAACTCACCTTCCTGCTCACGCTCGCACTCCGCATGGCGATCACGGCGGCGTTCGTGGTGACGGCGTCCATCATCACAGAAAAATCCGGCCCGGTGATCGGCGCGCTGGTGGCGACGCTGCCGATTTCGGCGGGGCCGTCCTATGTGTTCCTCGCGCTCGACCACGACGCGGCGTTCATCGCCGAGGGCGCGCTGGCGAGCCTGCCGATCAATGCCGCAACGATCCTGCTCGGGCTCACTTACGTCGTGCTGGCGCAGCGACATGGCGTTGCGCTGAGTGCCGGCGCCGCGATCGCGGTCTGGATCGGGCTGGCGGCGATCATCCGTCAGTTTCACTGGCCGCTGATATCGGGACTCATTGTGAACGCGATAACGTTCGCGATCTGCATTCCGCTGTTGGCGCGCTATCGCCACGTCCGGATGCCGCCGGTCACGCGCCGCTGGTTCGACATTCCGCTGCGGGCGTCGCTGGTGGCGACGCTGGTCGCCACCGTCGTCACGCTGTCGGGCTGGGTCGGCCCCAGTATCAGCGGCATGCTGGCGCTGTTTCCGATCGTGTTCACGTCGATGATGCTGATCCTGCACCCGCGCATCGGCGGCCCGGCCACCGCGGCCGTGATCGCCAACAGCGCCTGGGGCCTGATGGGGTTCGGCCTCGCGATCGCCGTGCTGCATGTCGGAGCGTTGCAGTTCGGTTCGGTGGTCGGATTGAGCCTTGGGCTCGCCACCTGCATCTGCTGGAACCTGACGCTGTGGTGGAACGGGCGACGCAAGGCGACGGCGGCTTAGCCAAACCCTCATGGTGAGGAGCGCGTCTTCGCGCGTCTCGAACCATGAGAGCCCGGCTGTGGCCATCCTTCGAGACGCCGCTTCGCGGCTCCTCAGGATGAGGAGTCTTATCACTTCGGCAGGTTCGCCCTCAGCGCATACAGCGCCTCCAGCGCCTCGCGCGGCGACATTTCGTCGGGATGAAGCGCCTTTACCGCCTCCAGCAACAACTCCGCCTCGGTCGGCGGCGCCGGTTCGGCGGCGGCGCGGGAGGGAACCGCGAACAGCGGCAAATCATCCGCGAGTGCGCGCGCGGTCTGGCCGCGGTCCTGCGCTTCGAGTTTCGCCAGCACCGATTTGGCGCGCGCGATCACGGCCGGCGGCAGGCCCGCGAGCTTGGCGACCTGGATGCCGTAGGACCGATCGGCGGAGCCCGGCAGCACCTCGTGCAGGAACACGACGTCGCCTTGCCATTCCTTGACGCGGACGGTGGCGTTGAACATCCGCGGCAGTTTTGCCGACAGTGCGGTCAGCTCGTGATAATGCGTCGCGAACAGCGAGCGGCAGCGGTTGGCTTCGTGCAGATGCTCGATCGCGGCCCAGGCGATCGAGAGGCCATCGAAGGTCGCGGTGCCGCGGCCGATCTCATCCAGGATCACCAGCGAGCGCTCGCTGGCCTGGTTGAGGATGACAGCGGTCTCGACCATTTCCACCATGAAGGTGGAGCGGCCGCGCGCCAGATCGTCGGCCGCACCGACGCGTGAGAACAGCCGGTCGATGACGCCGATCCGCGCGCGTGACGCCGGCACATAGGAGCCGATCTGCGCCATCAGCGCGATCAGCGCGTTCTGGCGCAGGAAGGTCGATTTACCGGCCATGTTGGGACCGGTGATCAGCCAGATCTGGCCGGATCTTTGTCCCGGCCCGGGGGACAGATCGCAGGCATTGGCGATGAACGGCTGGCCGTCGCGCTTCAGCGCCTGTTCGACCACCGGATGCCGGCCGCCTTCGACCGCGAAGCCGAGCGAGCCGTCGACGTCGGGCCGCACATAGTTATCGTCGACCGCAAGCTTCGCCAGCGCGGTTGCGACGTCGAGCAGTGCGAACGCGTGCGCGGCGGCGCGCAGGTCGTCGCTGGCCGCCAGCGCCATGGCGCACAGCCGCTCGAAGATTTCGAGCTCCAGCCCGAGCGCGCGGTCACCGGCATTGGCGATCTTGGCTTCGATCCCGCCGAGTTCGGACGTGGTGAAACGCACCTGGCCGGCCAGAGTCTGGCGATGGATGAAGGTCGCGTTCAGCGGCGGCGCCATCAGCCGGTCGCCGTGCTGGGCGGTGACCTCGACGAAGTAACCGAGCACATTGTTGTGGCGGATCTTAAGTGCCTTGATGCCGGTATCGTCGGCGTAACGCGCCTGCATCGCGGCGACCACGAGACGCGAGGCGTCGCGCAGGCTGCGGGTCTCGTCCAGCGCGGGCTCATAGCCCTCGCGGACAAAACCGCCGTCGCGCTTGATCAGCGGCAACTGCTCGGCCAATGCGCGTTCGAATTCGCCCGCCAGATCGCGCGACGGGCGGCGCAGCGCTTCCATCACGGCTGATATTTCTGCCGGTGGTGCTTCCAGTTGCCCCAGCCGCGCCAGCGCCTGGTCGGCCGCAAGGATGCCGTCGCGGAGACCCGCAAGGTCGCGCGGGCCGCCGCGTCCGACCGACAGCCGCGCCAGCGCGCGCGACATGTCGGGGGCTGCTTTCAGCGTGGTGCGGATATCATCGCGCGCCGCGCTATCTGCGACAAAAGCCGCGATCGCATCCAGCCGCCGCGCAATCGCAGCACTGTCGGTGAGCGGCGCCGCCAGCCGTTGGGCCAGCAGCCGCGATCCGGCCGAGGTCACGGTGCAGTCGATCGCGTCGAGCAGCGACCCGCGGCGTTCGCCGGCCAGCGTCCGTGTCAATTCGAGATTGGCGCGCGTCGCCGGATCGATTGCCATGGTGGTGCCGGCAGCCTCGCGCGAGGGCGGCGCCAGCGGCGGACGTTTTCCGACCTGGGTACGGTCGATATAGGTGACGGCGGCTGCTGCCGCGGTTGCTTCCAGCCGCGACATCGCGGAAAGGCCGTCCATGGTCGCGACCGCGAAATAATTGCACAGCCGACGTTCGGCGGTGGCGCCATCGAACACGTCGCGGGTCAGCGGCGTTACGGCTTGCAGTTCGCGCAGCAGTGGCCCCAAATCAGGATCGCCATAGAGCGCGTCGGTGACGATCACTTCATTCGGATTGATGCGCGCCAATGTGGCCGCGAGTTCCGCGGTCGAACATTCGGTGACCATGAATTCGGAGGTCGAAATATCGATCCAGGCAAGCCCGATGCGGTCGCCGCCGCTTGAAGCCCGGGCGCGCGCGATCGCCAGCAGGTAATTGTTGGTGCGGGCATCCAGCAGCGTGTCTTCGGTCAGCGTGCCCGGCGTCACCAGCCGCACCACGCCGCGGCGGACCACGCTCTTGTTGCCGCGGGCGCGCGCTTCGGCCGGGTTCTCGGTCTGCTCGCACACCGCAACCCGATGCCCGGCGTTGATCAGCCGATGCAGGTAGTCCTCGGAGCGCTCGACCGGCACGCCGCACATCGGGATGTCCATGCCTTGATGCTTGCCGCGCTTGGTGAGCACGATGCCGAGCGTTTTGGAGGCGATCTCGGCGTCCTCGAAGAACAGCTCGTAGAAATCGCCCATCCGGTAGAACAGCAGTAGCCCGGGATGGCCGGCCTTGATCTCGAGGTACTGTTCCATCATCGGCGTGACGCGCGAATTCGCGTCGGCCGCCGGTATGGCTTCCGTGGTTGGCGTGGCCTCGGGGGGCAGGGGGATGGATTGCTGCAGGGTCATTGCGGCGCAAACTACAAAATTTCGTCGCCCGGTCCTATTGCTTTGGCCGTTTTGTCCGGGTTTTCCACGCCCAGTAGGCTGCAATTTCATCATGCCCGCTGTGAGAGCATGACGGCCCTGGCGCGAAAGCACCGTGCCTCAATTGACCTGCCGCGGGCGCGCTCCTAAAACTCGCCATCAATTCGAGCGGGTCAATGCCCGAAACGCGGCATTCAGGGAGAGATTCAATGGGTGATGTATTTATTTGCGATGCCGTCCGGACCCCGATCGGCCGTTTCGGCGGCTCGCTCGCCAAGGTGCGCGCCGACGATCTGGGCGCGACGCCGATCAAGGCATTGATGGCGAAGCATCCGGGCCTTGATTGGTCCCAGGTCGATGAGGTGTTTTTCGGCTGCGCCAACCAGGCCGGCGAAGACAACCGCAACGTCGCGCGCATGGCGCTGTTGCTGGCGGGCATGCCCGAATCGGTTCCCGGCCAGACCCTGAATCGTCTCTGTGCGTCGGGCCTCGATGCGGTCGGTGCCGCCGGCCGCGCCATCCGCGCCGGCGAGATCGACTTCGCGATTGCCGGCGGCGTCGAATCGATGACGCGGGCGCCGTTCGTGATGGGCAAGGCGCCGGAAGCGTTCGCGCGTTCGGCCGAGATCTACGACACCACGATCGGCTGGCGCTTCATCAACCCGCTGATGAAGGCGCAATACGGCGTCGACGCGATGCCGGAAACCGGCGAGAACGTTGCCGAGGAATTCCAGGTGTCGCGCGCCGACCAGGACGCGTTCGCGATCCGCTCGCAGCAGCGCGCGGGCGCGGCGATCGCGTCGGGCTACTTCGCCGAGGAAATCACCGCGGTGTCGGTGCCCGGCGGCAAGGCCGGCCCGATCACGGTCGACAAGGACGAGCATCCGCGTCCCGAGACCACGCTGGAAGGCCTGTCGAAATTGAAGCCGATCGTGCGCAATCCCGGCACCGTGACGGCGGGTAACGCCTCCGGCGTCAATGACGGCGCGGCCGCGATGATCCTGGCTTCCGAAGCCGCCGTGAAGAAGCACGGGCTGACGCCGCGGGCGCGCATCCTCGGCCTCGCTTCGGCCGCGGTGCCGCCGCGCATCATGGGCATCGGTCCGGTGCCGGCGACGAGGAAGCTGATGGAGCGTCTGGGCCTGAAAATCTCGGACTTCGATTTGATCGAGCTCAATGAAGCCTTCGCCTCGCAGGGCATCGCCTGCCTCAGGCAACTCGGCGTCAAGGACGATGCCGACTTCGTCAATCCGCATGGCGGCGCGATCGCGCTCGGCCATCCCTTGGGCATGAGCGGCGCGCGGCTGGCGATGACGGCGGTGCACGGCATGGAGAAGCGCGGCGGCAAGCTCGCCCTTGCCACCATGTGCGTCGGCGTCGGCCAGGGCGTCGCGATCGCGATCGAGAAGCTGAATTGAGATCTGACGCTAGTCCGTCATTCCGGGGCGATGCGAAGCATCCAACCCGGAATCTCGAGGTTCCGGATGAGGATACGTCCATGACCCTTATTTACCCCGTCAGCAGTCTTACCGCGCATCCGCCGCGGCTGTCTCCCGCCTACAAGAGCACCGTCAAGCGTTCGCCGACCAAGCCGCTGATCCCGATGCGGCATACGCTGTCGGAACTGACCGGGCCGGTCTACGGCCACGAGACGGTGCGCGAGAACGATCACGACCTCACGGTGCAGGGCAAGGGCGAGCCGCTCGGCGAGCGCATCATCGTGCACGGCCATGTGCTCGACGAAGACGGCCGCGGCGTGGCGAACACGCTGGTCGAGCTGTGGCAGGCCAATGCCTGCGGCCGCTATGTCCATGTCGTCGACCAGCATCCGGCGCCGCTCGATCCGAATTTCACCGGCGCCGGCCGCGCGCAGTCCGATGCGCAGGGCTATTACCGCTTCGTCACCATCAAGCCCGGCGCCTATCCCTGGGGCAATCACCACAACGCTTGGCGTCCGGCCCACATCCATTTCTCGGTGTTCGGCCATTCGTTCGTATCGCGGCTGGTGACGCAGATGTATTTCCCCGGCGATCCCCTGTTTCCTTTCGATCCGATCTTCAATTCGGTGACCGACGCGAAAGCGCGCGACCGGATGGTCTCGTCGTTCGATCTGGACAACACCAAGCCGGATTGGGCGCTGTGCTACCGCTTCAACATTGTGCTGCGTGGGCGCAACGCCACGCCGATGGAGACCAGGTAAGTGCCGTCAACCAAGCCCGAGGGAGTCACCCCGTCGCAGACCGTCGGTCCGTATTTCGCTTACGGACTGACCCCGAACAGCCAATACGACTGGAACGACGCGTTCAGCAACAACCTCGTCACCGCAGATACGTCGGGCGAACGCATTCGCGTCGAGGGCCGGGTATTCGACGGCGACGGCCAGCCGATGCCGGACTGCATGCTCGAGATCTGGCAGGCCGATGCGCAAGGCCGCTTCAGCGATCCGCAGGACAAGCGCGCGCTGCCGAATTCGTCGTTCAGGGGATTTGGCCGCATCGGCACCGACGCCAATGGCGGCTACGCCTTCGACACCATCAAGCCGGGGCAGGTCGCCGATCCCGACGGCAAGCCGCAGGCACCGCATCTCGTGCTTGCGGTATTCGCGCGCGGCATGCTGCTGCATCTGTATTCGCGGATTTATTTCGACGGCGAGGCGTCTAATGCCGCCGATCCGGTGCTGGCGCTGGTGCCGGCCGACCGCCGTCACACCCTGATCGCGACGCGCCAGCCCGGCGGCGGCAACGCGGTCTATTGCCTCGACATCCACATGCAGGGCGACAACGAGACGGTGTTCTTCGACGTCTGAAGGAGACGCCGTTGTTCCATTCCGGACTTGCCGACGCAGCAGCGCGCGATGATGTCGTTGTCATCGGCGTCGGTGGGAGCATCCATGGCTGAGGGTCCATCGCAAGGGCGCCAGCGATTCCTGACCGGGCTGATCGGCGCGCCGATCGCGCAGTCGGCGTCGCCTGCGATGCACGAACTGGCGGCCGATGCGCTTGGCGTCCGCTGCCACTATCAACTGATCGAGGTCGCGGGCGCCGATCAGGTGCGTTTGCGGGCGTTGCTTGAGGGCGTGAGAAACTTCGGCTTCGCCGGCGTCAACGTCACCTTTCCCTACAAGGAAGCCGTGGTCCCGTTGCTCGACGAGTTGTCCGATGGCGCGCGCGCGATCGGCGCGGTCAACACCGTCGTCGTGCGCGAGGGAAGGCTGGTTGGATACAACACCGATGCCACCGGCTTCGAGCGTGCTGTCGAAAATCTCGTGACCGCCTCGCGTCGCGGAGCTGTCGCGTTGATCGGCGCGGGCGGCGTCGGCAAGGCGATTGCGTTTGCGCTGGCCAATCTCGGTGTCGCCGAACTCGCGATCTTCGACGCTGACCGGGCCAAGGCGGCGCAACTGTCAGCGCAATTGTGCGGCCGCCTGCCGGCGCGGATCGCGGAAACAGTCGAGGATGCGTTGCTGCGCGCCGTCGGCGTCATCAATGCAACACCGGTCGGCATGCTGCCGGATCGCGGCACGCCGATTCCGGATGCGTTGCTGCATCGGGATTTGTGGGTGGCCGATGCGGTTTATTCGCCGCTGTGGACGCCGCTATTGAATGCCGCCAGGGCCAAAGGCGCCGTGGTCATGACCGGGCGCGACCTCGCGGTCTATCAGGCCGCGGATGCCTTCGAACTGTTTACCGGGCTGAAGCCGTCGACCGCCGAGATGGGCCGTGCTTTCGATGCCGTCCTCGCGTCCCGGGCCGATCGCAGGGCCTGATACCGGCGATCTCCGCCGCGAACGCCTGACAAAATGCCCAAAAAGGGCATTGACGATCACCGATAAGTTATATAATAAGATAGTTATATAACGGAGCTGATATGTCTAACCTCGATGCTTCCTTTGCGGCACTGGCGGACCCGACCCGCCGGGCGATTCTGGCCCGCCTCGCGCTCGGCGAGGCGACGGTCAATGAGCTGGTCGAGCCGTTCGAAATGACGCAGCCGGCGATATCGCGTCACCTCAAGGTGCTCGAAGGTGCCGGCCTGATCATCCGCCGCGCTGAAGGCACCAAGCGGCCGTGCCGGTTGGCGCCGACAGCCATGACCGAGATCGATCAATGGCTCGGGATGCTGCGGCAAGCGCTAGCCGCGAATTACAACCGGCTGGACGATGTCCTCGCCGCGATGAAAACCGAAACGTGAAAGGCAATCCCGTGAGCAAGATGACGCTGAAGACCGAGGGCGATACCCATGTCGTCGTGACGAGACGTTTCGCGGCGCCGGCTGAGGCCGTGTACCGCGCGCACACCGAGCCGGCGCTGATCCAGAAATGGCTGCTCGGCCCGGAGGGCTGGACCATGCCAGTCTGCATCAACGAGGCGCGTCCCGGTGGCAAGATCAGATACGAGTGGTCGAACGGCCAAGGCGGCGGGTTCTATGTCACCGGCGAGTTTGTCGAACTGGTGCCATTCAGCCGGCTCGTTCACGTCGAGCGGATGCACATGCCGGATCCGACACCGGACAACCATATCGAAACGACGTTCGCGCCCGACGGCCCCGGCACCTTGATGACGATGCGAATGACGCTGCCGGATGCCACCACGCGAACCATGATGCTGTCGAGCGGCATGGAGCATGGCATGGAAGCGAGTTACGTCCGGCTCGAGAGCTTCATCAATTCGTCCGGGCTCGCTTGAGTCGATATCGGGAGCATCGCCATGATCGAACCACTTCGCACCGTCAAAACCGCGCCACAGCCTATCGCCCTGATTCCGATCCAGGTACCGCGCGCGGAAATTCAGAAGGTCATGGGCCCGGGCCTGATGGAATTGAAGGCCGCCGTCGCCGCGCAGAACATTGCGGTCGTCGGCCCATGGTTCACCCACCATGTGCGCGATCCCGGCGCCGTCTTCGATTTCGAGATCTGCCTGCCGGTCGCCGCAGCCGTCGCCCCTGTAGGTCGCGTGCGGCCCGGACAGTGGCCGGCGATGACGATCGCGCAGACCACTTATCATGGTGGCTATGAAGGCCTCGGCGGCGCGTGGGGCGAATTCATCGCGATGATCAAGGCCGCGGGGCACAAAACCGCTGACGGTCTCTACGAGACCTACGCGGTCGGCCCGGAGACCAGCATGGATCCGGGCGCGTGGCGGACGGTGCTGAGCAAGGCGTTGGTTAGCGCAGGATGACTTCGATTTGAATCGGCGCGGAAACGCTACTCGATGACAGCATGTTCCGGCGCGGCCGATTGCTCGCGCAGCGTGGCCTTGGTCGAGCCGATCATGATCGTCAGCGGGATCGAGACCAGGATGAAGATCATCACCAGCTGGTAGTCCTGCGAGAAGGCGATGATCTGCGCCTGAATTTTGACCATGGCATCCGCCATGGCGCGGCCGGCATCTGTCGACATGTCGATCATGCCGCGCACGTCGGGCATCTGCATGGCGTGGTTGAACGGGGTGACGTGCTCCGACAGCACCGCGTAGACACGGCGCGATCCCTGCGTCAGTTGCGAAATCACGATGGAGATACCGATCGAGCTGGCGACGTTGCGCATCAAGGTCAGCATCGAGGTGCCGTCGGTGCGCAGATGCCCGGGCAGCGTCAGGAACGCCACCGTGGAGAGCGGCACGAACACCAGTCCGAAGCCGAAACCCTGGACGATGCTGACCACGACAATTTCGGTAACGCCGGTCTGATCGGTCCAACCGGTCATCTGAAACAAGGAAGCCGCGGTCAGGCTGAGGCCGGCGATGATCAGCGTGCGCGCCTCGACGTGGCGCATCACTCGCCCGACCAGCATCATGGCCACGAACGTGCCGGAACCGCGGCTCGCCAGCAACAGGCCCGCCGTCATGATGGGGTAGCCGATCACGTTCTGCAGGAACGGCGACGACAGCGCCATGGTCGAATACAGCACCAGCCCCATGACAGCCATGAACACGCAGCCGCCGACGAAGTTCTTGTCACGGAACAGCGCGAACTGGATGAACGGCTTCGAGGTCGTGAACGAATGCGCCAGGAAATAGTAGAACCCGATCGCGGCGACGATGAATTCGGCGATGATCTCGTTGGATTCCAGCCAGCCGAGCTGCTCGCCGCGGTCGAGCGCGAGCTGCAGCGAGCCGATCGCGATCGCCAGCGCCGTGAAGCCGAACCAGTCGAAGCGCAGGCTCAAGTCCTTCCTGGTCTCGTCCATGAAGATCACGAGCCCGAGCACGGTGAAGATGCCGAACGGCAGGTTGACGAAGAACACCCAGTGCCAGGAATAGGTTTCGGTCAGCCAGGCGCCGAGCGAGGGGCCCATGATCGGCCCCATCATCACGCCCATGCCCCAGATCGACATCGCTTTCGCCCGCTCATGCAGCGCGTAGGAGTCGAGCATCACTGCCTGCGACAGCGGCACCAATGCCGCGCCGAACACGCCCTGCAGCAAACGAAACAGCACCATCTGGTTGATGTCCTGCGCGAGGCCACACAGCACCGAGGCGATGGTGAAGCCGCCGGAGCAGACGATGAAGATGTTCTTGCGGCCGAAGCGGTTGGCGATCCAGCCCACCGGCGCCGTCATGATCGCGGCGGCGACGATGTAGGAGGTCAGCACCCAGTTGATCTGGTCCTGCGATGCCCCAAGCGTGCCCTGCATGTAGGGCAGCGCAACGTTGGCGATGGTGGTGTCCAGCGCCTGCATGATGGTCGCCGTCATGGCGCAGATCGTCACCATGTTCCGGCGCAGGCCGGGAACGGCAGATGGTGACGGGCCCGGCGTCGGCATAGGAGCGGCCTATTCGTGTTCGTTGTTCGCCGCCGCCGGCGAGAAGCCAAACAGCGTCGCCAGCGAACGGGAGTGTTTGGTGTCGATGGTGGCGTAGACGCTCATGCCGGCCTTCAGCTTGCGCACGAACTTGTCATTCTTGTCGAAATAGATCCGGACCGGCACGCGCTGCACCACCTTGACGAAATTGCCGGAGGCATTTTGCGGCGGCAGGATCGCGAACTGCGCGCCGGTGCCCGGCGACAGCGAGCCGACCGTGCCCTTGAACACGTGGTTGGGGAACGCATCGACATCGAGTTCGACGGTCTGTCCGACTGCCACATAAGTGAAATCGGATTCCTTCGGGTTGGCATCGACCCACGGGTTCGCCACGTCGATGACGCTGAACACCGGCGCGCCCGCGGTCACGAAGCGGCCGAGCTGGATCTGGTCGACTTGCGTCGCGATCCCGGCCATCGGCGCGCGCATCACGGTGTGATCGAGATTGCGCTCGGCCTGGTCGAGCGCCGCCTTGGCCTGGGCGTAGGGCGGAAACTCCTCGATCGGCAGCTCGGGATTGCCGAGCAGCTGGGTTTGGGCGTTGGAGAGCTGTTGCTTGACGAACTGCGCCTGCGCGGCAGCCGTCACCAGCGCCGTTCCCGAATTATCGAGATCGAGCTGCGAGCCGACATTGTTCTTGACCAAAGCGGATTTGCGATCGACGTCGCGCTGCTTCAGGTCGACGCCCTGTTGGCTGAGGTCCGCCATCTGGCCGTAGATCTTGATGTTGGCGACCAGGTTGTCATAGGTGACCCTGGCCTGCGCGAGCGTCGCCTTGGCCTGCGCGACCGCCAGCCGGAACGGTACCGGATCGATCTCGAACAGCACGTCGCCCTGATTGACCTGCTGGCCTTCCCTGACGACGACCTTCTCGATCTTGCCGGAGATGTCGGGCGTGATCAGCACCTTCTGCGCGCCGACATAGGCGTCGTCGGTGGTCACGTAGCGGCCGCCATTGAGATAGAAGGTGATGCCGGCGATCGCGGCGACCAGCGGCAGCACCACCAGCAGCAAAAAGCGGCGATAGCGGCGCATACCCGCCATCAATCGGCGGCGCGGTTCAGCGGCGATTTTCGGCCGCGATGGCGAAGCCGGGCTGCCCTTTTGCTCGGGCGGGAATTTGAGGACGGGATCAGCCATAGCGCTGCTCCTTTCGGGGAGGTTCACCGGCTGGATTCTGGATAGCATTGCGAACGTTCTCTTTGATCAGGTCGAGTTGGTCGAGCATGCGGTGGGCGTCGGCGGGGCTGATGCCTTCCAGCGCCGTGGTGGTGATTTCGGAGCGCAGCCCGGAGAGTTTTCCCAACAGCGGCCGTGCCGCCTTACGGAGATAGAGGCGGTTGACGCGGCGGTCGGTCTCGTCGCCGCGGCGCTCGATCCAGCCGTTGTTGCAGAGCTTGTCGACCAGCCGGGTCAGCGTGATCGGCTGCATCTCCATCTGCTCGGCCAGTTCGGTCTGTTTCAGGCCCTCGGTGCGCTCCACCTTGGCCAGAACCGCCCATTGGGCGCGGGTAATGCCGTGGCGCGCGGCCTGCTTGTCGGCATAGGCGCGCACCAGGCGCTGCAACTCGCCGAGCGTAAACAGGAAGTTCATATCCACGGAACCGCGCATCAACCCCAGCCCTCCATAAGCTTTAGCTATAATAAGCTAGCTTATTAATTCTGCACTGTAAGTTAACAAGGACGTGACCCGCGCCTGGAACATGGCTCGTAACCGGCAAGGGAAGGCAAAGCGGCGGGCTTTGGGATCGGCCGCGAAAATGCTACAAAATGAACGAGATGACCCTGGCAAAGCCGACTTTCCCCGCGCCCGACCACGATCACGGCCGCTGCACCGCGGACGCGATGACGCATGCCGAGCAGGTTTGCGCGCGGCGGGCGCAGAAATTCACCCCGATCCGGCGCCAGGTGCTGCAGGCGCTGTTGTCCAGCCACCGTCCGCTCGGGGCCTATGAGGTGATCGACGAACTCGCCAAGTCGATGCCGCGGCCGGCGCCGATCACGGTCTACCGCGCGCTCGATTTTCTGATGGAGAACGGCCTCGTCCATCGCATCGAGAGTCGCAACGCCTTCCTCGCCTGCGCGCATGACCATGACGAAACCTCGATGGTGGCGTTCCTGATCTGCGACCATTGCGGCTCGGTCGGCGAAATTCCGGCCGCTCCCGTCGCGCAAAGTCTCAATGCCGCGGCGCGCGCGACTGGATTCGCGCCAAAACTCTCGGTCGTCGAAATCGCCGGCACCTGCGCCCATTGTCAGAAGAATTTAGGGGCATGATCTTTATCCGAAAACCGGAAGTCCACTTTTCGGGATCATGTCTGTAAGAACACGGCGTCAAGCCGGCCACGAGGATCAATGTCGTCCACTCAACTGAAGCCGTCCGCCGCGCGTGCGCTCACGCCGGGCGCCATCGCCTTGATGCTGATGCTGTGCCTCAGCTGGGGTTTCAACCAGATCGCCGTCAAGCTGGCGCTGCCCGACGTGCCGCCAATGATGCAGGCGCTGATCCGCTCCGCCGGCGCGTTGCCGGTGATGCTGGCGGTCGGCTGGTTCCGCGGCGTCAAATTCTTTGAGCGCGACGGTACGCTTGGTCCCGGTCTGCTGGCGGGCGTGCTGTTCGGAATTGAATTCGTGCTGATCTTTACCGGACTGGTGTTCACGTCGGCGTCGCGCGCGGCGGTGTTTCTCTACACCGCGCCGTTTTTCGTCGCGCTGGGCTCCTATCAGTTTCTCGGCGAGCGGCTGTCGGCCATGCAATGGGGCGGACTCGCTTTGAGTTTCGCCGGCGTGGCGCTCGCGATCGGCGTGCCGCAACCGAACGTCGATGCCAAGGTGTTGCTCGGCGATCTCCTGGTGGTCGCCGGTGGCGCGCTGTGGGCGGCGACCACGCTGATCGCCAAGGGAACGGGCCTGCGCAACGCGGCGCCGGAAAAGGCGCTCGGCTACCAGGTCGCGGTGTCGATACCGATTTTGGGCGGGGCGTCGTGGCTGTCGGGCGAGACCATCAGCCATATGCCGAGCCTGCTGTCGATCTCGCTCTTGGCCTATCAGGCGATCTGGGTGGTCGGCTGCACCTTCGTGCTGTGGTTCGCGCTGGTAAAAACCTATTCGGCCAGCAAATTGTCTGCCTTCACTTTCATCACGCCGTTGTTCGGCGTGGTTGCTGCCTACTTCATCATGAAGGACCAGCTGACGCTTGCCTTCGGCGCCGCGGCGCTGCTGGTTGTCGCCGGGCTCTATCTCGTCAACAAGCCGGAGGCGGCGCGGGCGGAAATCGCGCCGGATCCGAATCTGTGATCGGCTGAATGCCGTTATCGGCCGTGCTGCCTGAATTCTCCTGGCGTCATATTGGTGGCGCGTCGGAACGCGCGCGTGAAGCTGGCCTGTGAGGAGAAGCCTGAGCGAAATGCGATTTCGCTTAAGGGAAATCGGCCGGCGCCGATCATCTTCTTTGCGGCCTCGAGACGCCGCGTGCTGACATAGCGTTGTGGCGGCATACCCATCGCGTTGGCGAACATCCGCGCGAAATGGAATAGGCTGAGATGGGCCACCCCCGCGAGGTCGTTGATGGTGAATTCTTCCTCGAGATTTTGGTCGATGTAGTCCAGGACACGTCGCATCCTCGCATGATCGAGCGAACGAGCCGAACCCGTGATGCGATCGATCAGGTTTCGATCGACGTAATTCTGGATTAAGCGTGTCGCGAGCATCAGTGAGGACATCTCGGCGACCATGCGGCTTGTTGCGGTCTGCTCCGACAGCTCATTGAGAACTGAATCCGCCACCTGCCTGATCAGTTCGTCGTTCAAGCCGCCGACATACTGCACGGAGCGGACCAGGGATTTGCCGAGATTGTATTGGTCGGCTAGGGAGTCGAACTGCTGGATCGGCAGAAACAGATGAAGCGTTTGCGGCATCGGCGCCGCGATCACGATTTCCTCGGGCCCGACCCCTGTCGGAACCAGCCAGATCGTCCCGGCGTCCGGTCGCGTTTGCTCCTGCCGTCCTGCACCAGTCCGCCTGACCGGACCGTCTGCCCCGGCCAGGGCGATGACGACCTCGACGCTCTGTTGCTCGATCGAGACGATCCTGCCGGCTGAATGAGACCGCAACTCGGCCGACATCGTCGTCCAGCCTCGATCGGCCGATGACAACAGAAGTCTTGAGCGCGGATATTTTCTCAGACCATCGACTTGCCAGTCCTTGGAAAGTGGGCCGGCATCATCGGGTGTTTTGGCGTCCTTAAGGGGCTTGGCAGACACAGGCGGCTCCCCGACCACTCAAAGCGTACCTCCCGGTCAAGGCGGGCGTCAAGCGCGCGCAACCCCTTTCAAATGCTGGATTTTTGAGCTCTGCCGTGCAGGCGGCAATCATGGTTTGCCAACGCCTTGGGCAGGGCCGTTGCCTTCCTCGGACCAAACGCAGCAAGCCGGATCAAAGGAACAGCAGGCCGGGCAAAGACCGTCCTCGCGGTCAAACCCTAGTGTGCAGCCACTTCGAGCCCACCCTCGCCGGCGCACCGACGAGGTCAAAACATCCACCCAACCCACAAGAAGGAACAGCATCGTGAACAAGACTCTCAAATTCGTCGCTCTGGCTGGAGCAAGCCTGATGACCAGCTTTGCCGCAGCCGCTCCGAACCCCGCCACGGACGCACGGATCGACCCCCACGTCCGCGCATTCCTGGCCGAGATCAACAAGGACAGCTCTCCCTTCTGGGAGCTGCCGCAGCCCAAGCCTCAGGACATCCTGACAGCGCTGCAATCGAAGACGCCCGTCGACATGTCCGGTGTCACGACGACGGAGAAGACAATCACCGAGAATGGCCGGACCGTGAAGACCTACATCATGAAGCCAGAGAAGGTCAGCGGAAAGCCTGGCGTCCTCCTCTTCATTCACGGCGGCGTCTGGCTCGTCGGGAATTTCCAGAACCATCAGCGCCTGCTGCGAGACCTCGTTGTCGGCTCCGGCCAAATCGGCGTGTTCGTCGAATACACCCCGTTGCCGGCAGCGAAATTCCCGACCCAGCTCGAGGAGAGCTACGCTGTGCTCAAATGGGTATCCGAACACGCCGAAGAGATCGGCGCCGATGGTGGACGCATCGCAGTTGCGGGCAACTCCGTCGGCGGCAACATGACGGCCGCGCTCAGCCTGATGGCCAAGGATCGTAACGGTCCGAAGATCGGTTACCAGATTCTCATGATCCCGGCGACCGACGCCAGCGTCGATACCAAGTCCTATCACGAATATGGCACCGGTCGCTTTCTCTCTCGCTCGTTCATGAAGTACGGGTGGGATCTGTACGCGCCGGACGAGGCCACCCGCAACAACCCCTATGTCTCTCCGCTGCGCGCCAGCACGGAACAGCTGAAGGGACTGCCGCCGGCTCTGGTCATCACCGCGGAGAATTGTCCTTTGCGCGATGAGGGCGAGGCCTATGCCCGCAAGCTGAAGGACGCCGGCGTGCAGGTCGATGCGGTCCGGTACAACGGCACGATCCATGACTTCGTGCTGCTCAACGCGCTGCGCAACGTTCCCTCGACGCAGGCCGCCATCGCGCAAGCGACGGCGGGGATCCGGGAGCATCTGGTACCCTGATCAACGATGACAGGCTTGTTAAAAGCCGGATCGGGTCAACGAACGCAGGTCACTCGGACGAACGAGCGACCTGCGTTTCCCCGGCGGGGGATTCCCGAACCCGCTTGGGCTAACGTAATCGTCTTGCAAGGCGTACGTCGCTTACCATCGCGTGGCATGGTATCAGGCTGAAGCTTGAGCGCTGGGGATTGCCATGAGAACCAAAATCTATCGCGCCGCGCCTGCGGTTCTCGTTCTCGGGCTCTCCTTGATTTCGGCCGCCATCGGCCAGTTCGGCCCGGTGTCTCCCGCGATGGCGCAAGTGGGCGCGCTGACCAAGCAGCAGTCGGATGCGCTCAACACCTACGACGATGCGGTCCGGAATTTTCGGGAGATCCTCGCCCAGCGGCGCGCGCAGATCGCCTCGAACCAACTGCCGAACCTGCCGGGGCAGGCGCTTTACCTCGCACGCAACGTCATGATGGGCGCGCGCAAGGACCTCACCGACGTGCTGCCGTCGAAAATCGGCCGGCCCAACAAGTTCAAAATTCCGCCGGCCTATTTCGACGCCGACAGCGAACCGCTGATCGACGACTACAAGAAGCTGTTCGAGATCATGCAGGCCCCGCCGCCGAATGCGCAAGACTCGGCAACTCCCTTCAAGGACGTGGCTGACCTCGGCACCGCGATCGCGCGCGCCAAGGGGCTCGATGCGGCGACGGCCGAAGCCGCAGGCCGCATCAGCCTCGGGCTGTTCTTTGCCGAAACCAACGGCAACCAGAACATCGGCAATGCGCGCTCGAATACCTACAAGGGAAGTTTTCAGACCGGCCCGTCCGAGGATCAGAACGGCCGGAAGAAATGGGCCGCGATCAAGCCACAGGTCGCAGCCTTCGATCCCGCGCTGGTCGCCCGCGACGACAAGGAAGAGGCGCGGGCTGGTAGTCTCGACCACCGTTACAATCACTGGACCGCGGTACGCGACGGGCTGATGAACGCGCATGCGGAACTGTTTGCGCAGATACCGGCGATCGTGAAAACGTTGCCCAATCCGGTCGACCAGATGAAGCTGTTTGAACTGATCCAGATCATACCCAGCCCGACCCGGTCCGCGCTCAAGTCGGGCAACCTGCTCGGCTATCGGATCTCCGACCCGACCATCATGAAATATCTGCGCAACAACAGCGTCTTCGCCTTCGGGCAGGCCGACAGGGCGAGGACATCCGCAACCTTCCGCGAAGTCATGGATGCGATGTTTCTCTTCAATGAAAAATTCGAACGGGCGCTTGCCACCTTCGAGGAGATCAAGGCGCGGCCCAAGGGTTGATAAGGGTTGATACGGGTTGACGTCGGCCCGCGCCGGCCGGCGCGCCGCCAATTTCCGTGGTTCCGCGGCCGATAATCGCTGTTAAAAAGCGCCGGCTGCCGTCATGCTGAGCGCGCGGACAGGAATCATTCCGGGGAAAGCAGCAATTGCCGTCGGTCGCGCGAAAATCAGCCAAGGCGGGCTCGAGCGGCTGGTTCTGCCGTCGCACCATCGCCGCCGCGACAGTTGCGTTGCTGCTGCTGCCGATCGAGGCGAGCGACGCCGGCTGGCTTTCGGATGTCTTCAAGGGGTCGTCGAAGCCCGGCAAATCGCCAAAGCATGCCACGGCGCCAAAGCATGCCACCGTGCAAAAGCAGGCTAAGTCGGCGAAACCTGCGGCCCCGCCAAAGTTCCGCACGGCAAAGCTTGTCACGTCGGCACCGGCGGCGCCGAATCCGGCTGCCTCGAAACTGGTCACTACCAGATGCGAACCGCAAAAGTTCCGCATCGTCGTGGATGTCGGACACACCGCCGAATCGGAGGGCGCGATCAGCGCCCGCAACAAGGCCGAATTCATCTTCAACCTGCGCCTGGCGCGGGTGATCGAGGAGAAATTGAGGGCCGATGGCTTTGCCGCGACCCGATTGCTCGTCACCGAGGGCAAGGCCAGACGTAGTCTCGTCAAGCGTGTCGCCACCGCCAACAATCTGCCCGCCAATCTCCTGCTGTCGATCCATCATGACTCCGTGCCCGACAAGCTGCTCGAGGACTGGGAGTTCGAGGGCAAGAAAAGCCATTTCAGCGACCGCTTCAGCGGCTATTCCGTCTTCGTCTCCCGCAACAATCCGGACTTTGGCACCAGCCTCGCCTTCGCCGAACTGCTGGCCAGGGAAATGAAGGCCCAGGGCCTGGAATATGCCCGGCAATTTACCCTGCCGATCATGGGCAAGAACCAGCATCCGCTCCTGAACAAGGAAACCGGTGTCTACAGCTACGACAAGCTGATCGTGCTGAAATCGACCCGGATGCCCGCCGTCCTGCTGGAGGCCGGCTCGATCATCAACCGGGATGAAGAACTCAAGATGGACTCCGCCGAGCACCGCAACATCATCAGCAGCGGTGTCGCTACGGCGGTGAGGGAATTCTGCGATTCCCGCTGGGCCATCCTCGGTCCGCTCTGACGGCGTGACGCGAACCCGATGCCACGCCACGAGCGCCGTAAGATGCTGATCCGGATGGGCCTTGCCCTGATATCGTTGCTGCTGCCGGTTGCGGCGCTGGCTGGTTCCGCTTTGCCCAGGGGTTTCGTCTATCTGCGTGAAGTCGATCCCACCATCGTTCAGGACATTCGCTATGCCGGATCGCACAACTTCGTGGGCCGGCCGATCAAGGGCTACCTCGCCGCCGAGTGCATCCTGAGCGGGCCTGCCGCCGCGGCGCTCAAGGCGGTGCAAAGCAAACTGGCCGGGAAAAATCTCTCGCTCATCGTCTGGGATTGCTATCGGCCGAAGCGCGCCGTCGATGATTTCTGGCGGTGGAGCCGGGATCCGGCCCGCACCGAGATGAAGGCCGCGTTCTATCCACGCACCGACAAGCAAAGCCTGTTTGCGCTTGGCTATCTCGCCGTTCGTTCGGCGCATTCGCGCGGCAGCACGGTAGACCTCGGCATCGTGCCGTCTGCGTTTGCCACGCCGGCGCAGCCAGGCCCGCTGCCGCCGCTCAGGGCATGTACCGCGCCCAGGGGCGAACGATTTGAGGATGGCACGATCGATTTCGGCACCGGCTACGATTGCCTCGACGTGCTCGGCAATACCTCAAACGCGCGCGTCGGCGCGGTGGCGTCAGGCAACCGCCAGATGCTGAAAGCCTTTATGAGGGAAGCCGGCTTCCGCCCCTATTTCAGGGAATGGTGGCACTTCGAACTTGCGAACGAGCCGTTCAATCACGGGTTCGACTTCGATATCTCGGCTTCGCCGTCGGGCGAAAAGCCGGCACGCCGGACCGAACAATAGTTCGATCTCTGCAGAGACGTCACCGCTTCAGTCGCCCGCTTCGTCGTTCGCCTTCAACACCTCGAACACGGCGGCGGTGTCCTGATGGCCCAATCCCATCGCCATCGCCTTTGTGTAAACCGGCTGCGTCAACGTAAACAGCGGCGTTTCGCAGCCGAGCTCGCCGGCGAATTCGGCGATGATGGCCATGTCCTTTTTCCAGGTCGAGATCCGCATCGTGGCCGGTTCATAGCTGCGGCTGGCCATCATCGGCGCCCGCATCTGGAACATCCGCGACCCGCCGGCGCCCGGCGCGACCATCTCGATCACCTGGTTCAGATCGAGCCCGGCCCGCTCGGCCAGCAGCATCGCTTCGGCCGAGGCCACGTTGTGGATCGCGACCAGATGGTTGGCGACGAATTTCATCCGGCTGCCGTTGCCGTAGTCGCCGAGATCGGCGCTCTGCTTGGCAAAGTCGGCAAACAGGCCGGCATATTGCGCGATCGCGGCCTTGTCGCCGCTTGCATAGACGACGAGGTCGCGGACCGCGGCCTGCGCGCCGGTTCCGCTGAGCGGACAGTCGAGCGCAATATGACCGGCGGGCTCGAGAATGGCCTTGAAGCGCAGCTTGTCGGCGATGGTGAGCGTGCTGGTCTCGACGACGATACGCGCGGGCAGGCCAGACGCGGCAATCTCGGTCGCGACGGCATTGGCGGCATCGGCGTTGGGCAGGCTGGTCAGGATCGTCGAGGCGTGGGACGCGACGGCGCGCGCGCCGTCGACGATGGTCACGCCGGCAAGCGCAAGCCCGTTCCGGCGCGACGGGTCGGTGTCGAATCCAATAACTCCCCAGCCGCGTTCGACCAGGTTGCGGGCGATCGCGCCGCCCATGATGCCCAGTCCAATGATGCCTGCCTTCCGATCTGCCACGTTATACCTCCCGGCCTGCTGCTCCGCGCTGGAAGCGTCGGAGTAAATTGTGCCTGTTTGACGGGTGACGCGCTGGTCCAGTGTTCCTGCGCAACCGCCTCAGGGCGCGTTGGCATGTCTCAAAGGTGCCAATGAGCAGACATGGGCCTGCTATTCGAACACCTGGTCGGCGCGCGCAAGCAGCATTGGGGACAAGGTGAGGCCGAGTGCGTTTGCGGTTTTGAGGTTCAGAACGAATTCGAATTTTGTAGGCCGTTCGATTGGGATGTCGCCGACTTTGCTGCCCCGCAATATCCGGTCCGCGATCTGAATGGCGCGTGGGAAATAATCTTCCTGATTCGGTCCGTAGCTCATCAAGAGCCCATCCTTCACCGCGGTACGAAGGAATGTCATGGTTGGAATACCGTGCGATTGGGCCGCCGCAGCGTATCTGGCCGACACGGTAGTCACGCCCGGAAATGTGAGTTGGATAATGCCGGTCCGCTTAGGTCCGGCAAGATGTGAAAACTTCGCTCCGAAGTCATCTGAAACTTCGGTTTCCAAGACAACGGCTTCGATGCCCAACGCTCGAGCAGCGCCAAGAGCAATGTCGAGCTGACTGCGGCCGGTTCTGGGCTGCCATGCAAATGCAATGCGCTCGAGCCCCGGTACAACCTCCCGCATCAACTCAATCCATTTGGTGGCTAAAGAGGGGAGGTCCAAGAAAAGACCGGTCACGTCGCCGCCAGGCTGGGCATAGCTGGTAACGAGGCCCGTCTGAACCGGGTCGGTCTCCATATCGATGGCGACGATCGGCGTGGTCTTGGTGGTTTCTGCCGCCACTCGCACGGCGTCCGCCCCGACCACTACCAGGACGCCGACGCCCTTGCCGATCAGATCGCGGAGCAACGCCGGGAGACGTTCCAGGTCCTGCTCGCCGGAGCGGGCGAGTAAGGTTTCGCCCTCCACGTAGCCCAGACGCTGCCATTCCTTGCTCAAGATGGAGAAGGTGATATGGCTCGGACTTATCGTAATCGGGTGCAGGTATCCGATTTTGCCGGTCGTGGCCTGCGCTAGAAGCTGCTCGGGCCAAACGGTTAGCGCCGCACCGATTGTCGCGACAAAGACCCTGCGGTCGATCATTCGATCCCCTCCGGGGCGCCGAGAAGCGGGGTGAAATCGCGTCGTCTCATTGCCAATCCCGTCTGTTTGCACCCGACCCGAACGTAGGCAGTTTTCGACGCGGGACCAAGCGGTCGAATGTCTGTTTCGGGTGTGCGCCGTGCAAGGCGGCGCGTTCCAGTGGGTGCAAGTCCCACCCGGCAACCGCTCCAGCCGGAAGCAATCGGAGCAGTCATGGAGGTAACGAAGCCTTCGATTAGCAAGGCCGCCGCCCGCGGCTATGGCTCCATCAGTTCCTTTAGCGCGCCGGTCAGGTTGGCAACGGCGTATGGCTTGTGCAGGAAACGCGCACCCGCCGGAAGATCATCTTCCCGCAGTCTGAGCTGACCGGACGTGGCGATGAGCCTGATGGACGGCCAACGGGTGCGGATCAGGTGGGCGAGCTGAATTCCGTTGATTGAACCAGGCAGTTCAACATCGGTGAAAACCGTCTGGATATCGCTCCGCTTTTCGAGCACCGAAATGGCCTCGATTCCGGCTCCGGCTTCGACGACGTCAAAGCCGGCCTCCTCGATGATCGCGATCGCGGTCCATCGGAGTAAAACGTCGTCCTCGACGATAAGCACGACAGGTCGGCTGCATGCGGGATGCCGCATTGTTCCCGATCTCGCTGAGATGCCAAAAGTTGCGCTTAAAGACCTGCGTCATCGCACAGGTGCGCCTCACCCAATTCCTATGTCGGATAACGAACAAAGGCGGTGCTTATCTCCAAATATGCGATCCGGCGCTTTGTTCCGTAGATCGACAAAAAACCCGTCAGTTTCCCGAACAATTCGTGCGGAGAGGGTGTGTTACACGCCAAGACAGGCCAAGGAATCTGACGATATGTCGTAAATCGTACATATCGAACGGTTGGGCCCAATAAAACAGACAGCGCCGTCGAAAAGGCCTACACTTTCTGTATCCGATCAGGTTGGCCGAACGTTGGCCTAAAGACGGATACCGGACCGACAAGGGTTTGTGCCGATCCTAGTATCAGGCATTCCCGCGGAGCGCGCTCGGAGCGCACATCCATCCAGCTGCGGTTATGACGCTCGTTCCGATCGGGCGGGAAAGCCGCCGCGCCATTGCACGCACCTTCAACCAATCCGCTGGACAACAAGCTGCTTGCCTCGTTACCGCGCAAGGATTTCGACGCGCTGAGGCCGCATCTGACAGCGATTTCGTTGGCGCAGGGGGATGTTGCTTTTGAAACCGGCGCCGAAGTCGATTTCGTTTACTTCCCCCATAGCGGCATGTTTTCGCTGCTTTGGGTGATGCGGGACGGCAAGGCCATCGAAACAGCAACGGTCGGGCGTGAAGGGGTGATCGGTGCCATGGCCGGACTGGGCTTATACAAATCCCTGGTTCGCGTGATGGTTCAGCTGCCGCTTCACGGCAGTAAGATAGCCTCGGCACCGTTCAGGAAAGCTGTTGCGACCAGCGATGCGATTCGCAACGTCTGTGTGCGCTACAACGAGGTCATGCTGACGCAAGCCCGCATCACGGCCGCCTGCAATGCGCTGCATCAGATTGAAGAACGTTTCTGCCGCTGGTTGCTGCAATCGGCCGACCGCGCCGAAAGCGACACGGTCGCATTGACCCAGGAACTGCTGGCCGAGATGCTCGGCGTCCGCAGGACCTCCGTCACCGACGTTGCGGGCAGGATGCAGGACAAGGGTATCATCACCTACGCCCGTGGCGTCATCCGGATTTTGGATCGTGAAGCCCTCGAGCGCCTTTCCTGCGAGTGCTACGAAAGCCTTGTCGAGCAGGAAGCGACACTGATCTAGAGCGCAAAATTTAGTCTGGCCGCTTCAGGCCGGCGTTGGTCCAGGCTATCGCGGTCGGTGAGACCAGGGGATCGGCGATCAGCAGCTTGGTCTCGACATACCCACACCTCGTGCACTCGAACGTTCGATCCTCAAATCCCTTGGCCGCGGCCGTGACTGCGGCGCTGATCATCCGCATCTGGCACCTGGGACAGCGGGGGCGCTGGGTCGGCAACAGCTCGGGATACAATCTAGACATGGTCGCTCCCCATTTCAGGGGCTGCAGCCGCGGCCTGCGGCTCCGTCTCGGACAGTCCCCGTCTCTCGAGCCAGAGAAGACCCATGGCCAGTTGCCTTAGGTCGTTTCTGGCGTGGCCAACCGGCAGCCTCCGTGCTCTCCTTAGCGCATCTGCGGCATGCCTCCTGAGAGGCGAAGGTGCGATTACTTCCGGTTTCCTGGTCGACATGGCGTCTACTCGGACGGGGCTAACCATGCGTTCATGGAAGATGCAGCTTCAAGCTGCCTGATTTTTTCAAATAGATGATTTTTCTGGGGGCCATCTGGAAGATCAGCAGCCTCTGCTTTCAAACGGGCTGCGTAGGCCGAAATCTGGTCTTCAAGGGTATGCGGTGCGGATCGCTGTCGCTTCATCACAGTAACTCACGGTGAACAGCCGTGGATCGTGGGGGATCAATTCTAGGACTCCGGCACTTCAACGTCTGTCCGGTAACCGACTTTCGAAAGCAATTACGTGGGCCCTGTATGTGAGTCTGGGATGCCAGCACCGCGCGCCTGCGACAAATTAACCCGACGGGCAAAATATCGCTTAACCCGTCGGGCAAATCAGTGGTTCAACTCCCGCCATCCTGTCCCACCAAAGGGGCGTTGGCCATCGTCGCGAACGAGGGGCAGGGAGCGGTGGACGCTGATGCTGCGACTGACGAGCGCGGCACTTGCGTACGGTGAAATCGTTTGGGTCCGACGCCCCGGTGCTGGCGTCAAGTTGGCGGAAGCGAAAGCCGACGTCGATGATGGTGGCAAGAAAGCCGGTCACCAGGACGAAATCGTATAAGCCGTAAAGCCATTGCGCAGGGAAGGCCGGGTGTTCTCCGCTGAACCTGTATGCTCGTGTGCATATCTTTTGATGCAAATCGCACGCGAGACCGCGGGTGCAGCGCGCACCCGGTCTTCCCTGCGCCCTCTGATTTCCGAGGGCAAACGAAACGCAAAACTCCGGGCGCATCGCGCCGCGAGAATGTGAAGTCGTATTTGTAACGAGCTTCGTAGCCCGGATGAGCGCAGCGACATCCGGGACCACTCTGACACCTCCCCGGATATCGCTACGCTCATCCGGGCTACAGGAATACTAACCCGTCTCGATCGGCAGCGACGCGTCCTTTGCCCATTCGCCCATCGAGCCGTCATAGAGCGTGAGATTTTGGTAACCGAGCCGATGCAGCAGGAACAGATCGATCGTCGCCGAGATGCCGCCGCCGCAATAGGCGACCACGCGCTTGTCCTTGGTGATGCCTTGCGCGGCGAATTTCGCTTCCGCGTCAGCCAGCGGCACGAACGTCTTGGTCTGCGGATCGAGCAGCGTCGCAGCCGAGACGTTGCAACTGCCGGGCACGCGGCCGGGGCGGCCATAGCGGCTCGGCTCCAGCCCCTTGTGGAATTGCGGGCCCAGCGCGTTGACGACGACGGTGTTGCGCGCGGTGGTGGCCGCCAACGTCTGCTGCTTGTCGACGAAAAATCCCGGTTTCGGTTTCGCCGCAAACGTCGCGGGCGGGTAGCCCTTCGCAGGACCGGCCTCGAGCGCGCGGCCCTCGAGCTTCCACTTGTCGAGGCCGCCGTCGAGCACCGCGAGGTTTTCAAATCCGAGCGACGTCAGCATCCACCAGAACCGCGTCGCCCACATCGGGGTGCCGATGCTGTACAGCACCACCTCGCTGTCGGCGGAAATGCCGTGACGGCCGAACGCCGCGCCGAGCTGCGCCACGCCGGGCATCATGAAGCGAAGCTCGGTGTTTTGGTCGGAGAACTCGCCTTGCAGGTCGAGGAAATCCGCGCCCGGAATATGCCCGGCCTCGAAGGTGTGCTGCCCGGGCACGGCCAGATATGGCAGGCTGCTGCCTTCAGGCGCTGGTTCCAGATAGGTCGTGCAGTCGAACAGCCGCAGGTTCGGCCGGTCGAGAATTTCAGCGAGTTCCGCCGTGCTGATCAGCCCGTTACGCCCCGACATAGCTGCCTCCCATTACATTTTGACATTTTGACCGATGCTACGGCGTGGCGCCCATGCTGAAAAGGCGGCCGCCGGTTGCAAGCCGCCCTTCCAATCCGGCGATTCCTGTCCAATATAGTTCTCAAGGGAGGGCGCCGCCGGTGGTGGCGCCTTCGACCGTAATGGCCGGGTTAAGTCATTGAATAAACAGAGTAAAATTTCAATCCGGGCGAAGGTGGGCGGTGTCGTTCCTGTTCCCTTGCCCGTTCCCTTGGTGAATGTCACCAAAACCTGATATTCGAGGCCCCATGAACAAGCCCGAACTCCCGCAAGACGACGTCGCCGGCCCGCGCGCCCGGCATCAAACCACCCAGGTCATGGTCGGCAATGTCGCCGTCGGCGGCGGCGCGCCGATCGTCGTGCAGTCGATGACCAACACCGACACCGCCGATATCGACGGCACCATCGCGCAGGTCGCAGCGTTGTCGCGCGCCGGCTCGGAAATGGTCCGCATCACGGTCGACCGCGAGGAGGCGGCGGCCGCCGTTCCGCACATCCGCGACGGCCTGCGCAAGCGCGGCATCACCACGCCCTTGATCGGCGACTTCCATTACATCGGCCACAAGCTGCTCGCCGACTATCCGGCCTGCGCCGAGGCGCTCGACAAATACCGCATCAATCCCGGCAATGTCGGTTTCAAGAACAAGCGCGACACCCAGTTCGCCGACATCATCGAGATCGCCAACAAGAACGACAAACCGGTCCGCATCGGCGCCAACTGGGGCTCGCTCGATCAGGAATTGCTGACCAAGCTGATGGACGAAAACGCGCTGCTGCCGCAGCCGAAGGATGTCCGCGCAGTGACGCGTGAAGCGATGGTGCAGTCGGCGCTGCTGTCGGCCGCCCGCGCGCAAGAGCTCGGCATGCCCAAGAACAGGATGATCCTGTCGGCGAAGGTCTCCGCCGTGCAGGACCTGATCGCGGTCTACCAGACGCTGGCGTCGCGGTCGGACTACGCCATCCATCTCGGCCTCACCGAGGCCGGCATGGGATCGAAGGGCATCGTCGCTTCGTCGGCGGCGCTCGGCATCCTCTTGCAGGACGGCATCGGCGATACCGTCCGCATTTCGCTGACGCCGGAGCCCGGCGGCGATCGCACGCTGGAAGTTCAGGTAGCGCAGGAATTGCTGCAGACCATGGGCTTCCGCACCTTCGTGCCGCTGGTCGCGGCATGCCCCGGCTGCGGCCGCACCACCTCGACCACGTTCCAGGAACTGGCGCGCTCGATCCAGGATTTCATCCGGGAAGAGATGCCGGGCTGGAAGACGCAATATCCCGGCGTCGAGGCACTCAACGTCGCGGTCATGGGCTGCATCGTCAACGGCCCGGGCGAGTCCAAGCACGCCAATATCGGCATCTCCCTGCCCGGCACCGGCGAAGCGCCGGCAGCGCCGGTGTTCGTCGACGGCAAGAAGTTCCGCACCCTGCGCGGCCCCTCGATCGCCACCGATTTCAAGGCGCTGGTGATCGACTATATCGACCAGCGCTACGGCGCCGGCAGCAAGACCCCCGAGACCACGGCGGCGGAGTAAACTCTCTCCGTCGGCCCCGCGGATGGATTGCGCTTGGCTCCATCCGGGTTACGATGGCTGAAAATAACAGCCATCGGAGGCCGCGCCATGAGTTCGCTGTCCAGCAAGCAGGGACCCCGCTATCGGCACGTTGCCGGCGAGAGCGAACCCTATGAGACCATCGGCGTCGAGAAGCTGACGCCGATCATCGGCGCGGAAATCTCCGGCGTCGATCTCGCCGGCACGCTGTCGAACCGCACCATGGACGAGATCCATCGCGCGCTCGCCGAAAACCTCGTGATATTTTTCCGCGACCAGCACATCACTCCGCAACAGCACCTCGCCTTCGGCCGCCAGTTCGGCGACCTGCATATTCACCCGGCAGCACCCCATGAAGGCGACGATCCGGCCTTGATGAAGATCTATGCCGACAAGGATTCCCCGCGCGCCAATGGCGAGGGCTGGCACACCGACGTGTCCTGTGACGAGGAGCCGCCGATGGGCTCGATCCTCTATATCAAGCAGTGCCCGCCGCGCGGCGGCGACACGCTGTTCGCCAACATGTACGCGGCCTATGAATCACTGTCGGACCGGATGAAGGCCTATCTCGACGGGCTCACCGCGCTGCATGACGGCGAGCAGACCTATCGTGGGCTGTACGCCAACTACGGTGTCGCCGACCGGCCGCAATATCCGCGCGCTGAACATCCTGTCGTGCGCACCCATCCGGTGACCGGCAAGAAGGCGCTCTATGTCAACCGCGGCTTCACCCGCTTCCTGATTGGCGTCCCCCGCGACGAGAGCGACGCCATGCTGGCCTATCTCTACCAGCACGCCGAGAACCCGCTGTTCCAGTGCCGCTTCCGCTGGACCGAGAACGCGATCGCGTTCTGGGACAACCGCTGCGCCCAGCACCGCGCGATGTGGGACTACTGGCCGCACACCCGATCAGGCACGCGGGTGACGGTGAAGGGCGAGCGGCCGGTGTAAGCCTTGATGCGTTGACGCTGCGCCACGCCGGCGCCAAGCTTGGCCAAAACCAAAACAAAACATCGGAGGAAGCCCCATGCTCCGCGCAGAAGACAACAAATTCCTGACCGAGAGCGGCGCCGGGACCGGAATGGGCGAATTGCTACGGCGCTTCTGGCTGCCGGTGCTGCTGTCGGCGGAATTGCCGGAGGCCGACGGGACGCCCAAGAAGATCGTGGTCATGGGCGAGGAACTGCTCGCCTTCCGCGACACCAGGGGCGTCGTCGGCGTCATCGACCAGTATTGCCCGCACCGCGGCGCCAATCTCTGGCTCGGCCGCAACGAGGAATGCGGCATCCGCTGCGTCTATCACGGCTGGAAATTCGATACCGACGGCCGCTGCGTCGATATGCCGACCTCGTATCCCGATCTCAACGCCAAGGACCTGATCCGCATCAAGTCCTATCCGGTGCGGGAATGGGGCGAAATGATCTGGGCCTATATGGGTCCGGCCGAGCAGGTCCCGGAATTGCCCGCGCTGGAGATGGCGCTGGTGCCGGCCTCGCACCGCTACGTCACCAAGAAATGGCAGGACTGCAACTGGGTGCAGGCACTGGAAGGCGCGATCGACACCGCGCATTTCACCTTCGCGCATCTCTCCTTCGAAAAGGAAGAGAACGAAATCCTCGACATCAAGAAGCATTTCGTCAATCCGCTGACGCGGGTCGCCACCGACCACATGCGCTGGATCGCGGAAGACCCGCGCCCGGTGATCAAGATCCATCCGCACGAGGCCGGCCTGACGGTCGCCGGCGGCCGGCTGACCGGCACCGACAACATCTACTGGCGCATCGCCCAGTTCCTGATGCCGGTGCATGCTTATGCGCCGAGCTCGATGCCCGGCGAGAATATTTTCGGCCAGAGCTTCGTGCCGGTCACCGACACCAGTTGCTGGATCTACACCTATGCCTGGAATCCCGAGCGCCCGCTGACGCAAGCCGAGCGCGACGGTTACGCCGGCGGCAACGGCGTGATGTCGGTGGTCGACGAGAACTACGTTCCGCTGCGCAACAGGGCGAACGATTACCTGATCGACCGCAAACTGCAGAAGACCAGCAGCTACACCGGCATCAAGGGCGTGTCCGAACAGGACGCCGCCGTGCAGGACAGCCAGGGCCCGATCGCCGACCGCACCCGCGAGCATCTCGGGCCGACCGATCTGGGGATCTTGCACTTCCGCAAACTGGTGATGGAGGCCGCCCGCGCGCTGCAGAAGGGCGAAGCGCCGTCACATCTCGCGCATCAGGACCGCTACACGGTACGCTCCGGCGCCTGCGTTACCAGCAAGGCCAAGGACCTGGCCGCGGTCATGGTCGAACGCTTCGGTGATCCCGCCGGCTATGTCGGCGCGCCAGGGAGGAATGCGGCGGCGGAGTAGGGGCGCCGCTGTCATTCCGGGATGGTCCGAAGGACCAGACCTCAGATGCGCAATTGCGCATCGGGGAATCTCGAGATTCCGGGTTCGCGCTTCGCGCGCCCCGGAATGACGTCGAGTGGGTCACAACGGAATCCTTCGATACTCCCGGTTCGCCAAACTCGCTTCCTCCAGATCGAGGTCGCGCTCGATCCGGCGCCGGGTTTCGTCGGTGATCTTGCCGTCGCGCAGCAAAGTGTGGATGAATTTTCGCTCCGACGCGATCAGCTCCCGTGTCAGCGCGGTGCCGGCCGCCGAGACGTCGTGTTTGTCGGGATCGAGCGTATCCGGCAATTGGTTGGCGCGGATCTCGTGCCGCGCGCGCAACAACTTGACGACTTCGTCCGACAATTCGCGGTCGTCGGTGATGGCATCTAGCGATTTGAGCGCCGCATCGAGCGCCTCGCGCCGCGCCGCGATCTCGGATTCATGTTCGGCGACGTGTTCGTTGCGGCCGGCATCCGCCACGCCGAGCCATCGCACCAGCGGCGGCAGGCCGATCCCGGTTCCGACCAGCGTGATCAGGATGACGCCGAATGTGACGAACAGGATCAGGTCGCGATAGGGGAAGGCATCGCCGTTCGACAGCGTATAGGGCAGCGCCAGCGCGGCCGCCAGCGACACCGCGCCCCGCACGCCGGTGAACGCGATCACGAACACCGTACGCCAGGATGGGTAGGGATCGCGCTCACGCAGCCGCTTGCTCAACACGCGCGGCAAATAGGTCGCGGGATACACCCAGGCAAAGCGCGCGATCACGACGATGACCACGACCAGCCCGATCGCAGACAGGATGTCGTGGAGCGGAAACGCCTTCGACTTCTCCAGCAACGAGCGCATCTGAAAGCCCGTCAGCAGGAACAGCAGGCCCTCGATCATGTAGATCATCAGGTCCCAGAAGAAGATGCCCTGCAACCGCGTCGCGGCCGAAATCAATAGCGGTCCGTTCCAACTGATGTAGAGGCCGCAGGCGACGGTTGCGATCACGCCGGAGCCGCCGAAATGTTCGGGGATCCAGTAGGCGACATAGGGCGTGATCAGCGACAGCGTGATCTCGACCTGAGGGTCGCGCGCGCGCTGCCGGGCGCGCAGCGAGAGCCAGCCCACCGCCGCGCCGAACAGGATTTCGCCGACCACGATCGCCGCAAACGTGCCGGTCGCCTGCGGCAGCGAGAACAGCCCGGTCGAAATCGCCACTACCGCGAAGCGATAGAGGATCAGCGCAGTAGCGTCGTTGGCGAGCCCTTCGCCCTCGAGCACGGTGAGGATCCGTCGCGGCAGCCCGAGCTTGCGGGCGATCGCGAGCGGCGCCACCACGTCGGGCGGGGCGACGATGGCGCCCAGAAGGAAGCCGACTCCCCAGGGTAGCCCGATCAGGTAGTGCGTCGCGGCGGCGACCGCGAAGGCGGTGAAGATCACGCAGCCGACCGACAGCAGGATGATGACACGCAGGTTGAACCTGAATTCGCGCCAGCTCATGGCGACGCTGGCCGAATAGATCAGCGGCGGCAGCACCACCAGCAGCACCAGTTCGGGCGGCAATTCCAGCGACGGCATTCCCGGCACGAAGGCGAGCACGATGCCGACCAGCAGCAGCAGGATGGCCGGCGCCGCGTTGAAACGTCGGGCCAGCAACGCGGTGCCTGCCAGCACGGCGAGCAGGATCAAGAAGATCTGAAACTTGGCTTCCATGGCGGTCCCCAATCGCAGGGAAACACCTGCAAGGTCAATGCCCCCGGGGTGCGGTTACCGCCCCGCATCGGCGGGAACCCCCGCGGATGTCGGCGCGGAGAATCGTGCGTCACCGTGCGAGGCTCGCCTGTTGACGCGGTTGCTCGGCTTGCGCCGTGGTGCCCGGCGGCTGCGCGCCTAGGGAAAACCCGAGCACAATATCCTCGGGCGTCTGCTTGAATTCCTTCCTGACGGCGGCGCGCACCACGTCGGCGAGTTCGCGGAGAGGCTTGGCGTCGTAAAGTTTCGGGAAGGTGACGGTCACGGAAACGAGCCGGCCATTGTGCCAGTTGAAGCCTACGCCCGGCTTCAGGCCGGTCGTCTGCTCAAGGTCGTTCGCGACGGCCTTGGCGAACTTGAAGCCGTCCACCAGCGTGCTGATCATACCGCAGGCGGCGAGACCGGATGCGAGAACAAGGATGGCGATGATCTTGCGCATGGTTACGCTCCGTGCGGCCGTCATTCCTTCAAATCGTAGCGATAGGATTTCGAGACGATCTTCCAGCCGTCGGTCAGTTTCATCGCCACCAGATAGTCGGTGAAATAGCGCGGCGGCAGCTGGCAACGCACCTTGACGAAGGCGGTCTGGTCGTCCGAGCGGTCGATCGTGACGATAAAATCCTCGCGCGGCTTGCCTTCCGCCTTCGCCGACGGCCGCTTGCGCACGCGATCGAGCCAGTCCGGCACGGTCAGGACCTGCAACGCGCCCTTTTCAACCCAGCGCAAATCGGCAGTGGGGTCGAAAATCGCGCCGAGCTTGTCGGCATCGCCCTCATAGAGGCCATCGAAGTAATTCTTGACCACGGCTTCGACGGTCGATCGGTCATGGCTCACGGCGTATCCTCCCGGGATTTAAGGCTCGTTCGGACTGAATTAAGCCACGAACCGGACCAATGCGCTATGGTGAGTTCATCATCGCCGTGAGGAATAATTCGTGACGGGTTCAGCAAATCAAAATGCTCGCATCCTCGTTGGAGAATGCTTCTGCCGCACGGTGGGCTATGCCGTCGTCGACGCATTCGAATATGCCGTCAACTGCCACTGTTCGAATTGCCGGCGAACCACCGGTTCGGCGTTCAAGCCGTTCGCGGGCATCGCGCGCGACAAGCTTCGCATCACCAGGGGCGATGACACGCTCATGATCTATGGCGATGAGGCCGGCCACGACGCGCACTGCCGTCGATGCGGCTCGCTGCTCTATTCGCTGGTCCGCGACGGCGCCTACGTCCACGTTGCGATGGGCACGCTGGTCGACGATCCCTCGATCCGCCCGACGGCCCACATCTTCGTGGGTTCCAAGGCGCCCTGGTTTTCGATCAGCGATGATTTGCCGCAGTATGAGGGACACGTCGTGCCGCGCTGAGCGGCCACCCGTTTTGGGAATACTCGGTTGCCATGAGGGTCTATAGCGGGTCGGGGAACCCGACGAAAAAGCGATGGCGGGCGAACCGTCGGCAGCTTTGCCGGACTAATAACAGAGCAGTCGCACGACCAGTTCGCTTCAAAGACCGCTACCGAAGCGGATCGTGACCTAACTCACAAAAGCCGGCTTTGGCTTCTGGTAGGCAGGCCGCTGTGTTAGAAAGTACCAGGTTCAGGACGCGTCATGATGGAATCCGGATCTCCAAAACTGTATCGATGGATTCTGACGGCCGCAGCACTCCTGCTGGCAAGCCAACCGGCCCTTGCCGAGAAGCGGGTGGCGCTGGTGATTGGCAATTCCGCCTACCAGAACGTCGCCCCGCTGCCCAATCCGGCGAACGACGGCGCCAAAATGGCCGCCACCTTGAAGGATGCCGGCTTCGATGTTGTCGACTCTCGCCGCGACCTTCCGGCGGCCGAGACCCGGCGCGCGCTGCGCGATTTTGCCGACCGCGCGCGGGATGCGGATATCGCGGTGGTCTATTACGCGGGTCACGGCATCGAGGTGGACGGCTCCAATTATCTCATTCCGGTGGATGCCAAGCTGGAGCGCGATACCGATATCTATGACGAGGCATTTTCGCTCGACCGCATCCTGATCGCGATCGAGCCGGCGAAGAAGTTGCGGCTCGTCATACTCGACGCCTGCCGCGACAATCCGTTTTCCAAGAAGATGAAGCGCACCGTCGCCACCCGCGCGGTCGGACAGGGCCTCGCCAAGGTCGAGCCGACCAGTCCGAATGTGCTGATCGCCTATTCGGCCAAGGCCGGCTCTACCGCTGCGGACGGCGACGGTACCAACAGCCCGTTTACGATAGCGCTGGCCCATCACCTGACGACGCCCGGCCTCGACGTGCGCCGGGCTTTCGGCTTTGTCCGCGACGAGGTGCTCAAGACCACCGGCAACCGGCAGGAGCCGTTCGTCTATGGTTCGCTCGGCGGTGAGGACGTGCCGCTGGTTCCGGCGCCCGCCCGTGCGGCTCCCGCCGCGGCGGCTGCGTCCGCGACACCCGCCCTCAGTGCGCAGGCCGAGGCCCGCCGCGACTACGAACTGGCGCTGCAGATCGGCAACAAGAGCGCGCTCAACGCGTTCCTGGCGCAATATCCCGACGGCTTCTACGCCAGTCTCGCCAAGCTTCAGCTCGAGAAGATCGCGGCCGAAGAGGCCCGGGTCGCCGCGACCGAGAAGGCGCGACTGACCGAACAGGAGCGGGCGCGGCTCGCCGCCGAAGGCGCCCAGAAGGCGCAGCAGGCGAAAGCCGAGGCTGACGCCAAGGCCGCCGAGCAGGCGCGCATTGCGGCTGAAAAAGCCAAGCAGGTGGCGCAGGATCAGGCCGCCGCCGCCGAGCAGAAGCGCGCGACGGCTGAAAAGGCCGCTGCCGACAAGGTCGCTGCAGATAAAGCCGTTGCGGATAAGGTCGTCGCAGACAAGGCCGCCGTGGACACCGCATCCGCCGCTGCGCCCGCCGACAAGGATAAAGGCGTGAACCTCGCTGCTCTCAGCGTCGGAACGCCGCAGACCGACGTCACCAAATCGGTGCAGACCGAGCTGCGCCGCGTCGGCTGCCTGACGGGTGCCGCCGACGGCGACTGGAATTCGGCTTCGCAGCGTTCGCTGAGTCAGTTCAACCGCTACGCCGGGACCAAGCTCGACGTCAAAGTCGCGAGCGTCGATACGCTCGACGCGGTCAAGCTGAAGACGTCACGGGTCTGCCCGCTGGTCTGCGAGCACGGCTTCAAGGCCGATGGCGACCGCTGCAGCAAGATCAGCTGCGCCGAAGGTTCGTTCCTCAACGACGACAATGAATGCGAGAAGCGCCGGGAGAAGAAGCCTGTCGCCAGGCGCGACAGGCCCGAGATCAGCCGCGACGCACCGGAACCAAGGCGAGTTATTGTCAGGCGTTCTTCAGAGCCCGCTTCCCCGCGCGGTTCGTCATCTACTCCAGGGATCGGAGCTTCAGGCCAGCCGCTCACCGGCCTGGAACGTCAGCAGGGTTGCAACGGATACGGAGCCATCATGTCCGGACGGTGCCCGTAACCTAGATCGCGCTGGCGGCGATATTGACCATCAAGGCGACCAGCGCGGTGTTGAATACGAACGAGATGATGCCGTGCACGGTCGCGGTGCGGCGGATGATCCGGTCGGTGATGCCGACGTCGGATACCTGCGCGGTCATACCGATCACGAACGAGAAATAGACGAAGTCCCAATAATCGGCCTCCTCATGCTCGTCGCCGCGGGGAAACTGCAGCCCTCCGGGCGTCTTGCCGCGATAATATTCGTAGGCGTAGTGCAGCGAGAAGGCGGTATGCACCGTCGTCCATGACAGCGTGATCGTGATCGTCGCCAGAACCAGTCCGGGTACGCTGCGATTCGAGGCGCCGAGCTCGAACACGATGGCGGCAATGCTGGCAAAGGCGCCGAGCGCGGTCACCAGCAGGATCAGGAAGCGGCCATCGTCCTGTAGCACCGCGTTGCGGCGAATATGGGTGATGCCGCTGCGCCAGACCATAGTGAAGACGAGCGCCAGATAAAAACCGGCGAAGACGTCCCAACCGACCAACAGCCGCGTCACCTGCCGCAATGAGCCCGGCAGCAGGAAGAACGCGACGATTCCGACCGCGATCGAAATAAAGATGCGCGGTCGCGCATAGATCACGCGGAGCGGGGCCGGCATTTTCCTGAACCGGTCGACGAAATCGTCGAATTCCTGCTTCCGCGCGGGCATGTCAGGTCTTGCGTTCGGCGACGAAGCGCGCCGCGGCTCGCAGCACGTCGCCCTTGGCGCCGAAAATCGAAAGCGCCGAATCGGCGCGCGCCAACAGGTCGCGGACGCGCTGCTTGGCGCCGTCGATCCCGAGCTGGGTGACGAAGGTGGTCTTGCCGAGTGCGGCGTCCTGGCCGGTCTGTTTGCCGAGGGCTGCGGCATCGCCTTCGACGTCGAGCAGGTCGTCGGCGATCTGAAAGGCTTCGCCGAGCGCGCGGCCGTAGTCGTCGAGCGCCTGATATTCCTTCGGCGTGGACTGGCCGAGGATCGCGCCCGCGATACAGCCATAGCGCAACAACGCGCCGGTCTTCATCTGCTGCAGCCGCGCCACGTCGACCGGCTCGCGGTCGCCGAAGCGGCCTTCACCGGCGAGATCGAGCATCTGGCCGCCGACCATGCCGCCGATGCCGGAGGCGCGGGCCAGCGCGCGGGTCAGCAGCAGCCGCACGGTCGGCTCCTTATGGAGTTCGTCGCGGGTGATGATGTCGAACGCCAGCGTCAACAGCCCGTCGCCGGCGAGGATCGCGGTTGCGTCGTCGGTCTTCTTGTGCAGGGTCGGACGGCCGCGGCGCAAATCGCTGTTGTCCATCGCCGGCAGATCGTCATGGATCAGCGAATAGCAGTGGATGCATTCGAGCGCGGCGCCGGCCAGCAAGGCGGCCTCGCGCGGCACGCCGAACACGGCCGAGCTTTCGACCACCAGGAACGGGCGCAGCCGCTTGCCGCCGCCGAGGCTGGAATAGCGCATCGCGTCCATCAGCCGCTTCGGCCGCGCGATCTCGTCCGGCAACAGCGTGTCGGACAGCAGCTTCGCCAGCAGGGTTTCGGTATCCTCCGCGGTCTGGTCCAGTTGTTTGGCAAAGTCGAAAGTCACGGTCGTCATCTAGGATGGCTCCAACAATGGCTCTGGCAAGAATAGCTCTAGCTCGATTTGGCCGGACAATCGTTGATGGCACGCCCTACGTCAATTCCGGGGAGGCGACGGGAACGCCTTAAAAGTGCTGGAAAACGCTCGAATTATCATGGAGATGTCATTTGCGTGGCGGTCTATTGATCGGCGGGCCATGTTGATCGGCCCCGCCGGCGGGGCTGAACCGGAAATATCCAATTTGCGCATTTTCCGAATTCTGGGGCTGATCCTGCTGGCGGCGCTGTTGCTGCCGTATCTGGTGACGCCGTTCTATCGGACCGGGCATCCGATCTCGACGCTGATGGCCTGGCGCTGGCTCAAGGGCGCGCCGGTGTCGCGGCCATGGATCGGTCTCGGCGCGATCTCACCCTACCTGCCGCGTTCGGTGGTGGGCTCCGAGGACGCCAAGTTCTGCAGTCATCACGGGGTCGACTGGGACGCGCTGCGCGACGTCATGGACGACGCGGAGGACGGCGAGGTCACGCGCGGCGGCTCGACCATCACCCAGCAGGTTGCCAAGAACCTGTTCCTGTGGCCGGGCCGCAGCATGGTCCGCAAGGCGCTGGAGCTGCCGCTGGCGCTGTGGATCGACCTGGTGCTGCCCAAGCCGAGGATTTTGGAGATCTACCTCAACATCGCCGAACTCGGACCCTCCGGGCAGTTCGGGGCCGAAGCAGGCTCGGCTTACGCGTTCGGCCGTTCGGCCGCGACCCTGTCGGCCCGGGAGGCGGCCTTGCTGGCGGCAATCCTGCCCAACCCGATCCGGCGCAGCGCCCGCAATCCGGGTCCGGGGGTGCGCCGTCTGGCCGGGACCTATATGGCGCGGGCCAATGCGGCGGCGCTACAGCGCTGCTGGAGCGAAAATCGTGCATTTTGAGGCAATATTCGGCCGTTTTAACTGCAACCTGGCCTAGCTTTACGCCAGCCCATCCTCTATAAGCGCGGCCTTATCGGCATCACAGCCCGCGCCACGCGCTGGGCGGTCCGGCTCTGGACGATGCCCTCCGACAACACCCCTAGAGGACCGTTATGGCCGTTCCCAGAAGAAAAACATCGCCCTCGCGGCGTGGCATGCGCCGCTCGGCGGACGCCCTGAAGAAGCCGACCTATGCTGAGGACAAGGATTCGGGCGAACTGCGCCGTCCGCACCACCTCGACCTGAAGACCGGCATGTACAAGGGCCGGCAGGTTCTGAAGGCCAAGAAAGAATCCTGAGCGGGCACCGAGCCAGCAGGGCTCCGGCCTGAGGAATCCTGATCGGGCATTGGATAAGTCGCCGCCGATGGCGGCGTCTGCCTGAATTCGGCCAACGAGTGGGGTAACGGTTCCCGATGGCGAAGCGCGATGCTTCGCCCGGGGACGGGTCCGGTTTTCCTAGCAAGGCCTCGCCATGGTCGGTTTTCCGCTACTTCTGATTCCGCTCGCGATCTACAACATCATCGTCTTCCTGATGCCCGGCGTGTCCTTCACGGATCCGCTGGTGAAGCTGGCGTTGATGTCGGGCACCGAATGGCCGCTGACGCTGAGCGACGTGCTGCTCGCGCTCGGCATCCTGCTCTTGATGTGCGAAGTCATCAAAGGCGCCCGCCCCGGTGCGAAATATCTGACCGACCATTTGTTGTCGCTGATCGTATTCGGCGCGGCCGCGGCCGAATTCGTGCTGTGGCCTAAATTCGGCACCTCGACCTATTTCCTGCTGGTCGCGCTGTCGATGGTGGATTTCCTCTCCGGCCTCGCGCTGCGCACGCGGCGCAGAGTCGTTGTAGCGGCTGCGCCCGCGGTCTCAAGGAAGAACGCCGGAAAGGCCGCGGCGCCGGCAGCCGAACCCCAATTCGATCCCGCGCCCGCGCCTGCGCCGTCGTCGCCCGCGGCGGCCTCGGTCGCCGAAGCCGTGCTGGTCGATCATCCCGAGCCGACATCGGCGCAACCGGCCGCCGCGCCGCATGTGGCATCGCCGGAAATCCCGTCACCGGGACTGCAGCCGGGCAGCGGTTCGCATCCGTCGCCGGACACTCCGCAGCGCTGAGCGCTCTCGAAAAGACTTGGCAAAAGACTTGGCCGGCTTGATCTACACGACCTGCCGCGTCCGGAAGCCTATGCCATGGCGCGGGACCTGACGGGCGCCGTAGGCCGTCTGTGCTTCGGCCAGCGAGCCTCGCCGCAGGGTGCGGGTCTGCGGCGCCTGCGCCGCGGTCGCGATCAAATGGGTAACAAAGCCCGAGTCAGGCCGGCTGATGGGGCGTTTCGGCATCCAGTGCACGGATGGGGTCACCGGCACCAGCTCGACGCAGCCGGGTTCGTCGGGGCTCAATACCTCGCCGTCCAGCGTCTGTTCTGATCGATCGACATCCAGCATCGCACACCGTAACCGGTTAACTGTCACGTTTTGGGACGTTACGCCCCGCTGCGATCCTTGCCTCGCAAGGCCTATGCCGGTCGGTGGTTGCTGGTTCCCGGAAGGTCCGGGACTGCCGTGAAACGTGGTTTCCGGATTGTTTATGAACTTTGCCTAGCCTCTGATTCGAAACAACCTCTATCCTCTTGTGCGGGAATCATCCGGCGATGTCCCGAATCGAGGCGATCTGATGCCCCCTGTGCCGCAAGCTGCCAGCATCCTTGCCTCGCTTGGACAGGCGGCGTTCGTCTGGGATATCGCGGCCGACACCATCGCCTGGAGCGACAACGCCGTCGCCGTATTCACCGATGTTCCGCTGCAGGCGCTTACCAGCGCCACCGAGTTCGCCAGGCTGATCGAGCCTGTGCGCTCGATCCGGTCGGACGCGCTCGGCCAGTCGGCGCCGCCGCGGAGCGGGGAAGCGGTCGCCTACCGGATCGAATATGGCGTGCGGACCTCGATGTCGGCGCCCGTGATCTGGATCGAGGAAACCGGCTGCTGGTTCGCAGGGCCCGACGGCAGGCCGGCGCGCGCGCAAGGCGTCGTCCGCGTCGACAACGAGCGCCACGCCCGCGACGAGCAGCTCATGAGGCTGTCGCGGAACGATCCGCTCACCGGCGAACTCAATCGCACCCACCTGATCGCCTCGCTGGCCGAAGCGATCGAGGAAGTCACACGCTCGCGTGCGTCCTGCGCTTTCATGCTGATCGGGATCGATCATCTGGCGCGCGTCAATGATGCCTTCGGCTTCGACGTGGCGGACGCCGTGATCGCCGAAGTGGGCAAACGGATTCGGGCGCGGCTGCGCGGCGGCGACGTGCTCGGACGATTCTCCGGCAACAAATTCGGGCTGATCCTGCGCAACTGCACCGTCGACGACACCAATGTCGCGGCCGAGCGCTTTCTCGCCGGCATCCGCGACGAGGTGGTGCCGACCGTGTCCGGGCCGGTGTCGGTGACGGCATCGATCGGCGCGATCAGCGTGCCGCGTTATGCGCGCAATGCCGACGAGGCCGTCAACCGCGCCCAGGAAACGCTCGATGCCGCCAAGCGCCGGCGCGCCGGATCGTTCTCGCTGTGGCGTCCGAATGTCGAGCGTGACGCCCAGCGCCGCGTCAACATTCGCGTCACCGACGAGATCGTGACCGCGCTGAACGAGCGCCGGATCGTCACCGCGTTCGAACCGGTGGTGGAAGCGCGCTCGCGGCAGCCGGCGTTCTATGAATGCCTGGTGCGGATGGAGCAGGACGACGGCCGGGCGCTGCTGGCCCCCGATATCGTTCCGGTCGCGGAGCGGCTGGGTCTCATTCGTCTGGTCGATCATCGCGTGCTCGAACTCGCGGTTGCCGAACTCGCGGCCGCACCGAACGTTCAGCTCAGCCTCAACATCTCGCCCGACACCACGATGGATCCAGACTGGTGGACCGGAATCGAATCGCTGATGCAGGCGCATCCCGGCGTCGGCGAGCGGCTGATCGTCGAGATCACCGAAACCGTCGCGATCCAGGATATCGACGAGATCAGGGGCTTCATCACCCGCCTCAAGCGATTCGGCAGCCGGATCGCGATCGACGATTTCGGCGCCGGCTACACCTCGTTCCGCAATCTGCGCAAGCTCGGCGTCGACATCGTCAAGATCGATGGCGCCTTCGTGCAGAACATCGCGCGCTCGGCCGACGATCGCGCCTTCGTGCAGACGCTGATCGACCTTGCCCGCCGGCTGCAGATCAAGACGGTGGCGGAATGGGTGCAGGACGAGGAAGCCGCGGTCATGCTGCGCGAATGGGGCTGCGACTACATCCAGGGCCGTCTGATCGGCCTTGCGTCGCCGCAGCGGCCCTGGAGCGTGGCAGCCGATACGGCGTTGCCGGCGGTGAGTTAGACTAAATCGAAAAGCAGTAGTGATTGTCGTGCCCGGGCGCGTCTTCGCGCTGGATGTGCCCGGCATCCCTTCGAACTCACAGCTCCAAAAACGTGGATGGCCGGGAGCGCAGACAAGTTTACGTAGTCTGCGTAAAGCAGACTACTACACCCGGCCATGACGCAAATAAAATGAAAGCAGCGGGCGAGAAAGAGTCCTACTCTTCCTTCTTCGGCTCTTTCGACATGCGCTCGAGACGGTCCTGCATGTCCTTCATCTGGCGACGAAGGTCGTCGATGTTGTCTTCGTTGGCCGCGGGCTCCGGCGCCTTCTCCGGTTCGGGCGCGGCCGATCCGGCGCGCGGCGGCACGAACGGCTTGAACATCGCGAACGTCTGCTGGAACAATTCCATATTGCGGCGCACGTGCTCTTCAAGCGGTGCGAACGGCGTTCCGCTGAAGGTGTTGGTGAGCTGCTTGCGGAATTTTTCCTGCTCGCGCGTCAGCGTGTCGATCGACTGTTCGAGATATTTCGGCACCACCATCTGCATGCTGTCGCCGTAGAAGCGGATCAATTGGCGCAGGAAAGTGGTCGGCAGCAGATTCTGGCCGGCCTTGTTTTCCTGTTCGAAGATGATCTGCGCCAGCACCGAGCGCGTGATGTCGTCACCGGTCTTGGCGTCATAGACGAGAAAGTCCTCGCCATCCTTCACCATCGCTGCGAGATCCTCGAGCGTCACATAGGTGCTGGTGCCGGTATTATAGAGCCGCCGGTTGGCGTATTTTTTGATCGTTGTAGGTTGGTCTGACTTTGCCATGGGCTCACACATCAACACCGAGAGCGGGGAACCCGACGGCTTCGCCGACGGGCAGACGAGCAGCGCAACGCAGCAAAGTAAGCATTTTCAACGGGGTTCGGCTACCGTTTTGTGCGGCACGGTTAATTCCAAGGCATGGAGGCTGCTCGGGAAACCGCCAAGCGCGCTATTTTGAATGCGCCGCGGCGGGATTTTGCTCTCAGGCCGATTGACACATCATGCCGAGGTTAACAGGATGGGCCCAAGAGACAGGCCCGCCATCCGGCCGCCCGCCGTCGAGAAACCTCAAGCCCCAAAACGTCAAAGGAGATGTCCATGTCAGACGATGTCGTCATCGTCAGCGCCGCCCGCACCCCGGTCGGCAGTTTCAACGGCGCGTTCGCCACCACCCCGGCGCACGACCTCGGCGCGATCGCCATCAAGGCGGCGCTGGAGCGGGCCGGCATCGAGCCGGGTCGGGTCTCCGAAGTCATCATGGGCCAGATCCTGACCGCGGCGCAGGGCCAGAACCCGGCCCGCCAGGCCTCGATCGCGGCCGGCATCCCGGTCGAGAGCCCGGCCTGGGGCGTCAACCAGCTCTGCGGAAGCGGCCTGCGCACCGTCGCGCTGGGCTATCAGGCGCTGCTCAACGGCGATTCCGAAATCGTCGTGGCCGGCGGCCAGGAATCCATGAGCATGGCCCCGCACGCCCAGTATCTGCGCGGCGGCGTCAAGATGGGCGCCTTCGAAATGGTCGACACCATGATCAAGGACGGCCTCTGGGATGCCTTCAACGGCTACCACATGGGCAACACCGCCGAGAACGTCGCCCGCCAGTACCAGATCACCCGGGCGCAGCAGGACGAATTCGCGGTCCACTCGCAGAACAAGGCCGAGGCGGCGCAGAAGGCCGGCAAGTTCAAGGACGAGATCGTCCCCGTCACCATCAAGAGCCGCAAGGGCGACATCATCGTCAGCGACGACGAATATCCGCGCCATGGTGCGACCGTCGACGCGATGGCCAAGCTGAAGCCGGCCTTCGAGAAGGACGGTACCGTCACCGCCGGCAGCGCGTCGGGCATCAATGACGGCGCCGCCGCCGTGGTGCTGATGACCGCCAAGCAGGCCGCCAAGGAAGGCAAGAAGGTGCTCGGCCGCATCGTCTCGTGGGGCCAAGCCGGCGTCGATCCCAAGATCATGGGCACCGGCCCGATCCCGGCTTCGCGCGCCGCGCTGAAGAAGGCCGGCTGGAACATCGGCGACCTCGATCTGATCGAGGCCAACGAGGCCTTCGCCGCGCAGGCCTGCGCGGTCAACAAGGACCTCGGCTGGGATACGTCCAAGGTCAACGTCAACGGCGGCGCGATCGCGATCGGTCATCCGGTCGGCGCTTCCGGCGCGCGCGTGCTGGTGACGCTGCTGCACGAGATGCAGAAGCGCGACGCCAAGAAGGGCCTCGCCACGCTGTGCATTGGCGGCGGCATGGGCATCGCGATGTGCATCGCACGCGACTGAACTGAAGGCAGGTTGACTGGTTGAATGATGAAAAGATCATCTGTCAACTTCGGCTCGAATCGATAACGTTGAAATGCCCGGTCTCGCGCCGGGCATTTTCATCTCTGGAGTGTTCGCGAGAACGCTTCAAATCCCAGAATTGAACTTCGTGAGAAGACCGGGATAATTCCGGCGTTTAAGAAGAGGCCACCAAGGAGGATTACGACATGGCACGTGTTGCATTGGTTACGGGGGGTACGCGAGGCATCGGTGCGGCGATCAGCAAGGCGCTGAAGGTGTCGGGCTACAAGGTTGCGGCAAGTTACGCCGGCAACGACGCTGCGGCCGAGAAGTTCAAGGCCGATACCGGCATCCCCGTCTACAAATGGGACGTCAGCTCGTTCGACGCCTGTGCCGCGGGCGTCAAGAAGGTCGAGGCGGACATCGGTCCGGTCGATGTGCTTATCAACAATGCCGGCATCACCAAGGACGGCGCTTTCCACAAGATGACGCTCGATCAGTGGAACGCGGTCATCAACACCAATCTCGGCTCGCTGTTCAATATGACGCGTCAGGTGATCGAAGGCATGCGGGCCCGCAAATTCGGCCGTGTCATCAACATCTCCTCGATCAACGGCCAGAAGGGCCAGTTCGGTCAGGTGAATTATTCGGCCGCCAAGGCCGGCGATATCGGCTTCACCAAGGCGTTGGCGCTGGAGAATGCCAAGGGCGGCATCACGGTGAATGCGATCTGCCCCGGCTACATCAACACCGAAATGGTGCAGGCGGTGCCGAAGGAAGTGCTGGAAAAGAGCATCCTGCCGCTGATCCCGGTCAATCGCCTCGGCGAGCCCGAGGAAATCGCCCGCGCGGTGGTGTTCCTCGCCGCCGACGAAGCCGGCGGCATTACCGGCTCGACCATGACGATCAATGGCGGCCAGTACATGGTGTGATCGGCGTTAGTCGCCGATCAGGCTCGCGAGCGATGTTAGAAAGTCGTCATGCCCGGCCTTGTGCCGGGCATCCACGTCTTTAGAACCATCGGCAGGAAATCCGTGGATGGCCGCGACTGCAGACAAGTGTACGCATCTGCGCAAAGCAGATGGTTATGCCCGGCCATGACGCAAGAGAAACTCGACCATTGCCTGAAGCCATGACCTCCCGCACCGCCACGCTGATCGGACTGACCGCGATCCTGATGTGGTCGCTGCTGTCGGTTCTGACGGTTGCGACCGGGAAGATTCCAGCGTTCCAGTTGGCCGCCATGACGTTTGCGATCGGCGCCGCGGTCGCTTTCTCAAGCTGGATCTGGCGGCCATCGGCCTTGGCAAGTTTGCGACAGCCGTTGACGGCCTGGGTTGTCGGCGTCGGCGGACTGTTCGGCTATCACGCGCTGTATTTTCTCGCGCTGCGCTTCGCGCCGCCGGCCGAGGCCGGTCTTTTGAATTACCTGTGGCCGCTATTGATCGTGCTGTTCTCGGCACTGTTGCCGGGCGAGCGACTGGCGCCGCATCACGTCATCGGCGCGTTGCTCGGGTTGGCCGGCACGGTTTTGCTGTTCGCGGGTAACGGCGGCCGCGGCTTCGCGCCGGGCCAGATCCCGGGCCTTGCCGCGGCCTTCGTCGCCGCCTTCGTGTGGGCGGCCTATTCGGTGATGTCGCGCAAACTCAAGGCCGTGCCGACCGATGCGGTTGCCGGCTTCTGTCTGGTGACCGCGCTGCTCGCGGCCCTCGTCCATGGCGCGGTCGAGACCACCGTCTGGCCGGATACGGTCGGGCAGTGGCTGGCGATTATCGCACTCGGCGTCGGCCCGGTGGGCGCCGCCTTCTTTGTCTGGGATATCGGCATGAAACGCGGCGATATCCGTGTGCTGGGCGCCGCCTCCTACGCAACACCGCTGCTCTCGACGACGTTCCTGATTCTGGCGGGCTATGCCAAGCCGAGCGCCACACTCGCCATCGCCGCGGTGCTGATTGCCGGCGGCGGCCTGATCGCAGCCAGGGATATGGTCTGGAGGATGCCTTAGGCGGCCGGCTTCCAGCCCGGCGGCTTGTACATCGCTTCCGGAATCTGTCCGAGTTCGGAACGTTGCAGTTTGTCCGGCGTCAGCCCGTAGAATTGCTGAAAGCTCATGATCAGCGGGCGCCATTTGTCGGGGTCGATCCGGTTGGGCTCGCCCGCCATCATCAGGCCCGCATGCGCATGCACGCGGGTCACGCGCACCTCGATCGCGGTGAGATTTCCACGCCAGACGGCATCCTCCTGCGCCATCTCGTGGACCTGGGCGATCCTGGCCTCGATCTGCACCGGGCATTCCAGCGCGCGCGGCGCGGCAACCGTGTCGCCAGGCACCGGCGTCAGGCCGCAAAGGCCGAACTTGTGGCGTTCATACCGATAACCGCGCATCGTCTTGCCTGGCGGCACCGGATCCGAACCGGTGGTGCGCGCCAGCCGATTAACCGCGCCGACCAGGGCGGCCGATGGCAAATTGAGGACGCATTCGCCTGTGCGAATCATGTTCTCGGTGGTCTTGGAATTGCGCGCGAGCCCCAGCATGCAGCGCCAGCCGACCCACCATGCCGACGACATCGGCGCGAGGTTGAACGAGCCGTCCTCATTGCTCGAGCCGATCAGAACGACAGGCGTGCCGAAATAGAGAATCGCCGGCTCGATCTGGTGTGAAACGCTGAATGTCCCGTGCATCGTCCGCTCCTCATCCTGTGAGGACGGAAATTGCACACGCGAGAGCGAGAAACCCACCCGATTCCCGACCGCAATTTTTAGCGAGGCGGGAACCAGTCAGGTTTGGCGAGTTCGAATCTTGCAAATTCGAATCCCGGTGCCACGGTGCAGCCGACCAGGGTCCAGTCGCCGGTGGTCTCCGCGGCCTGCCAGGCGTGCGCGGGCACGATCGCCTGCGGCACTTCGCCGGCCGCGAGATCGGCGCCGAGCTTCACGCTGCGTTGTCCATGATCGTCTGCGATCTGCAGGGTCAGCGCGTCGCCGGCGTAATAGTGCCAGACTTCCACCGCATCGACGCGATGCCAGTGCGAGCGTTCGCCGCGGGCCAGCAGGAAATAGATCGCGGTGGAGCGCGAACGCCCGCTGGTGTCGACGCTGGCGTCGCGAAACGTCTCGCGATAGTGCCCGCCTTCCGGATGCGGCTTCAGTTCGAGCCGCGCGATAATCGCGGCGGCCGTTATCGCAAGCGCCATCAGGACTTGTTCTTGCGTTCGCGGAGTTCGCCGAACACATCGGCCGCAGCAGCGCCCTTCATGTGCAGTTTCACGGCCACGGCAGGGTCGTCGGCGCGCAGGAACACGTTGGCTTTCTTCTCCTCGCCGAGCAGCACCGGGATCGTCGGCTTGTTGTCCGCCCGCAGCCGCGTCACCTCCGCGGCGCGGGCCTGCAGCGCCGGATTGTCGGACTCGACCGTTAGCGCGAACTTGACGTTGGAGGCGGTATATTCGTGGCCGCAATAGAGTTTGAAATCGTCCGGCAGCGCGCGCAGCTTCAGCAGCGAATCCCACATCATCGGATAGGTTCCCTCGAACACCCGGCCGCAACCGATCGAGAACAGCGTGTCGGCGGCAAACAGCGCCTTCTCGCTGTCGAACACATAGGAGATGTGGTCGAGCGTATGGCCCGGCGTCTCCAGCACCCGCGCCAGCAGGCCGCCGACCTTGACGACGTCGCCGTGGGCGACGCGCAGATCGACATCGGCGATCGAGGCCGCCTTGTCGTGCGGCGCCACGACGCGGCAATTGTACTTCTTCTTCAGTTCGGCGACGCCGCCGACATGGTCATGATGGTGATGGGTGATGAGGATGTCCGTCAGCGTCCAGCCTTCGCGCTCCAGCGCCTGGATGATGGGGGCGGCTTCCGGCGCGTCGATCGACGCGGTGGCCTTGGTCGCGGGGTCGTGGATCAGATAGCCGAAATTGTCGTTGAGGCAGGTAAAGGTACGAATTTCCGCGGCCATGATCACTCCATAAGTAAGGCGGTCAGCCCGCTTTATTCTTCAGAAATATGGCGTTAACGCTCATACGGCAATGCCAATTTCGGCGCGCCGTAACGAAACCGGTCGTGTTAGATTGCGCCCATGACCATCGACGTCATCGATCTCCGGGACTTCTACTCGCGACGCCTCGGCATTGTGGCGCGGCAGTTGATCAACCGCGGCATCCGGGCGCGCTGGCCCGATGCGGAGGGCCTGCGCGTGCTCGGGCTCGGTTATCCGACGCCCTATCTCGGGCTGTTTCGCGAGGACTCCGAGCGTTGCATCGCCTTCATGCCGGCGGCGCAGGGCGTGCTGAAATGGCCGACCGCGCGGCCGGCGCTCGCGACCCTGATCGACGAATTTTCGATGCCGCTGCCGGATGCCGCGGTAGACCGCATCCTGCTGGTCCACTCGCTGGAAATGTCCGACGATCCGGAGCGATTGCTGCGCGAGGTGTGGCGCGTGCTGGCGCCGTCCGGCCGCCTGATCGCGGTGATCCCTAATCGCCGCGGCGTGTGGACGCGCACCGACAATACGCCGTTCGGTCACGGCCGGCCCTATTCGCGCGCGCAGATCACGCAATTGCTGCGGCAGACCTGGTTTACGCCGACGGCGTGGGGCGAGGCGCTGTTTTTGCCGCCGGTCGGAAAAGGCTGGTTCCTGCGCTCGGCGATGGCGTGGGAGCGCGTCGGCGCCGCGCTGTCGCTGCCGTTCGCCGGCGTGCATATCGTGGAAGCGACCAAGCAGGTCTATCGCGCGATCCCCGCGCACCGCGAACGCACGCGGCTGATCCCATCGCTGCCGCCGGTGCTGGTGCCATCGTCGTCGACGACGGCCAGGGGATAAGCAACAGGATAAGAAAAAGGGCAGGCACGCTGTGCCCGCCCTTGGATTGCTGAACGCCTGTCGGCGATCGCGCTATTTACTCATTTCCCGAATTGAAATCTTCGCTGGGAGCGGCAGGCGCGGCCGCGCCTTCGGGACGCGGGCCGTGCGGCCGGCGACGACGGCGCGGGAAACGTTCGCCGCCGCCACTGCCTTCAAAACCGCCGGGAGTGCCGTTCACCTGCGGCTGCGGGCCGGTGATGAAGGACGGCAGGCGATCGACGCCGCCGGTGTCGGCGATGACGGGCTGCGGCTGGGGTTGCGGCTGATATTGCGGCTGCGGACGATGTTCGCGCTCGCGATGTTCGCGGGGCTGATGCTCGCGCGGCTGCTGGTCGCGATAGGGCTGGCCCTCGCGCGGCTGAAAGTCGCGTTGAGTGTGATCGCGCTGAGTGTTTTCGCGCGGCACGAACGGCTGCGGTTGCTGGGGAACGAAGCCGGGTTCCTGGCCGAAATTGGAGAAGCTCTCGCCCTCATCCTCGCCTTCGTCCGTCGAAGGCATTTCGTTCTCGGTGCGCGGCTGCGGCTGGTTCTGCCGGAACTGCTCCTGGGCGGCTGCGATCAGCCGGAAATAATGCTCGGCATGCTGGTAGTAGTTCTCTGCTGCGACCGGGTCGCCAGAGGAGCGCGCATCGCGCGCGAGCTGGACGTATTTTTCCGCAACGTGGGAGGCGGTACCACGGATCTTGATGTCGGGCCCGTTCGATTCGAACACCCGGGTCATCGGGTTTTGTCCGCGCCGGTTATTATTGTTGTTATTATTGTTGTTGTTATTCCGGTTACGCATCCGCTTGTTATTTTGACCGTTTCTCATGTCTCGCCTTTATTCCAGCCCTGAAGGTTATGCAGTTGCCATCGTAGCCTCATCCGATGTCGCGCGCGCCGAGGCGCACCGAATCGCGATGCCGTTCAATTTCATGTCGTCGGTTTCGCCAACCATCGCGTTCAACAAAGACGCGTTCCCCAACCGCCGGCATCGTCAGCCAGCCGGACCAAATCATTCAGCCTGCCAAAACCAGCCGGATCATTGAGCATGACCGCTTCGCGTGACGGGTTGTTGCGTAAGTCTTAAAGCGCAATATCAGGCTTTCGTTCGCTTTGCGGTCGAGAGCAGCACAGCTTCAGCCATTGCGCTCAATTGGACCTGCGTTTTGGAACCTTTCACTCGGTGGGCTCTCGTTTCGAGAACTCTGCCTCCACCCGTAACATCCTACGGGGCCAGCAACCCTGGACCGATGTTGTAGCCGGAACGTAGTCGCTCCCGGGCAATATTCCAAGTGGTTTTTTGGGACTTTATCGAGGCATTTTGCGGCCCGCGACCGCCCTCGGAATGCCCGCCAGATCGGCTTTTGGGGCGCCTGTGGGCGCCAGTCCGGCCAGCGTCATCAAACCGTTAATGGGGCCGCTTTGGCCCTCACCGGCCTCCACAACCAGGGCTGCGCCCGGTGCCAGAAGACCGGCGGCTTGGGGAATCAGCGCACGATAGGCATCCAGCCCGTCGGCGCCGCCATCGAGGGCGGTGCGCGGGTCATATTTCCTGACTTCCACCGCCAGACCGGCGATGTCGGTCGCGCGAATATAGGGTGGGTTCGACACGATCAGGTCGAATGGGCCGGACAGTCCGGTCGCGTAATCGCAGGCGATGAACGTCGCGCGCGATGCGAGCCCGGCGCTGACAGCATTGGCGGCGGCGGTTTGCAGCGCCTGCTCCGAGATATCGGTGCCGAATCCTTGTGCCGTTGGCAGTTCCGACAACAACGCCAGCAGGATCGCGCCCGAGCCGGTGCCGAGATCGGCGATGCGCAGCGGATGACCAGTGGCGCCGTCGGCACGCAGCAATTCCAGCGCCAGTTCGACCACGGTCTCGGTATCCGGCCGCGGCACCAGCGTTGCCGCCGAAAGCTTGAGCGGCAGTCCCCAGAATTCCTTCTCGCCGACAATGCGCGCGACCGGCTCGCCCGCAAGACGACGGCGCGCGAAGTCCTCGAGCCGCGCCGATTCATCGTCCGTGAGTTGCCGCGGCGCCGATGTGATCAGGCCGGTGAGGTCGAGGCCGAGCGCATGACCGGCCAGCGTCCGCGCATCGAGCCCGGCAGAGTCGAGCGCGGCTGATTTGAATCGCGCCGTGAGCGCGCGCCGCGCGGCCTCGATGGTTTGACCGGCGAAGGATTTGCTGGCGCTCACGCCGCCGCGCCCTGGGCGGCGAGCTGGGCCGCCTGATGCTCGGTCGTCAGCGCGTCGGTCAATTCGCCCAGGGCTTCGCCCGCGATCACCTGCGGCAGTTTGTAGAGCGTCAGATTGATGCGGTGGTCGGTGACGCGGCCTTGCGGGAAATTGTAGGTGCGGATGCGCTCGGAGCGGTCGCCGGAGCCGACCTTCTCCTTGCGTTCGGCGGAGCGCGCCGCGTTGATTCGCTGTTGTTCGGCGTCGTAGATCCGCGAACGCAGGATGTTCATCGCGGAGGCGCGGTTTTTGTGCTGCGAGCGGCTGTCCTGCATCATGACGACGATGCCGGTCGGGATGTGCGTAATGCGGATCGCCGATTCCGTCTTGTTGACGTGCTGACCGCCGGCGCCTTGCGCGCGCATGGTCTCGATCCGTAAATCATCGCTCTTGATGTCGACGTCGACGTCCTCGACCTCGGGCAATACCGCGACCGTCGCCGCCGAGGTGTGAATGCGTCCCTGGGTTTCGGTGTCGGGCACGCGCTGCACTCGGTGCACGCCGGATTCGAATTTCAGTTTTGCAAATGCGCCGCGGCCCTGCACTTCGGCGACGATTTCCTTGTAGCCGCCCATGGTGCCTTCCGACGCCGAGATCACCTCGACCTTCCAGCCCTGCAAGGCCGCGAACCGCTCGTACATCCGGAACAGGTCACCGGCGAACAGCGAGGCCTCGTCGCCGCCGGTGCCGGCGCGGATTTCCAGCACCACGTTGCGGTCGTCCATGGCGTCCTTGGGCAACAGCGCCACCCGGATCTTCTGCGCGAGGTCGTCGACTTGCGCCTGCAAGGTTTCGAGCTCGGCCTCCGCCATGCCGCGCATATCGGGATCGGTGGCGGAATCCGCCAGCAGGGTTTTGGTGTCCGCGATCTCGGCCAAAGCGGCGCGATAGGCTTTCACCGCCTCGATCAGCGGATTGAGCTCGGCGAGCTCGCGCGTGATCTGGACGTACTTTTCGGAACTCAATTGGCCCAGCAGCTCGGCCTCGAGCGAGGCGTGGTGGGCGAGCAGGATATCGAGTTTGGCTTCGGGTAACATGGCGGTGGTCTCAAGCGGCGGATAAGGAGGGTGGCGTCATCGGGCGAGAGCCTCGCTACAACGACAGCCCCTCGGCTTCCGCGAATGCAGTCAGCCTCTCGCGGATCGAGACGCTGCCCGACGGCGCATCGAGCAGAGGCATGATCATCGCCTCGGCCTTCTTGGCATCGAGGTCGAGGATCAGCGCCTTGACCGGCCCGTGGCCGGTCGCGGACAGCGACAGCGAGCGGTAGCCGAGCGCGATCAGCGCCAGCGCGCCAAGCGGCTTGGAGGCCATCTCGCCGCACAGCGAGGCGGACTTCTTGGCGGCATTGGCCTTGCGCACAATATCGCGCAGCGCCCGCAGGATCGGCGCCGACATGGTGTCGAACCGCTCGGAAACCTTGGCGTTGCCGCGGTCGACCGCGAACATGAACTGGAACAGATCGTTGGAGCCGACCGAGACGAAATCGACCTTCTTCAAGATTTCGTCGAGCTGATAGAGCAGCGCCGGGACTTCGATCATGGTGCCGACGTCGATGCGCTCCGGCAGGGCATGGCCGTGCTGGCGCAGATATGTCAGCTCGCGCTCGACGATGGCTTTGGCCTGGTCGAACTCGGCGACTTCGGAAATCATCGGAAACATGATCTTCAGCGCACGACCGCCGCCGGCCCGCAGCAGCGCGCGAATTTGGCCGCGCAACAGGCCCGGCCGGTCCAGTCCGAGCCGGATCGCGCGCCAGCCGAGCGCGGGATTTTCCTCGATCACGGTTTCCATATAGGGCAGCGCCTTGTCGCCGCCGATGTCGAGCGTGCGGAAGGTGACGGGCTTGGTGCCGGCGGCATCGAGCACGGTGCGGTACAGCGCGAGCTGGTCCGAGGTGCGCGGCAGGCTCTGGCCGACCATGAACTGCAGTTCGGTGCGGAACAGCCCGATGCCGGCGCTGCCGGTGTCGTCGATATGCGGCAGGTCGATCACGAGGCCGGCGTTGATCATCAGTTCGACCGGCTGGCCGTCCTTGGTGATGCAGGGCTTGTCGCGCAGCGCCGCATATTGCGCCTGACGCCGCGCCCTGAACCGTACCCGTTCGGCATAGGCCGATTCGATTTCGGCCGAGGGGCGCACGTAGATCGATCCCGAGGTGCCGTCGACGATGATGGCGTCGCCGGGATCGGCGATTCCAGGCGCATTGGCGATCTCGCCGACGGCGGGAATGCCGAGCGCGCGCGCCACGATCGAGACGTGGGAGTTGGCGGTGCCTTCCTCCAGCACCAGGCCGCGCAGCCGCTTGCGGTCATAGTCGAGCAGCGCCGCCGGGCCCATCGCGCGCGCGATCAGGATGGCGTTTTCGGGCAGTTGCTCGCGCGACGGCGCATGGTCCTGGCCGACCAGTTGCCGCATCAGGCGGTGGCCGAGATCCTCGAGGTCGTGCAGGCGGTCGCGCAAATAAGGATCGGTCGAGCGCAGCATGCGGGCGCGGGTGTCGGATTGCACGCGTTCGACGGCGGCTTCGGCGGTGAGGCCGGTGGCAACCGCTTCATGCAGCTTGTGCGACCAGCCGTGGTCGTTGGCGAACATGCGGTAGGCTTCCAGCACGTCGCGGTGCTCGCCGCCCTCGGCGACGTCGCCGCGCTCCAGCATGCGGTCGAGGTCGGCGCGCAGCTTGGCCAGCGCCGCGTCGAGCCGCTTGATTTCCTTCGGCAGGTCTTCGGCGATGTAATTGGTGATAACGACGCGCGGCTCGTGCAGCACGACATGGCCGAGCGCGATGCCGTCCGAGAGGATCGCGCCGGTCTTGTGCAGGGAGTGCCGCGCCGCCGGCTCGGCACCTGGTTGCGCCAGCGCCGCCAGTTCGCCGGAGGCGATCATTTCCGCCAGCACCATGGCGGTGGTCTGCAGCGCCTCGACCTCTTCCTCGACATAGGTGCGCTTGGCGCGGTTCTGCACCACCAGCACGCCGAGCGTGTTGCCGGCGCGCAGGATCGGCACGCCGAGGAACGAGTGATAGATTTCTTCGCCGGTTTCCGGGCGGAACGAGAACGCCGGATGGCTTTGCGCGTCGGAGAGATTGAGCGGCGTCGCTTCGCTGGCGACGAGGCCGACGAGGCCTTCATGCGCACTCATGACCGTTCTGTGCACGGCGTCGCGGTTCAGACCTTCGGTGGCGTAGAGTTCGAGCGTGTTATCGACGCGCAGCACATAGGTCGAGCAGACCTCGGCCACCATGTTGGCCGCGATCAGCACCACGATCTTGTCCAGGCGCTCCTGTGCGGAGACCTGCTCCGCCATGGTTTCGCGGAGCCGTCTCAACAAGACGCGGGGGCCTCCCGACGCGCTCCGCATGTGCCGATATCCTCCCCCGCAGAGCCAGCCCGCCGGGTCGCCGGCCGCTGGCGTGAAACGCACAAAAAACAACAATTTTAGTCATTCGGCGCCGCCGCAGGCCCCTGATCCCGGCCGAATCGGGATCGCCAAAACTGTGGCACAGTTTGCGGCAGCCCACCTATCAGGCCGTATAGCCAATCAAGGCTCGCTTTGCCAAGCAAAACGCCTGCCAGAACCAATAACGTCTGTGTCAGCACCATGCTGCGGTAGCGAAGTGCATAACCCGTCAAAATACGGGCGGTTTGGCGATCAACCGATGCGCGAAAAGGCAGAGAAAATCGTTCTAGGTTTTGTCGAGCCCGTAGAGCGTATGCAGCGTGCGCACCGCGAGCTCGGTATAGGCGGCGTCGATCAGTACCGAGAACTTGATCTCGGAGGTGGTGATGGCGCGGATGTTGATATTGCGCTCGGACAACGCCTTGAAGGCCTGGGCTGCGACGCCGGCATGGCTGCGCATCCCGCTGCCGATCACGGAAACCTTGGCGACGTCGGTGGCGCTGTCGAGCCGCGCATAGCCGATCTTGGCTTTCGACGAGGTAATGGTGTCGCGGGCACGGTTATAGTCGGAGGCCGGAACGGTGAAGGTGAGATCGGTGGTCTTGCCGTCCTCGGAGACGTTCTGGACGATCATGTCGACGTTGATGTTGGCATCCGCGAGCGGCCCGAAGATCGAGGCGGCCACCCCCGGCTTGTCCTCGATCTGGCGCACGGAAATCTGGGCTTCGTCCTTGGAGAAGGCGATGCCGGTGACGACGTGGCTTTCCATGATTTCCTCCTCGCTGCAGATCAGCGTGCCCGGCGGCGTGCCGTGCGGGTCGATGTCTTCGGGCTTGTCGAAGCTGGAACGGACGAATATCGGCATGTTGTGCACCATGCCGAGTTCCACCGAACGAACCTGCAGCACCTTGGCGCCCTGCGAGGCCAGTTCCAGCATGTCCTCGAACGCGATCTTGTCGAGTCGCCGCGCCTTGGGAACCACGCGCGGGTCTGTCGTATAGACGCCATCGACGTCGGTGTAGATATCGCAGCGGTCAGCGTGGAGCGCGGCTGCGATCGCTACCGCCGACGTGTCCGAACCGCCGCGCCCGAGCGTGGTGATTCGGTTGGACTGCGGATTGATGCCCTGGAAGCCGGCGATGACGGCGACTTCCCTGCGATCCTTGAAGCGGTGGACGATCTCGGCGCCGTCGATCTCGAGGATCCGCGCCGACGCGTGGGCGTCCGAGGTCCGGATCGGGATCTGCCAGCCTTGCCAGGAACGGGCCTGAATGCCGATCGCCTGCAGCGCGATGGCCAGCAGTCCGGAGGTGACCTGCTCGCCGGACGCGACCACGGCGTCATATTCGCGTGCATCATGCATCGGCGAGGCGTCGCGGCACCATTCCACCAGTTCGTTGGTCTTGCCGGACATGGCCGACACCACCACGGCGACGTCATGCCCCGCGTCGACTTCGCGTTTGACATGCCGCGCGACGTTGCGGATTCGGTCGATATTGGCGACGGACGTACCGCCGAATTTCATCACGAGGCGGCCCATGACGACGCGTGCATTCCCTGTGAGGATAAGTAAGGTGACCCGCACGGAAATTGGAGCGCCCGGGCCGAAAGCGGCGTATACATAGCGGCGCGGCCCGGGGCAAGCAACCGGGGCAGGTTTTCACCCCGGATTTGGCGTAAATTACTGTAGTGGCGGGTTAATTCAGGACGGGCGTATGGGGCGTTATATCGACGAAATCCTGCAACCCGGCGAGAAGGTGCTGTATTCCACCAATGCTCACTGGATGTTTTACCTGCCGGCGCTCGCGGCGTGGGCCGTGGCCCTGGTCCTGCTGATTCTCTCCCGAATGGTAACCGCCGACATGCTGACGCTGGTTTGCCTCTCGCTGGCGGCGATCGCCGGGCTTGCGGCGTTGTACTGGACGGCAACCGCCTGGTTCCATCGCTGGACCACCGAGACCGACGTCACAAATTTCCGGATCGTCCACAAGACCGGCTTCATCAAGCGCCGCACCTTCGAGATGAGCCTCGACAAGGTCGAGAGCGTCGACGTCAACCAGAGCATCCTCGGCCGCATCATGAACTACGGCGACGTGACCATCCTCGGCGTCGGCGAGGGCAAGGAAACCATTTCCACCATTGCGTCGCCGCTGGCGTTCCGCAATGCCATCACCGCACGACCGGTCGGCGCATAAACATGGCCATCCAGCATAATTCTTCTGCAAATCTCTCGGGCGTATCGGGCAGCACGGTTGATCCGGCCGAAGTCGCGAAATTCTCAAAACTGTCGGACGAGTGGTGGGACCCCAAGGGCAAGATGGCCCCGCTGCACAAGATCAACCCGCTGCGGCTGACCTATATCCGCGACGCCGCCTGCCGCAAGTTCGAGCGCAACGTCAAAAGCCTGAATTGCCTGGCTGGCCTGCGCATCCTCGATATCGGCTGCGGCGCCGGCCTGTTGTGCGAGCCGTTCACGCGGCTTGGCGCGCAGGTGATCGGCATCGATCCGTCGGCGACCAATATCGCCGCCGCCAAGCTGCATGCCGACAAGGGGCATCTGTCGATCGATTACCGCTGCACCACGGCCGAGGAGATGGACGTGCGCGAACGCTTCGACATCGTGCTGGCGATGGAAGTGATCGAGCATGTCATCGATGTCGGCGCGTTCCTCGCCCGCTGCACGGCGATGCTCAAGCCGGGCGGGTTGATGGTGGTCTCGACCCTGAACCGCAACTGGAAGAGCTTTGCGCTGGCGATCGTCGGCGCGGAATATGTGCTGCGCTGGCTGCCGCGCGGCACCCATCAATGGGACAAGTTCGTCACCCCCGACGAACTGGCGCAGCACCTCGCCAACAACAAGCTCACCATCACCGATCAGGCCGGCGTGGTCTACAACCCGCTCGCCGACAAATGGAGCGTCTCGTCCGACATGGACGTGAACTACATGGTGGTGGCCGAGGGGATTTAGTCCGGCTCAGAATTAACGTCGCCCCCCCCTGCACTCGCAGGGACGACGTTGTGGTTGGTGCCGCATGCAATTCTGACGGTTGACCGGACCCGCCGTGCCCGGCACGGTGCGGCCCCTTCCGGCCGGAAATCCCATGTTCTCCATCGCCACGCTCTGGATTCCCTTCACCTTCATCGCCGCACTCGGGCAGGTCGCCCGCAATGCGATGCAGCGATCGCTGACGGTGCCGCTCGGGACCTGGGGCGCGACCAATATCCGCTTCCTGTTCGGCTTTCCGTTCTCGATTGTGTTCTTCGCGGTCGTGGTAGCCGTGACCGGCGACCCGATTCCGTGGCCGACCGCGGTGTTCTGGCCGTGGCTGCTGCTCGGCGCGCTCTGCCAGATCGTCGGCACCGGCATGATGCTGCTGGCGATGAACGACCGCTCCTTCGTGGTGACGACGGCCTACCTCAAGACCGAGGCGATCCAGACCGCGATCTTCGGATTCGTGTTTCTCGGCGATCATTTGACCGTGCTGAAGGTGATCGCGATCCTGATCGCGACGGCGGGCGTGGTCATTGCAGCACTGCGCCCGGGCGCCGAAAAGGGTTTTGCGGATCTCAAGCCGACGCTGCTGGGTCTTGCGGCCGCTGCGGCGTTCGCGCTGTCGGCGGTCGGCTTTCGCGGCGCCGTGATCGTCGTACCCGGCGTCTCCTTCGTGACGGCGGCCTCCTACACGCTGGTGTTCGGCCTGTTCGTGCAGACGCTGGTGCTGACGATCTATCTGCTGGCGCGCGCGCCCGACGTGCTGAGGAAGATTTTCGGGCTGTGGCGGCCCTCGATGTTCGCGGGCTTCATGGGCGCGTTCGCCTCGCAATTCTGGTTCCTTGCGTTTGCGCTGACGGCGGCGGCCAATGTGCGCACGCTGGCGCTGGTCGAGGTGTTGTTCGCGCAGGCGGTGGCGTATTATTCGTTCAAGCAGCCGCTGTCCGCGCGTGAATTGTCCGGCATCGTGCTGATCGTGGTCGGGGTGGCGCTGCTGGTTAGCGTTTAATGACAATGATCACCGCGCCGGCGGCTATCAGCGCGATCCCGAGCCAGCCGTTCATCGACGGCCGCTCGCCGAGAAACACCACGCCGAATAGCGCCACCAGCACGACGCTGAGTTTGTCGATCGGCGCCACCAGCGTCGCCGGACCGAGTTTCAGCGCGCGAAAATAGCAGAGCCACGACGCGCCGGTGCCGAGACCGGACAGCACCAGGAAAATCCAGGTCTTGGTCGAGATCGAACCGGTCTGGCCGAGCTTGCCTGTGGCAAACAGGATCAAAGCCAGGCTGATCAGCACGACGACCGTGCGGATCAGGGTCGCCAGATCGGAATTGATGTCCTCGATGCCGACCTTGGCGAAGATCGCGGTGAGGGCCGCGAAGACGGCCGAGAGCACCGCCCAGGGCAGCCAGGAAGGAAAGGTGTCCGGGCTCATGTTGGGGTCCTCGGAGTAAGGGAGTCATTCCGGGGCGATGCGAAGCATCGAACCCGGAATCTCGAGATTCCGGGGCTGCGCTGCGCGCATCCCGGATGACGCCACGCGTCAATTCCGGTCGTCCGGCAGCACCGGCAGCGGCGAGACTTCGACGCCTTCGTCGATCAGGGAACGCGCTTCCTCGGGCGAGGCCTCGCCATAGATCGGGCGATGTTCGATATCGCCGTAATGCATCTTGCGCGCTTCGTTGGGGAAACGCTCGCCGACATTGTCGGCGTTCTTGACGATATGGTCGCGCAATTCCTTGATCTTGGCGCGCAGCTCGAGCTCCTGCGCCATCAGCAACGGTGTCGATCCCTGTGCCGTTGCGTCTGTCGTCGGCGCGTCGGCCGGCGTGGGTACGGCGGCCTCGCGGCCCTTCTTGCTGATGATCTGCGGGGCCATGATGGCGCGTTCGACCTTGACCGAGCCGCAGGCGGGGCAGCTCACCAGTCTGCGCTTCTCCTGGCTTTCATACGCCGCCGAGCTCTGGAACCAGCTTTCGAAGCTGTGGCCCTTCGCGCAGCGTAAGTTGTACCTGATCATGCCGAGCCCCGGACCAGGTGCAGGTGCTCCGGGCCGGCCTTGGGGTCGGCAATGCCGAAGCGCCTTCCATGTTGCAGCGACGGCACGGTTTTCCGCGCGGTCTCAACTTTAGAGGGATCGATCTTGGCGAGGAATACGCCGGGCTCGACGCCGCCTTCGGCCAAAATCTCGCCCCAGGGGGCGATGATCAGCGAATGTCCGAATGTCTCGCGCTTGTTCTCGTGCATGCCGGCCTGCGCCGCAGCGAACACGAAGCAGCCGTTCTCGATGGCGCGGGCGCGCAGCAGCGTGTGCCAATGCGCTTCGCCGGTCTTTTTGGTGAAGGCCGAGGGCACGGTGAGGAACGAGGCGCCGGATTCGGCCAGCGCGCGATACAGCGCCGGAAAGCGGACGTCGTAGCAGATCGTCAGACCGATGCGGCCCCATGGCAGGTCCGAGATTACGGCGGTCTCGCCCGGCTGGTAGTTGGCGGATTCGCGATAGCTCTCGCCGCTGGGCAGATCGATGTCGAACATGTGGATCTTGTCGTAGCAGGCGAGCACGTTGCCGTCGGGCCCGATCAGGAACGAGCGGTTGACCGCCTTCTCGGGCGAAAAGCGCAGCGCCAGCGAGCCGATATGGAGATGGATATTCAATTCCTTCGCCAGTTCGCGATAGGCCTTCAGCGACAGGTCGTCTTCCTCTGACGCGAGATGCTCGAACAGCGCCTTGCGGTTCAATTGCATCATGTTGCTCACCTCGGGGGTGAGCACATAATCGGCGCCCTGCGCGGCCGCCTCGCGGATCAGTCGGGTGCCTTGCTCGAGGCTCGGCTCGGGCAACAGCCCCGTGCGCATCTGCACCATGGCGGCGGTAAAGCTCTGGTCAGCGCTCATGATGAGGCCTTTTCTCCCGCCAGCATGGCGTCGAGCCTGCCCGCGCGGTCCAGCGCGTAAAGCTCGTCGCAACCGCCGACATGGGTTGCACCGATGAAGATCTGCGGAAAGGTCGTGCCGTCGCCGGCACGATTATACATCTGATCGCGAAAAGCGGGGTCGCTGGCGACGCTCAATTCGGTGAACGCGGCATTCTTGCGCGTCAGCAGCGATTTGGCGGCGGTGCAATAGCCGCAGCCCGGACGGGTGTAGATTTCAACGGCAGCGGTCATGGGGCGCTCTGGCTCGCAAGATTCTGAACTATAAGGCTTTGAATTATATGGGAGCCCGGTGAGTGTCCACAACCCGCGCGAATACCAGCACGTCGACCTGCGCAGCCTTGGCGCGCAGCAGGGCACGGGCGCAGGCATCCGCCGTGGCGCCCGAGGTCAGGACGTCGTCGACCAGGATGACGCGGCGTCCGGCAATATCGGCGCTACGCTCGGTGGCGACCTTGAAGGCGCCCTGCACGTTGCTGGCGCGCTGCGGCCGCGACAGGCCGATCTGCTGCTCGGTCGCGCGCACCCGCCGCAGCGCCTCGGTGGCCAGTTTCACGCCGCTTTGGCGCGAAATCACCCGTGCCAGCGCACCGGACTGGTTGTAACGCCGGCTCCAGCCGCGCCGCCAATGCAGCGGAACCGGCACCAGCACGTCGGCCGCGTCGAGCAGTTCCTGGCCGGCGCGGGCCATCCAGCGGCCCATGGCCGGCGCGAGATCGGTGCGGTCCTGGTATTTCAGGGCATGGACCAGCGTGCGCGCGACATCGTCATAGCGCACCGCGGCGCGGGCGCGTTGATAGGCCGGCGGATTGGCGATCGCCTCCATCGACAGCAATTCCGGCCCGGGATCGTAGATAAAGGGAATGCCGAGCCGCGGGCAGAAGGGCGGCGCGATGAACGACAGTTTGGCCCAGCAGTCCGCACAGACGCCCTCGCCATCGACCGGCTCGCGGCAGGAGACGCACAGGGTCGGCAGCGCAATGTCGAGTGCGAGGCGTGGGATATGCGCGAACGCGCCGCGGCACGCTCGCAGCGCGCCGCGCAGATGACTGGCGATGGAGCGTGGTGGTGATGCCTCGGCGTCCATCAGGAGAGGCTAGCGCCGTCCGGCGTCAGGCTCAAGCCGATCCCACGGCCGCCTCTCCGGGAAACACTGGCCGGAAGAATGATCGTTCATACCGGATGAAGCAGCGGGTTTGCTTCGCAAAGTCGATCGCTTTCTGAACGTCCGGATCTCCGGCGCTGTCTTTCCGGTATTGTTCGTAGGCTGCAAGGCTCGGGAAGCTGAACATCGCGAGGGCAATGTCGCTCGCCCCTTCGGAAGGCAGGAAGTAGCCGTGATGGATGCCGCCGAATCTCGGCACCAGTTCAATCCACATCCTGCCATAGGCCTCGAATTCGGCGAGTTTACCCAGAGGGACTTCGTATCGCAGGTAGCAAGTGATCATCGTCCAGTGCTCCCTTGGGTCGCGAACTGCGCGCGCATTGATAGCTTGGCCGGGAGGGGCGGTCATGTCGAATTTCGCGGAATATATCCTCTTTGCGGTCCGGGTCCGCCGAAGCCGCGCTCACCATCTTGAGGGATTGAGATGGACCGCCGACCGTCGTACCAACCGGGATGGCTTCGAATCCGAACGTCGCGCCTCATTTGTTCGACCGCGCCTTGCTACGGGCGCGGATGGATCGCGCACGGCGGGCTGGGCCGGTAACATTCCTGCTCGATCGTGTCGCGGAGGATATGGCGGACCGGCTGCAGGCGGTGACGCGCGGGTTTACCGACGCCGCGGAAATCTGGTCGCCCGGTGAGTTGCTGCGAAAGCCGCTCGCCGATCGATTCCAATCGATCGTCCGCATCGCGCCCGACGAATCGGAAACCCTGCCGCTCGAGCCGGAATCGCTCGATCTCGCACTCTCCGCGCTCGCGCTTCAGTTCGTCAACGATCTGCCCGGCGTGCTGGCGCAGATCCGCCGCGCGCTGAAGCCGGACGGGCTATTGCTGGCGGCGATGATTGGCGGCGACACGCTGACGGAGTTGCGACAATCCTTTGCCGCGGCGGAAGCCGAGTGCGAAGGCGGCGTGTCGCCGCGCGTCGCACCCTTTGCCGATCTGCGCGACATCGGTGCGCTGCTGCAGCGCGCGGGGCTGGCGCTGCCGGTCACTGACGTCGACCGCGTCGTGGTGCGCTACGACAGCGCGTTCGCATTGATGGCCGATCTCAGGCGAATGGGCGCGACCAACATTCTGATCGAGCGGCGGCGGACACCGACCCGCCGCGCCACGATGCTGCGGATGGCGCAGATTTACGCCGAGCGCTTCGCCGATCCCGACGGGCGCATCCGCGCCACCTTCGACATCATCTGGGTATCCGGCTGGGCGCCGCATGACAGCCAGCCTAAACCGCTGCGGCCTGGATCGGCGAAAGCGAGTCTGGAAGCGGCGGTGAAGCGGGTGAAGCCCTAGTATTCGTCCTCATGGTGAGGAGCGCGCCCTTGCGCGCGTCTCGAACCATGAACAGCCCGTCTGCGGCCATCCTTCGAGACGCGGCGAAGACGCCGCTCTTCAGGATGAGGCCGGAAACACCTACATCAACAAATCGATCAGATGCGGGATTAGCGGAATGTCCGCCGGCGGCATCGGGTAATCGCGCAGTTTGTTGGCGCGGACCCACGCCAGTTGCTGGCCTTCGCGCGCCGTCACCATGCCTTCCCAGCGCCGGCAGATGTAGAGCGGCATCAACAAATGGAAGCTCTCATAGGCGTGGCTGGCGAAGGTCAGCGGCGCCAGACAGGGCTCGGCGACGTCGATGCCAATCTCTTCGCGCAATTCGCGGATCAGGGCCTGCTCCGGCCGCTCGCCGGGATCGAGCTTGCCGCCGGGGAATTCCCACAGGCCGGCCAGCGCCTTGCCTTGCGGGCGTTGCGCGATCAGCACGCGCTTGTCGGCGTCGACCAGGGCACAGGCGACCACGAGGGCAAGTTTGATCTCAGCCATGCGCGGTCGCTCTGGACGGTGTGAAATTCACGACCGGTAATCGCCGTTGATCGCGACGTATTCCTTGGTGAGGTCGCAGGTCAGCACGCGGTCGCGGGCCTTGCCGAGCCCAAGCGAAACCTTGATCTGGATCTTCGGGTTCTTCATCACCTCGGAGACCTCAGCCTCGTTGTAGGACGGATCGCGCGCGCCGCTCTTGGCGACGCGGATGCCGTTGAACGAGATCGACAGCTTGTCGCGATTGGCGGGCTCGCCGGCCTTGCCGACGGCCATCACCACGCGGCCCCAATTGGCGTCCTCGCCGGCGATCGCGGTCTTCACCAGCGGCGAGTTCGCGATCGACATCGCGATCTTGCGCGCGGACGTCTTGGTGGTGGCGCCGTCGACGATGATTTCGACCAGCTTGCGGGCGCCTTCGCCGTCGCGCGCCACCTGCTCGGCGAGATCGGCCAGCACTTCGCGGAACGCTTTTGCAAATGCCTTCAGCCGGGGGTCGCTGGCGCGGGTAATCTTTGGTGCGCCATTTGCGGCGGCAGCACCGGTGGCGAAGGCGAGCAGGGTGTCCGAGGTCGAAGTGTCGCTGTCGATGGTGAGGGCATTGAAGGTGTCCTCGACGCCGCTCTTGAGCAGCGCCTGCAGCACGGCGGATGACAGCGGTGCATCGGTGAACACGAATGAAAGCATCGTCGCCATATCCGGCGCGATCATGCCGGCGCCCTTGGCCATGCCGTTGATGGTGACCTTGGCCTTGCCGAGCTTCACCGTCGCGGTTGCGACCTTCGGGAAGGTGTCGGTGGTCATGATCGCCTTCGCGGCACCCATCCAGTCGTCAGGCGCGGCGTTTGTCGCCAAAGTCGCCAGCACGCCGTCGAACTTGGTGGCGTCGAGCGGTTCGCCGATCACGCCGGTGGAAGCGAGGAACACCTCATTGGCGCTGCAGCCGACCGCTTTCGAGGCGATCGAGGCCGTCAGCGCCGTCGATTGCCGGCCGCTCTTGCCGGTGAAGGCGTTGGCATTGCCGGAATTCACCACCAGCGCACGCGCTTTGCCGGGACCGAGCTTGGCGCGGCACCATTCGACCGGCGCGGACGGGCATTTCGACTTGGTGAAGACACCGGCGACGGCCGTGCCCTTGTCCATGACGGCCAGCAGCACGTCGGTGCGCCCCTTGTAGCGGATGCCGGCCGCCGCGGTGGCAAGCTTCACGCCCGCAATCGCGGGCATTGCGGGGACATCGGTCGGGGCGAGAGGAGAAACAGCTGTGGACATGGGCAAAATCCAAAAACGTGGGGATCGTCATGGCCGGGCTTGACCCGGCCATCCACGTCTTCAGCACCCATCAGTGAAGGTCTTAAGACGTGGATGCCCGGCACAAGGCCGGGCATGACGTCTCAATACTGAAAACCGATCGCGAAGTCGATTTACTTCTTCGCCGGCGCCATCTTGGAATCCTTCGCCGCGTCGGGCTTCGCCGGGGCCGTTTCAGGCTTGACGGTTTCAGGCTTGGGCGCATCCGGCTTCGCGGCGGTCTCGGCCGGCTTGTCCATGCGCTCGATCTTGGCCGCTTCCCGCAGCTTTCCGACGTATTCGGCCTGCGCCTTGCGCGTCACATAGGTCTCGATCTGCGCCTTGACCTGCTCGAAATCGGGCGCCTTGCGGCTGCGCTTTTCCTCGACCTTGATGATATGCCAGCCGAACTGGGACTTGACGGGATCGGAGATCTTGCCGGGATCGAGCGTGAAGGCGACGGCGGAGAATTCCGGCACCATCTGCTCCTTGGTGAAGAAGCCGAGGTCGCCGCCGTCGGACGCGCCGGGATCCTTGGACTTCTTCTTGGCCAGCTCGGCGAAATCCGCGCCCTTGTCCAGCTCGGCCTTGATCGCCTTGGCCTCGTCCTCGGTCTCGACCAGGATGTGGCGGGCATGAACTTCCAGTTCGCCGGTGATCTGCTTGGAGGCCTCCTCATAGACCTTCTTCATGGCCTCATCGGTGGTCGCGGCCTTGCCTTCGGTGGCCAGCAGGCTGTCCATCAGGAGACGGCTGCGCGTGAACGACATCCGCCGCTTGAAGTCCTCGGAATTCTCGACCTTCTTGTCCTCGGCGGCCTTGGCGACGATCCTCAGGTCGATCAAGAAGGACAGCACGTTGTCCTTCTTGGTGGCCGGGTCCATCTGCGCGAGGCTGGGGCCGAGTTCCTCTTCGGCAAGCGCGACGTCGCTCTGGCGGATCTCCACGCCGTTGACCTTGGCGAGAACGGGATTGTCCTCGGCGCGGACCGGGCCGGCGGCCAAAAGCGCGGCCAGGCAGCCGGTCACGGCCAGGGCGGCCAAGCCGAAGCGCAGGCCGGTTTTCGTTTCCGGGAACGAGGAGGTCATGCAAAATCCTTGTCTTGAAGAAGGGGAACGCCAAAGGCGCCGGGACACTCGCCCAATCGTGAGGGCTTGGCAACGCGAAAAGTCTGTCAAAATGATGAATTCCTTGACATACGGCTAGCGTTGACAACCCTCCGGCCCAGCCATATCTCTGCCGGAACCTATCAACGGTATTAAGCTTATTTTGCTGCGGTTTTTGCCGTTGAACCTTGGATTGCTTAATTCCCACTCACTAGGCGGATGACCCCCTCGACAGGGGAGTTAGCCGCGGCGCGTCACGGTGAGTTGATAGGCAACCTGGTGGACCACGTCACGGCTCAAACGCAAGCACGGCAAAGGCAGGAATTGGCATGATCGGCGCGCTCGCCCGCAAGTTTTTCGGCTCCGCCAACGACCGGCGGGTGAAGGGATATCAGTCCCGCGTCAACGCCATCAACGCGCTTGAGCCCGAGCTCGCCGCGTTGTCGGACGAGGCGCTGAAGGCCCGAACCGCCGAATTCCGCCAGCAACTCGCCGACGGCAAGACGCTCGACGACATCCTGGTCCCGGCCTTCGCCACCGTGCGCGAGGCCGCCAAGCGCACCCTCGGCCAGCGCCATTTCGACGTCCAGCTGATCGGCGGCATGGTGCTGCACGAGGGCGACATCGCCGAGATGAAGACCGGTGAAGGCAAGACGCTGGTCGCGACGCTCGCGGTGTACCTCAACGCGCTCGCCGGCAAGGGCGTCCACGTCGTCACCGTCAACGACTACCTCGCCAAGCGCGACTCCGAATGGATGGGCCAGATCTACAGCTTCCTCGGCATGACCACCGGCGTGATCGTCCACGGCCTCGACGATGCCGAGCGCAAGAACTCCTACGCCTGCGACATCACCTACGGCACCAACAACGAATACGGTTTCGACTATCTGCGCGACAACATGAAGTACCGGCTCGAGGACATGGTCCAGCGCAGCCACTTCTACGCCATCGTCGACGAAGTCGACTCGATCCTGATCGACGAGGCGCGCACGCCGCTGATCATTTCCGGCCCGCTCGACGACCGCTCGGAATTCTACAACACCATCGACACCTTCCTGCCCAAGCTCGACAAGACCGATTACGACGTCGACGAGAAGCAGCGCACTGTGACGCTGACCGAAGCCGGCATGGAGAAGATCGAGACGCTGCTGCGCGACGCCGGCCAGCTCAAGGGTGAAACGCTCTACGACGTCGAGAACGTCTCCGTCGTGCATCACATCAACCAGGCGCTGCGCGCCCACTCGCTGTTCAATCGCGACAAGGACTACATCGTCCGCGACGGCGAAGTTGTCATCATCGACGAGTTCACCGGCCGCATGATGCAGGGCCGCCGTTATTCCGAGGGCCTGCACCAGGCGCTGGAAGCCAAGGAGCACGTCCAGGTCCAGCCGGAAAACCAGACGCTGGCCTCGATCACCTTCCAGAATTATTTCCGGATGTACGAAAAGCTCGCCGGCATGACCGGTACGGCGCTGACCGAAGCCGACGAATTGTTCGACATCTACAAGCTCGAGGTCGTGGAGATCCCGACCAATGTGAACATCGCGCGTCTGGATGAGGACGACGAGGTCTACCGGACCCAGAACGAGAAATACGCCGCGATTCTGGCGGAGATCGAACGCGCCAATGCGCGGCTGCAGCCGGTGCTGGTCGGCACCGCTTCGATCGAGAAGTCGGAAGTGATCGCCGAATACCTCAAGAAGCACGGCTACAAGCAGATCGATTTCGGCGCGGAATCCGGCATGGACAAGCTCTATGCCGCGGCCCGGGCCGGCAAGCCGGCCAAGCTGTTTGCGGTGCTGAACGCGCGCTTCCACGAACAGGAAGCCTATATCGTCGCCGAAGCCGGCGTCCCCGGCGCGATCACGATCGCGACCAACATGGCCGGCCGCGGTACCGACATCAAGCTCGGCGGTTCGCTCGATATGCGGATCCTGCACGAGACCGCCGGGATTACCGACGAGGTCGAGAAGGCCGCCAAGATCGAGCTCATCAAGGCCGACGTCGAGCGTTTCCGCGAGATCGTGCTGAAGGCCGAGGACCAGGTCGAGATCGAACCCGCCAAGGGCGGCAAGCCCGCGAAGACCATCAGGAAGCCGGGCGGCCTCTATATCATCGGCTCGGAACGGCATGAATCCCGCCGCATCGACAACCAGCTCCGCGGCCGCTCCGGCCGCCAGGGCGATCCCGGCCGCTCCAAGTTCTTCCTGTCGCTGGAAGACGACCTGATGCGGATCTTCGGATCCGACCGGCTCGACTCCATGCTGACGCGGCTCGGCCTGAAAGAGGGTGAGGCGATCATCCATCCCTGGATCAACAAGGCGCTGGAGAAGGCGCAGCAGAAGGTCGAGGCCCGCAACTTCGACATCCGCAAGAACCTGCTCAAGTTCGACAACGTCCAGAACGACCAGCGCAAGGTGATCTTCGACCAGCGCATCGACCTGATGAAGGACGACAGCGTCGCCGAGACCGTCGCCGACATGCGCCACGCTTTCGTCGAGGACGTCGTCGCCAAGCACGTGCCCGAGCATGCCTATGCCGAGCAGTGGGACGTCGCCGGACTGAAGGACGAATTGAAGCGCGTGCTCGACATCGACCTGCCGGTCGACGCCTGGGCCAAGGAAGAAGGCATCGCCGACGAGGAATTGCTGTCGCGTATCGAGAAGCACGTCGACGAGCACATGGCGGCGAAGGTCGCGCAATGGGGCCCCGACGTGATGCGCTACGTCGAGAAGACCATTTTGCTGCAGACGCTCGATCACCTCTGGCGCGAGCATCTGATCATGCTCGACCACCTGCGCCAGGTGATCGGCCTGCGCGGCTACGGCCAGCGCGATCCGTTGCAGGAATACAAGTCGGAGGCGTTCAGCCTGTTCGAGGCGATGATCGCGCATTTGCGCGAGGCAGTGACGGCGCAGTTGATGCGGGTCGAAATCGTGCCGCCGGAAGAGCAGCAGCCGCCCTTGCCGCTGATGGAAGCGCACAAGCTCGATCCCAATACCGGCGAAGACGAGATGGCGTTCGCCAGCGCCTCGCTGGTGCCTCAGGCGGCTGCCGCCGACCGTGATCCGAACAACCCCGCAAGCTGGGGCAAGGTCGGCCGCAACGAGGATTGTCCGTGCAACTCCGGCAAGAAGTATAAGCACTGCCACGGCCGGTACGCTTAGCTAGCCATTTCAATAACTTAGTGGGGCGACTAACGCCCCACAATAATTGGAATGCTTTCGATCCTGGTGGTGCTTGCTGTTCTTCAGGGGCATCACGGATAGAAGGCGCTCGCTATCTTGAAGATGGCAGGCTCACGCTTTTCAAGCGAGAGGGCATTTTCGATGCCCGCATTCGGCTTTTGGCTTCGGCCAGGTACATCTGAGGGCCGAGCAGGGCCTTCCGCTAGAATCCAAACTATTCGCAGCCGTTATCGATGATTACATCGCTTACCGTGAGCGGGATCATTGCCACGGCAAGACTTCAGCGGGCATGCTGCGGCAGATAATCCGTGTTTCGAAATTCTGGCGAGAGTCCGCTGTCATCTGGCTGCTGAGACAATCGACGACAAGGTGATGCGGGAATTTATCGAATGAACAAAATCACGGTAGCTCCAGAGTTGAAAGGTGCGAAGGGAGATGTCGTCGCAGCCAGAATTGAAGTGCCAATTCTTTTCGCAATGATTTATGGAATCGTTGAATTCATCCGATTGGGGAGACCCCAAGATCACTACTTGTACACATACGCACCGGTTCTGGGTGGCGTCGCTGCCTCAGTAGGTCTTTTCACTTATTATTTTCTTGTATCCGTTGAGCGTCGACGGAGCCGGAAATTCCTCTTAGCTTTGCTCGGGCTCCTCCCATACTTTTATGGGCTATACATCATGGGAATTCTCGGCCTGTACATGATCTACGAGGGCGTCGTCGGAGTATTCTCAATCTGGGCAATGCTCGGCGGGGTCTTTTGGCTTTTTGTTGGATTTCACCTGATCTATCGATTTTATCTGCTGACAGAGATCGTCAGGAAACACGAGGCCGCTCTTTCGGATGGCGGCTGACCTCAATTCACCTTGAACATTTGCCCAAAGCGCCCAGCAATATCGTCCAGAAGCGTCGTCCTGATGGGTGGTCTCGTATTAGGTTGCGCTTCACGTGCGTTGTAATTCTTCATAGCCGCAGTAAGCGCCTGAAGCGGCGCACGATGGATGGCCACCTTTCTTGCCGGGTCACGTTTTACAGGAATGGGCTTCTTCGGAACCGTCTCAGCCAAGGTTGAGAACGCTGGCAATGGGCCTGGTGTTATCTGCACGAATGCAAATGCCGATTGAGGAAGCTCTATCGCAGTTGGGATTGCCGTAGGCGGAATTGCACTTTGCGGAAGGCTGGTATCGAAAACTACCCGTTCGGGCAGTTTTTCGATTGAACTAATCCTGATAGCGGGCCTCTGGATTTCTTTGTGAGTTCGTTCGGCAATGGCCTCGGGCATGAGCCAATTCACTGCCAACAGCAACATCAGAAGTGCTGGGCCGACAACGCCAAGGAAGCGCAACAAGGGCATATCGTATCGCCCCTACTCAGACGCTGATTGGTAAGAGTCCGCCGGGTCTACAAATTGTGCGCCGCCGACAGCGGAGCCAGCACAAGCACACAGCACGACGAAGAAGAGTCGAATGATCAGGGACATTGTCTGCCTCTTGTTGTATTGGAGGCAGATTGGCAGGGATTTCTTTCGCTCGGCTTAGTAAGGGTGGTTTTTTGTCCGTTCAGAACCTTGGTAAATACTTCTTAGGATCAGGCACGGGGCGGAATTTGCAGCTCTACCTTGGTCGAAATTCGGAAGTACAATTCAAAGTCAGCTAGACAAGAAGTTGACAGGGGCAATCCACGGCTGCAAAGTTGCTGATAACGCTACGCCTGAGCGGGACTTGATCTCGCACCGATGTCATCATCCGCGAAAGCGGATGATCCAGTACGCCGCGTTGGCGCGATAACCACAAATTCACGGACTACTGGATGCCCCGCTTTCGCGGGGCATGACGGGAGAGTTTTGTGTGGCAGTTGTCGGAAGCGCTTCGCGCTTACTTCATCGCCCCGAAGCGGCTGTCGAACGAGTTCGACGACATGATCGGCGCTGATCCCGCAACCTGACTGGGTGCTGAGGGTGCAGGTGCGGCGGCTTGCGCCGGCGCATCGGAGACGGACGGCTTCAACGCCGGCTTGACGGCGGCAACCTTCGGCGCTGCGGTCTTCGGTACTGACGCTTCCGGGCGCGGCGACGGTTCAGTCCGCTTGGCCTCGATCACCTTCGGCTTCGCGGGCGGCGGTGCGCTTGCGGTGGTGGCGGTCGCATCCGCGCTGCCGCCGATGCCGACCTTGCGGGCGAGGCTGGAGAAGAAGCCGTCGGATTGCCCAGACGGAGCGGCGTTCGCGACCCGCGTCGGGCCGGCCGTCGGCGCCGGTGCTGCCGCCAATTTCGGCTCTTCGGGCGCGCCCTGCAGCAGGTTGTCGGACGGCGAAGCCGGTGCGCGGGGCGGATTGACCGTCGAAGGAATGGTGCCTGGTGCGCGCGACATCGCCAGCACCGACAGGCCCTGGCTGTCGCCGCCTTCGGACAGGCCGGTGTTGCCGTCAGGCACGCGGGCGGCGAATATCTTGTTCATGCCGCCGTCGATGCCGGTATTGATCCGCGCAACCGGCGTTCCCTTGGCAATCAGCTTGGTGGTCTCGGCGAGATCGGTGGTCTGCTTCTCGCGCACGGCGTTGGCGACTTCTTCCGGGATGGCGTAGGCCGGGCATTTGGCGGCGGCGTCGAATACCGGGTCACGCGTGGCATTCGGCGCCCGGGTGGCATCGAACACGTATTTCTTTTCGCAGAAATCGACCTTCGGCTCCTGCTTTGTCACCTCGAAATGATCGTAGCCTTCCTTGATCATTTTCCAGAACGGCATGTTCGGGTTGTTGCGATGCTTCGCCATGTTGATCGGCGTCATCCGGAACGGATAGGCCTGCAGCTGGAACGATTTCTGGCCGCCAAAAAACGATTCGCGGCCGAGCGAATAGATTTCCGCGATCTGCTCGTCGGTCATCGCGTAGCAACCGCGCGAGGAGCAATCGCCGTGCACCATCAACTGCGAACCGGTGCGGCCGAGCGCGCGGTCGAACGCGTTGGGATAGCCGGTGTTGAAGGAGAGGTAGTAGGCCGACTGCGGATTCATCTGCGCCGGCGAAATATTGTAGAAGCCTTCCGGCGCCTGACGGTCGCCTTCGCGGACCTTGGGTCCGAGGTCGCCCGACCAGCGGCAGATCGGATAGGTCTTCAACAGCGCAAAGCGTCCAGAGCGATCCTGCTTCCAGACCTCAAGCTCGGCTTCCTGCTTGAACAGCCGGACCAGCACCGGCGAATTCAGGTCCATGTCCTTTTCGACCATCGCCTGGATCAGCTTCGGCGGCACCGGCTGGTTGGCCTTGGCGTTGGTGGCGAGGGAGATTTCGTCGCTGTTGCAGCCGGCCATCAGCACACCGGCACCCGCAAGGGCAACCGACGTGACGAGCGCGCGAACCAGCGAGCGGTATTTCAAAGGCTAAGCTCCACACCCATCGGGCAATTTTCGCACCCCAACCACAGCGTCATGCCCTGAAGCCAATGTATAAAATCTTACCCTTTGGCCCATTTGGTCGCAACCCGTACCCGCCATGCCGGCCGGTTCCACGGTGGGCATGGTCAACAGGAGTTAAAGAACGGGCTCGGGGCCTAATTGCGGCCGAGATCAATGATTTGACAAAAAATGGGCGGTTTTGCGGGCGGCACCAGAGCGTTTCCGGGCGAATCGGAACCCGGCTTGCTTAAAAAATGGTGTTAAAACAAAGTGTTATGGCCATGTTCATGGCTCGATCGGCACCCGTGGCCCCTAGCCAAGCTTCCGGCCGATATCGAGGAATTTCTGCCGCCGCTGCCGCCGGACGCCGTCCGGATCGAGGTTGCGGAGGTCGTCCAAGGCCTGCGCGATGGCATCGCCGGTGGCCGCGATCATGGCGGCCGAATCGCGGTGGGCGCCGCCCGCGGGCTCCTTCAGGATCCGGTCGATGACGCCGAATCGCAGCATGTCCTGCGCCGTGATCTTCATGCTGGTCGCGGCTTCCTGGGCCTTGGTGCCGTCGCGCCACAGGATCGAGGATGCCGCCTCCGGCGAGATCACGCTATAGATTGCGTGTTCGAACATCAGCACCTTGTTGGCGGTGGTAATGGCGATGGCGCCGCCGGACATGCCTTCGCCGGTGACGATCGCGACATTGGGTACGCCGAGCGACAGGCAGGCGTCGGTGGAGCGCGCGATCGCTTCCGCCTGTCCGCGTTCTTCGGCGCCGATGCCGGGATAGGCGCCGGCCGAATCGACGATCGACAGCACCGGGATACCGAACCGGTCGGCCATCTCCATCAGGCGGACCGCCTTGCGGTAGCCTTCGGGACGCGCCATGCCGAAATTATGCTTGATACGGCTCTCGGTGGTGGCGCCCTTTTCCTGGCCGATGACGCAGATGCTTTCGCCGCGGAAGCGGCCGAAGCCGCCTATCAGCGCCTCGTCCTCGCCGAACTTGCGGTCGCCCGCCATCGGCGTGAATTCGGATATCAGCGCATTGACGAAATCGGTGAAGTGCGGCCGCTGCGGATGCCGCGCCACCAGCGTCTTCTGCCACGGCGTCAGGTTGCCGTAGAGGTCCGTCAGCGCCTGCGACGCCTTGTCCTCGATCCGCGAAATCTCGTCGCCGATGTCGCTGCCGGTTGCGGCGAGCGCGCGCAACTCGTCGACCTTGGCCTCGAGTTCGGCGACGGGTTTTTCGAAGTCGAGGTAGCTGCGCATCTGATCCGGCATCAAATCAATATAGGGAACAACGCGACAGGACGCGAAGCGGTTTCGGACAGTCCCCAGAAATCACGCGTCTTCAATGATTTAGCGTGAATTTCGATTGCGGGGAGCCTGATTGCGAAACGCACGCCGAGCACGGCCGCGGGCGGGAGACGGCTCTTTCGGGGGAGATGGCGCGGAAGTCAAGGTACCGTAGCGTTTTCAAGCGAAGTGGCCCCGGTTCGCGTGAAGAAAACGCGTCAAAAAACAACATGGCGAAGTCTACTTCTCCGCCAGCGGATGCAGGTCGCGGACCAGGCTTTTCAGCCGCTCCTCGACCACATGGGTGTAGATCTGTGTCGTCGAGATATCGGTGTGGCCGAGCAGCGTCTGCACGATGCGCAGGTCGGCGCCGTTGTGCAGCAGGTGGCTGGCAAAGGCGTGGCGCAGCACGTGCGGCGACACCAGCCGCGGCGCGAGGCCAGAGACCGCCGCCAGTTCTTTCAGGTCGCGCGCGAAATGCTGCCGCGTCAGATGTCCGCTCTCGCCGAAGGAGGGAAACAGCCATTTCGAGGCGGCGGTGTTTTTCTTCTTCTCGCCCTTCAGCACCTCCATGGCGGCGAGATAATCGGCCATCGCCTGCCGCGAGGCGTCGTTCAGCGGCACCAGCCGTTCCTTGTTGCCCTTGCCGCGCACCACGATCATGCGGGCATCGCGGCGCGAGGCCGAGAGCGGCAGCGCCACCAGTTCGGAGACACGCAGGCCGGTGGCGTAGAGCACCTCCAGCAGGCAATGCAGCCGCAGCGCGCGCAGCCGCTGCTGCGGCGAGGCGTCCTGCTCCGCCAGTTCCTTGGCCCGCGTCAACATGCGGTCGACGTCCGATATCGACAGCACCTTGGGCAGGCCGCGGCCGCGCTTCGGGCCCGACAGGATCGCCGCGGGATCGTCGCTTCGGATCCGCTCGTTCAGCAGGAACCGGAACAGATGCCGCATCGCCGACAGCCGCCGCGCCACGCTGGATGACTTGAAGCCTCTGACATCAAGATCGGCGAGGTAGTTCCGCAAGGCCTCGGTTTCCGCGCCGGCAAAGCTCTGGCTGCTGCGGCCGAGGAATTCGGAGAAATCGGTGAGGTCGCGGCGGTAGGCATCGAGCGTGTTGTCGCCCGCCCCCTGTTCCGCCGCGAGCATGTCGAGGAACAGGTTGATGAGTTTGGCATCGGAGGTCTTGGACGGGTTCCGCATCCTCAAACCGTAGCGCCTATTTCTTGAGGAACTTGTCTGCCTGGATGGTCACGGTCATTTCCCGCGGCTTCGGGTTGACGAAATTCGCCAGCGCGAAAATAGCGCCATAGATCACCCCGGCGATGACGCCGACGACCATCAGAAAGCGGAACAGACTGGGCATCAGGGCGCCTCAGGCAGCGAATTAACCATTGAAATCATCGGGGGTGGCCGAACCGGAGTACCTACATGTTCCCCGCTTGGTTGCAAGAGTCTCTGGCAACGGGATCGGCGGGGGTAGTATAGGTTGCCCCGGAGCGGACAAAATCCGCCGACAACCGAGTTTTTTGATGTCCGAGACGGCCGTACCGGTACCCGCGAGCACCCCCCAGGAGGCCGAAATCACTTCGGCGCTGGGAATGCGCTCGATCGTGCTGGTCGGCATGATGGGGGCCGGCAAATCCACCATCGGCCGCCGGCTGGCGGCGCGGCTGCGGTTGCCGTTTCTCGACGCCGATATCGAGATCGAGGCGGCGGCGAGCATGACGATCCCGGAAATCTTCGCGGCCCATGGCGAGCCGTATTTCCGTGACGGCGAGGCGCGGGTGATCGCGCGGTTGCTCGACAACGGACCGGCGGTGATTGCGACCGGCGGCGGCGCCTTCATGCGGGAGGAAACCCGCAACCTCGTTCGCGCCAAGGCGGTCTCGATCTGGCTCAAGGCGGATGCCGACGTCATCATGAAGCGCGTCAAGCGCCGCGCCGACCGGCCGCTGCTGCAGACCGAGGATCCGGCTGCGACCGTTAGCCGTCTGCTTGAAGCGCGCGAGCCGGTCTATCAGACCGCGGATCTGACGATCTGGTCGCGCGACGTGCCGCACGACCGGATCGTCGACGAGTGTATCGATGCCTTGCGCGCCCGGCTGGGTGGCGGCGCTGCGGCAGTTCAGCAAGCAACGACGGGATGAACGTTACGCCATGACCCTGATACCAAAATGACCGCGCCACTGAAACATTCCGCCGATATCACGGTCGACGTCGCCCTCGGCGACCGCGCCTATGACATCGTCATCGGCCGGGACGTGCTGCCGTCGCTGGGCGCGCGCGTCGCCGCGCTGCGGCCGGGCGTGCGGACCGCCATCGTCACCGATCGTACCGTCGCCAAACACTGGCTGGAGCCAACCGAAAGTTCGCTCGCCGCTGCCGGCATCCCGACCTCGCGCATCGTCGTCGCGGAAGGTGAGGGGTCGAAAACCTATTCGGGTCTGGAAAAGGTCAGCGAGGCGCTGATCGCGGCCAAGATCGAGCGCAACGATCTGGTCATTGCGCTCGGCGGCGGCGTCGTCGGCGATCTCGCCGGCTTCGCGGCAGCGATCCTGCGCCGCGGCGTCGATTTCGTGCAGGTACCGACCTCGCTGCTGGCGCAGGTGGATTCCTCCGTCGGCGGCAAGACCGGCATCAATTCGCCGCAGGGCAAGAACCTGCTCGGCGCGTTTCACCAGCCGGTACTGGTCATCGCCGACACGTCGGTGCTCGACACGCTGTCGCCGCGCCAGTTCCGCGCCGGCTATGCCGAAGTCGCCAAATACGGCGCGCTCGGCGACGAGGCGTTCTTCGCCTGGCTCGAGGCCAACCATGCCGATATCTTTTCCGGCGGCGCGGCGCGCGAACACGCGATCGCGACGTCGTGCCGGGCCAAGGCGGCGATCGTGTCGCGCGACGAGCGTGAGACCGGCGAGCGCGCGCTGCTCAACCTCGGCCACACCTTCGGCCATGCGCTGGAAGCGGCGACCGGTTTCTCCGATCGCCTGTTCCACGGCGAAGGCGTTTCCGTCGGCATGGTGCTGGCAGCGGAGTTTTCCGCAAAGCTCGGCATGATCTCCGAACAGGATGCGGCCCGCGTCGAGCGCCACCTTGCTTCGGTCGGTCTGCCGACCCATCTGCAGGATATCGCAGGCTTCGCCCAGGAGGGGCTGGCCGATGCCGATGCGCTGATGGCGCTGATGGCGCAGGACAAGAAGGTCAAGCGCGGCAAGCTGACCTTCATCCTGCTCGAGGCGGTCGGCCGCGCCGTGATCGCCAACGACGTCGAGCCGTCCCTGGTGCGTGATTTTTTGCAGGCCAAACTGGCCAAAGCGTGAGCGCTGTCGCTTAACTCCGTCCGGATGAAATAAATTGGACTGGTTTACCTTCTCGATCGTCATTGGCTGTCTTCTGGTCTCCGCCTTTTTCTCGGCGAGCGAGACCGCGCTGACCGGCGCCTCGCGCGCCAGCATGTTGCGGCTTTCCAAGCAGGGCAGCCGCGAAGCCGGCGTGGTGTCCAGCCTGTTTGCGATGCGCGAGCGCATGATCGGCGCGCTGCTGCTCGGCAACAACATCGCCAATATCGGCGCTTCCGCGCTGGCGACCGGTATCTTCACCGCGTGGTTCGGTGAGGTCGGCGTGCTCTATGCGACCGGCGTCATGACGGTGTTGGTCGTGATTTTCGCGGAGGTATTGCCGAAGACCATTGCGATCAACGCGCCGGACCGGGTGTCGCTGCTGGTTGCCCGTCCGATGAAGCTGGTGGTCTATGTGCTCGGTCCGCTGCTCACGGTGATCGAGGCGATCGTCGTCGTGCTGATGAAAATGCTGGGCATCAAGATCGGCGCCAACCAGCCGATCCTGTCACCGACCGAGCGTCTGCGCGGCGCGGTCGACCTGCTGCACCATGAGGGCAAGGTCGAAAAGCAGGACCGCGACATGTTCGGCGGCCTGCTGGATCTGCGCGAGCTGCAGGTCTCCGACGTCATGGTTCATCGCACCGAAATGGTGATGATCAACGCCGACCTGCCGCCGGAAGATCTGGTGCGCGAGGTGCTGGCGACCGAATACACCCGCATTCCGCTGTGGCGTGACAAGCCGGAGAACATCGTCGGCGTGCTGCATGCCAAGGATCTGCTGCGCGCGATCCGCGCTTCCGACGGCGACACCGCCCGCATCGACGTCGCGTCGATCGCGCTGCCGCCGTGGTTCGTGCCGGAGATGCGGCCGCTCTCGGAGCAGCTCAAGGCGTTCCGCCGCCGCAAGACCCACTTCGCGCTCGTCGTCGACGAGTATGGCGAAGTCGAAGGCATGGTGACGCTGGAAGACATTCTGGAAGAGATCGTCGGCGACATCTCCGACGAGCACGACGTGGTGGTGGCCGGCGTCCGCGCCCAGCCCGACGGTTCCGTGGTGGTCGACGGCTCGGTGCCGATCCGCGATCTCAACCGCGCGATGGACTGGCATCTGCCCGACGAAGAGGCGACGACGGTCGCAGGCCTCGTGATCCACGAGGCGCGTTCGATCCCCGACCGCGGCCAGAGTTTTACCTTCCACGGGTTCCGCTTCCGCGTGCTGCGCCGCGAGCGCAACCGCATCACCGCACTGCGCATCGTCCAGGTGCCACGCGAGGCCGGGCCCGAGGAGAAGAAGCCGAAACGGGCGGGGACGGCGTTTTAGCCGGCCCGCGGGTGGTGCTGCCGCAGCGCCCGGCGCGTCGGTGCTGCGGCTTTTAGCCCTGTTTTTCGCCTGGCGCCTGCGCTTTGATCGCCAGCGCGTGGACGGAGCCTTTGAGTTCCGTCTCCAGCGTCGTATTCACCATGCGGTGACGTTCGACCCGGCTCTTCCCTTCGAAGGCCGGAGACACGATATAAACCCTGAAATGCGTCTCGCCGCCCGGCCTGTGCCCGGCGTGGCCCTCATGCAGATGTGATTCATCCGCAACGTCGAGGCTTTCCGGCACGAAAGCTTCACGCAACTTGTTTATGATAGTGTCCCTGGTGCTCATGATTGCGGCAGATACGTCTGCGGCCGTCTTCCGTCAATGGGCGTATCGAGAGAGAGGTATTCGCAATGTCAAGACTTGAAGCCACGGGCATTGCGTAGTCAAAGTCAGCCATGCCGATTGATTCATCCAAATTCTTCGATTCCATTCGCATCAAGCCCAACAAGGTAAGTGCGAAGCAGCAGGCGCAGGCGCGCGAGGAAGCCGCCATGTGCGAGTGGGCGGGCTGCCCGAACAAGGGCCCGCACCGCGCGCCGAAGGGCCGCGAGAACTCGCGCGAGTACTTCCACTTCTGTCTCAATCACGTCCGCGAATACAATCAGAACTACAATTTCTTCCAGGGCATGAATGCCGACGCCGTCGCGCGCTACCAGAAGGATGCGCTGACCGGCCATCGCCCGACCTGGAAAATGGGCGCCAACACCGCCGGCAAGAAGGGCAAGCTTGCCGCCGAGGAAATCGACGGCGCGTCCGATCCGTTCAGCATGTTCTCCGAGCTCAACGGTCGCGGCCGCTGGCGGCCGGGTCCGGGCGGCGAGGCCAAGGCCGAGACTCGCAAGATCATGAACGCCGAGCGCAAGGCGCTGCAGGTGATGGGTCTGTCAGCGGAAGCGACGCTGGAAGACGTCAAGGCGAAGTACAAGGCGCTGGTGAAGCAGCACCATCCCGACGCCAATGGCGGCGACCGCTCCACCGAGGATCGCCTGATCGAGATCATCAAGGCGTATAATTACCTGAAGACCGTGGTACGCGGCGCGTAGCGCTCCTCATCCTGAGGAGCGGCCGTTAGGCCGCGTCTCGAAGGATGGCCGAGCATTGGGGCCTCATGGTTCGCCCGGCGAAGCGAAGCATCGTCCGGAGATGCGCGAAGACGCGCTCCTCACCATGAGGGTCGAATCCGCAAGACCCCAATCTCATTGCGTCCTCGCCTCACTCCGGCATCGGCCCGATATAGGCCGAGCTCGGCCGGATCAGCCGGCCGCCGCGCTGCTGTTCGCGGGCATGCGCGGTCCAGCCGGCGGCGCGCGCCACCGCAAAGATCGGCGTAAACGCCTGCCGCGGGATTTTCAGCGCGTCGAGCAGGATCGCGGTGAAGAACTCCACATTGGTGTCGAGCGGACGTTCCGGATTTTTCCGCCGCAGCGCGCCGCGGATATAGGCCTCGACCTCGCCCGCGAACGGCAAATCGGTGCCGCCGCCGGCGAGCCGTTCGATCGCACCTTTCAGCACGTCGGCGCGCGGATCGCGGACGCGATAGACGCGGTGGCCAAATCCCATCAGCCGTTCGCCGCGCGCGAGCGCACTGTCGACCCAGGGCTGGATCCGCTCAGCCGATCCGATCGCATCCAGCATCTCCAGCACCGGTTCCGGCGCGCCGCCATGCAGCGGCCCGGTCAGCGCGCAATAACCGGCGGTGACGGCGGCGAACAGGTCGGCCTGCGTCGAGGCCACGACGCGGGTCGTAAACGTCGACGCGTTCATGCCGTGATCGCACACCGTGACGAGGTAGGCGTCGAGCGCCGCCACCTCACGTGCGTCGGGCTTGCGGCCCAGCATCATCGACAGCGTGTCGGCGGCATGGCTGGCATTGGGATCGGGCGCAACGGGATCGTTGCCTTTTGAGCGCTGCACCAGCGCGCCCGCGATCACCGGAAACGCGCCGACGATGGTGGCCTCATGCGCCAGCCCCGCCTCCGCGCGCAGGCCGGCGATCGCCGCCCGGAATCCGTCGACAACCGACAGCCCGCGGGCAATGCCGAGCAGATCCGGCAGCCGCGCGAAGGCGCGCTCCCGCCCCGCGCCCAAGGCCGCGCGCACCGCGGCCTCGCCGATCGGCTGGCCGGTTCCGCCGCTCCATAGCCGCGCGGTGACGCCCTCGAAACCGGTCTTGCGGGCGAGGTCGCCGATGCGCTCGCCGGCAATGATCAGTTCGCCGCGTTCGCCATCGACATGGCTGAGCACGGTTTCGGCGGCGGCGATGCCGTCGAGTCCGATCGGGGTCTTGGACAGTTGGATGTTCATCGCAGGTCTCCTTTTGCTGTTCCAAAGGTCGACCTGCTCGACAGATTGATCAATCTTGATTATGTAAATCAATATGAAAAAATCCGCCGGCCTCTACCTTTCGGCCCGTGAGGCCTCCGCCGAGCTCGCGATCTCGCAGGCGACGCTCTACGCCTATGTCAGCCGCGGGCTGATCCGCTCGGAGCCGTCGCAGGACTCGCGCAGCCACCGCTACCGCGCCGAGGATGTCCGCAGCTTGAAGGAGCGGCGCACGCCGTCGCCGGAGCCGCGCGGTTTAAGAAGTTTCGACGCTGATCTGCCGGTGCTGGATTCGGCGGTGGCGACCATCACCGAGGACGGCCCGATCTATCGCGGCGTCAATTGCGTCGATCTCGCCGAGCGCGACACGCTGGAGCATGCCGCGACGCTGTTGTGGGATGTCACCGGCGCCGATCCGTTCGAGCAGGACAATTGCCCGGTCGTGTCGGACGCGATGCGCGCGGTGGCTGAAGCCGCGCGCGGCGCCAATGCGATCGATCGGGCCATCGCGGTACTGGCGCTGGCGGCCGCTGCCGATCCGCGCGCCTTTACCCGCGCGCCCGAGGGCCGCGCGATGGTCGGTGGCCGCATCATGCGGCTCGTGGTCGCCACCATGCTGAACGCGAAATCATCGCCGAAACCGCTGCATCTGCAGATCGCGCAGGTCTGGGCGCCGGACCATAAGCACGCCGCCGATCTGATCCGCCGCGCTTTGGTGCTGCTGGCCGATCACGAACTCAATGCCTCGACCTTCACGGTGCGCTGCGCGGCATCGACCGGATTGAACCTTTATGATGCGATCATTGCCGGCCTCGTCGCGCTGAAGGGCCCGAAACATGGCGGCGCCGGCGTATTGGCGGCGCAGCTCCTGAAGACGCTGGCGGCTGGCGAGGTTGCGCCCGTGATCCGCGAGCGCGTCGCGCTCGGCGAGCGTTTCGCGGGCTTCGGCCATGGCGTCTACAAGCACGGCGATCCGCGTGCGAAGGCCTTGCTGGAGGCGTTGGCGCGCGCGGGTGCGGATCGCAAATTCACCCATGAAATTCCGGAACGGATCGCGGAGGCCACCGGCGAGTTCGTCAATATCGACTATGCGCTCGCGGTGCTGATCCACACGCTCGGCCTGCCGCCCGGCCATGAACTGGTGCTGTTTTCGATGGCCCGCACGGTCGGCTGGATCGCGCATGCCTCCGAGCAATTGCAGCACGGAAGGCTGATCCGGCCGCGCGCCCGCTATATCGGTCCGGCGCCGGGACGAGGTGCGGCCTGACTATTTTTTCTCTGATTACTTTTTCGCCGGCTCGATGATGCCGCCGCCGTGGCGGCGCCGGATGGTCCAGACGCCAAGGGCAACGACCAGCGCGCCGCCGAGGACGGCCAGCATCCACAGGTGCTTGCCGACGCCCTGATGGTGCGGCAGGCCGGCGTATTCGTGCAGCGCGGTGATCGCCAGCACGCCTGGCAGGACATGGACCAGTGACCAGACCAGGATCGCGGGAATGTTAACGCTATAGAATTTCATCGGCGGCATCCCGAGCGCGCCCGCGGTGATCGGCACGAAGGCGCGGATCGGCGGCACGAAGCGGGCAAAGAACACCGCCAGCGGCCCCCAGCGATGGAAAAAGGCCTCGCTCTGCGCCACCACGCCCGGATAATTCGTCAGCGGCCAGACGTTGAGGATTTCGCGTTGCGAGCGATGGCCGGCCATGTAGGCCGTGCCGTCGCCGAGTACGGCGCCGGCAATTGCCGACGCCAGCACGCCCCAAAGGTTCAGTTCCCCGCCCGGCACCAGCGCGCTCAGGGCCAGAATGATGGTCGAACCCGGCACCAGCGCGCCGACCACCGGCACCGCTTCCAGCAGGGCAGCCAGAAATAGCGTCAGATAGGCCAGCCAGGCATGCGCCGAAACGAACGCGATCAGGGGATCAAGGAATGAGGTCACAAAGTTCCTGTTTCGGTGGGGCTAGAGCCGTTTCCGTTCCGATGAAATCGGAACGGGGCTCTAGATTCTTGATTTGACGCGTTTTCTTGACGCGAACCGGTTTCCACTTCGCTGGAAAACGCTCTAACCGGAATCCAGAGCTAACAACTCCGGACTGGGGTTGAAAGTGCCCGCGGCGCTCGAGATCGGGGTGGCCGGCGGTCCGGATGACGAAAGTGCGGCGTGATTCGCAGGGCAGCCCTCCAAAAACCTGACACATCACCTATCTCAATGATAAAGCAACGGAACTTTGATTGCGCCGCGGGCTTCTGCCGGCCCTTGCTCTCTGCTAGGTTTGTGGCAGACCCCATCCGCAGCCATTCAGCAAATCTGGTTTCGGGAAAAACCCGGGACCTCGGAGGATTGATGACGACCGCCGCCATGACCAAAGTTACGGAGCCCATCGGATTGCCCGATATGAAGGTGTCGGTCCGGCAGGTGTTCGGAATCGATAGCGATCTCGAAGTGCCGGCCTATGCCGAAGTCGACCCGCACGTGCCGGAAGTCGATTCGGATTACCGATTCGACCGTGCCACCACGCTCGCGGTCCTCGCCGGCTTCGCCCACAACCGCCGCGTCATGGTGACCGGCTATCACGGCACCGGCAAGTCGACCCATATCGAACAGGTCGCAGCGAGGCTGAACTGGCCGTGCGTGCGCGTCAATCTCGACAGCCACATCAGCCGTATCGATCTGGTCGGCAAGGACTCGATCGTGGTGCGCGACGGCAAGCAGGTCACGGAATTCCGTGACGGCATTCTGCCTTGGGCGCTGCAGCACAACATCGCGCTGGTGTTCGACGAGTATGATGCCGGCCGCCCCGACGTGATGTTCGTGATCCAGCGCGTGCTGGAAGTCTCCGGCCGCCTGACGCTGCTCGATCAGAACAAGGTGATCAAGCCGCACCCGGCGTTCCGCCTGTTCTCGACCGCCAACACGGTCGGCCTCGGCGACACCTCGGGCCTCTATCACGGCACCCAGCAGATCAACCAGGGCCAGATGGACCGCTGGTCGATCGTCACCACGCTGAACTACCTGGCGCATGACGAGGAAGTCGAGATCGTGCTGGCGAAAGCAAAGCACTACCGCACGCAGGAAGGCCGTGACATCGTCAACAAGATGGTGCGGCTCGCCGATCTGACCCGCAACGCGTTCGCCAATGGCGACCTGTCGACGGTGATGAGCCCGCGTACCGTGATCACCTGGGCGGAAAACGCCGACATCTTCTCCGACATCGGCTTCGCGTTCCGCGTTACCTTCCTCAACAAATGCGACGAACTGGAACGGCCGCTGGTGGCTGAATTCTATCAGCGCTGCTTCAACCAGGAACTGGCGGAGTCCTCCGTCAACGTCGCACTCTCGTAATTGTCGTCCCCGCGAACGCGGGGACCCATACTCCGTGACGCCTCAGTTAGGTGACGGAGCGAGGGTTCTGGAGACGATGACTGCCGGTGGTTATGGGTCCCCGCCCCAAGATGCGCAATCGCGCATCAGGCGGGGACGACGGAAATAGGGCCAGGATGACGACGTCGAATTCCAAATTCCGCACTGGGCCGAAGGAAGCGCCGACCGAGCCGTTCAAGCGCGCGGTGACGTCGTGCCTGCGCGCGATTGCGAAAGCGCCGGAACTGGAAGTGACATTCGCGGCCGAACGCCCGGGCCTCGCGCCGGGTAAGGCGCGGCTGCCGGAGCCGGCCCGCAAGATGACCAGGCGGGACGCGGCGATCGTTCGCGGCCATGCCGATTCGATCGCGCTGAAACTCGCCTGTCACGATCCCAAGGTGCATCGCAAGCTGATGCCGGGTAACCCGCAGGCGCGCGGCGTGTTCGAGGCGGTCGAACAGGCCCGTGTCGAGGCCATCGGCTCGCGGCGGATGGCGGGGGTTGCGAAGAATCTCACCGCGATGCTCGACGATCATTTCCATCGCGGCAAGTATGACGAGATCACCGACCGCGCCGACGCGCCGCTGTCGGATGCGCTGGCGATGCTGGTGCGCGAGCGTCTGACCGGACTGGCGCCGCCCGCGGCTGCCAAGAAGATGGTCGATCTCTGGCGGCCGGCGCTGGAAGACAAGATCGGCACGCGGCTCGACCGGTTGAGCCGCGTCACCGAGGACCAGGCCAAATTCGGCGATCTCGTGCACGATCTGTTGTCAGCGCTGGATCTCGGCGACGACCGCAATGCCGACGCCGATGACGACGAGAACCAGGACGAGAATCAGGATGGCGAGAACGATCAGTCCGGCGCCGAAGGTTCGCCCGACTCTGACGCCGCGCAGGAAATGAGCGCCGACCAGGCCCAGGCCTCGACCGACGAAATGTCGGAGAGCGCAATGGAGAGCGCGCAGGCCTCCACCAGCGACACCTTCGACGACGGCGAACTCGGCGACGACGAGACGCCGGGCGAGGCGACGCGGCCGAATACGCGCGGCGCCAACGAACCGCGCGGGCCGGAATATCACGCCTTCGCGCCGAAGTTCGACGAGGTGATCGCCGCCGAAGATCTCTGCGACCATGACGAACTGGAACGGCTGCGCTCTTACCTCGATAAACAGCTTGCGCACCTACAGGGGATCGTGGCGCGCCTGGCCAACCGGCTGCAGCGCCGCCTGATGGCGCAGCAGAATCGCGCCTGGGAGTTCGATCTCGAGGAAGGCATCCTCGATCCGGCGCGGCTGTCGCGCGTGGTCACCGATCCCTATCACCCGCTGTCCTTCATGCACGAGAAGGAAGCGACCTTCCGCGACACCGTGGTGACGCTGCTCTTGGATAATTCCGGTTCGATGCGCGGCCGCCCGATTACGGTGGCGGCGACCTGTGCCGACATCCTGGCGCGCACGCTGGAGCGTTGCGGCGTCAAGGTCGAGATTCTCGGCTTCACCACCCGCGCCTGGAAGGGCGGGCAGTCGCGCGAGGCGTGGCTGGCCGCCGGCAAGCCGGCCAACCCCGGCCGGCTCAACGATCTCAGGCACATCATCTACAAGTCGGCGGATGCACCGTGGCGTCGTGCGCGCAAGAATTTGGGCTTGATGATGCGCGAGGGGCTGTTGAAGGAAAACATCGACGGCGAGGCGCTGGACTGGGCGCACAAGCGCCTGCTCGGCCGCGCCGAGCAGCGCAAGATCCTGATGATGATTTCGGACGGCGCGCCGGTCGACGATTCCACGCTGTCGGTCAATCCCGGCAATTATCTCGAGCGCCATCTGCGCCACATCATCGAGGAAATCGAGACCCGTTCGCCGGTCGAATTGATCGCGATCGGCATCGGTCACGACGTCACGCGCTATTATCGCCGCGCCGTCACCATCGTCGATGCCGAGGAACTCGGCGGCGCGATCACCGAAAAGCTCGCCGAATTGTTCAGCGAGACCTCAGGCGCCGCGCCCACCACGAGCCGCCGGCCGCGCAGACTGCACTCGTGAGATGCACGACCTCGTCAGTCGCCGCCGCTTCCTGAAATACTCAGCGGCGGGGCTTTCGGTGAGCGCTGTGCCCGGCCTCGCACGGGCGCAGACCGCCGTTCAGCCGCCGCCGAAGCCGGCAACCCCGGACGAATTCTCGCTCACGGCGCCGGTCTCGATCGAGGTCAATGCGCGGCCGCTGCCGTGGTTCGACACCCGCGACCGCTCGCATATGCGGTTCGGTTCGCTGGAATATCGCAGCGGGTTGATCCTCACTTCAAGATTTCGCGGCTTCGGCGGATTGTCCGGTCTGCGGCTGGATGCCAAGGGTGAACGCTTCATCGCCATCAGCGACAAGGGAAGCTGGTTTACCGGCCGGATCGTCTACAAGGGCCGCGAGATGACCGGGCTCGACGATGTCGAGGCGTCGCCGATGCTCGGCCCCGACGGCAAGCCGATTACCTCGCGCGGCTGGTTCGACAGCGAGTCGATCGCGCTCGACGGATCGATCGTCTATGTCGGGCTGGAGCGCGTCAATCAGCTGCTCCGGTTCGATTTTGCCAAGGGCTTTACCCGCGCGCTGGGCGAGGTGGTGCCGTTGCCGCCGGCCGCGCGCAAGCTGCCTTTCAACAGGGGACTTGAGGCGCTGGTGATGGTGCCGAAGGGATTTGCGCTGGCGGGAACGTTGCTCGCGATCTCCGAACGCGGCCTGGATGCGCAGGGCAACATCCTCGCCTTCCTGATCGGCGGCAAGACACCAGGCCAGTTCACTGTCCGCCGCACCGACAATTTCGACATCAGCGACGCGGTGCTGCTGCCGTCAGGCGATCTGCTGCTGCTGGAACGCAAATTCTCGCTGCTGGGCGGCATCGGCATCCGGATCCGGCGCATCGTGCTTGCGTCCGTCGCCCCCGGCGCGGTCATCGATGGGCCCGCGATCTTCAATGCCGACCTCGGCAACGAAATCGACAACATGGAAGGCATCGACGCCCACGTCACGCCGGACGGCGAAACGGTCCTGACCCTGGTCTCCGACGACAACTTTTCGATGATCCAGCGCAATTTACTGCTCCAGTTCACGTTGGTGGAGTAGAGCGCCTCCCAGCCATGCTCGCGCTCTCTACCGCAGCGAACGGCATGTGGTGGAGCTCGAACTTTATGGGAGGATCAGGTTGAAGGACGCTGACAGCACGATCTGGTTCGGGGTGTTTCAGACGGAGGAGGGTTGCAGGGCTGGCGGTTGAGGCGGGCGGAGCGTCTCGCTACACAGGAGGCGACCGTTTTCCTCCCGTCCGGATATCCCGACATGAGCGCCCTGTTTTCCCCGATCAAGCTGCGCGGCCTGACGCTTCCCAACCGCATCGTGGTATCGCCGATGTGCCAGTATTCAGCCGTCGACGGCGAAGCCAATGACTGGCACTTCACGCATATCAATTCGCTGGCGCTCTCGGGCGCCGCGATGTTCTGCATCGAGGCCACTCACGTGGAAGCGATCGGGCGGATCACGCCCGGCTGTCTTGGGCTTTGGAACGATGCCACCGAAGCCGCGCTGAAGCCGATCCTGGCCTCCGTGCGCAAACGGTCCAAGGCAGCGGTCGCGATGCAACTCGCCCATGCCGGCCGCAAGGGTTCAAGCCACACCCCCTGGGATGGCGGCCAATTGATTCCGCTCGCCGAAGGCGGCTGGCAGCCGGTCGGCCCCTCCGCCATTCCGCACAAGCAGGGGGAGGCAGCACCCCTGGCGCTCGATACGGCAGGGCTCGCGCGTATCCGGGATGCGTTCGTGTCGGCAACGAAACGCGCCGAGCGGCTCGGGATCGATGCCATCGAACTCCACGGCGCACACGGTTACCTGCTGCATCAATTCCTGTCGCCGATCGCAAACCAGCGAACGGATCAATACGGCGAATCGCTCGAAAACCGCATGCGCTATCCGCTGGAGGTATTCGATGCAGTGCGTGCGGCGTTCCCCGCCGACAAGCCAGTGGGAATGCGGGTCTCCTCGACCGACTGGGTCGACGGCGGTTGGGACCTGAGGCAGACCATCGCGTTTGCGAATGAGCTGAAGAAGCGCGGCGTCGACTGGATCGATGCGTCGTCGGGTGGCGTCTCGCCATTGCAGAAGATTCCGCTCGGCCCCGGCTATCAGGTCCCGTTCGCGCAGGCGATCAAGGAAGCCACCGGCCTCACCACCATGGCGGTCGGGTTGATCTCGGATGCCAGACACGCCGAAGAGATCGTGGCGTCGGGCAAGGCCGACATGGTCGCGCTGGCGCGGGCCATGCTCTACGATCCGCGCTGGGGCTGGCACGCCGCCGCCGAACTCGGCGGCCAGGTCGATGCGCCGCCGCAATACTGGCGCTCGCAACCCTCGACGCAGAAGGCGCTGTTCGGCCCGACGACGTTCGGGACGAGGTAGCGTCTTTTTCCCCTCAACTCACCTTCAGCGGCGCGTCGATCGCGCGCACCTGCCAGAATCTCAGCATACGCTGTGCGTTCTCCAGCGTCAGTTTGACATACGCGTCCCTGGCCTTGGCGAGTTCGTGCGGGCCCATCGAGCCGGACGTAAAGCGGCTGTTGAGCACGGCCGCGACGGTGTCCCAGGTAAGCCCGGCGACCCGGCACGGAATCAGCACGCCGTCGTCGCGTAGGCTCTGCATCAGCGGCCTGATAACCTCGAGGTCCGACCGCGACATCAGCGCGATCGCTGCGACGGTTTCCTCGTATTTTCGCTGCCTGGCAAAACTCAACAACGCCGCCTCGTTGAGATGGCCGCTCTTGCCGAGCGAAGCCACATAGCGCCGCGCGGCGGCGAAATCGCGCGCCTTGGCCATTTCGCGACCGGCGCCTTCGGAGGCCGCCGTGATGGCGCTGCGGATTTCCTCGAACAGATGCGGCGGCGCGCGCGACAATAGCCGCGACCGCACGGCTTCGGTGGCATTGTGCAATAATTTCTGCCGCAGGTCGGAAGGCAGGTCGATCCGGATGCCGGTCTGGACCGCGAGCTCGGGATCGGATTCGGCCTGCCGCAAGACGATGGCAAATCCTTCCGCCGAGACCCGCGCGCCGGGATTGTTGACGACACGCCGGCTGACGGAGGGATAATGGCGGGCCAGCAATGCGTCGGTGACGACTTCGGTCAGCCACCAGCGGCCGGAGATCGCAAGCAGATGCTGCTCGCCCTTGGTTTGCGCCAGCTCGACCAGGTCCTCCGGCGTCAGCCGCGCCGATTCGGTCAGCACCGGCCCCGCCACCGAAATCTCGTCGTGCCGCGCCAGCCGGCGAACGACCGCGGGCGGCGCCTGCTTGACGGAAGCGAGCTGCGTGCTGGTTTCGGCCAGCGCAATGCGGGCGCTGACGTCGGCAAGCGCCCGGATCTCGATGGTCTTGATCAGGCGTTCGAGCACGTCGCCGAACAGTTCGATCTGTTCGCCGCTATAGCCGTCGGCGGACAACAGAAACAGGTCCGTTACACGCCTGAGGGTTTCGAGATGCCTCTCCGCCGAACCGGCCGCGATTGCGGCCTCGACTTCGTCGGCGATGGATTGTTCTAACATCGCTCGTCCTGAGCGTTTCGGGAGCCAATTCTGGCTGACGGTCAACGGTATGGGGAAAGGCTGAATGTTCGGTAAAATTTGCGGCCGTCCCCGCGCCCGGCGCATGCCGCCTTGCAGCGGCATAACAGCAGTTGTGCCGCGGGGGATCCTGCGGTCAGATGGGCGATAACAACGAGAAATCAGCGAGATACCGCCATGCTGGACAGACCGGGCCCGTCCGCCGAGCAAGCCGCCTGCGAAACGACGGAGCGCTGGGTCGAAGCGCTGAACGCAGCGCTTGCGGGCGGGCAGGCGGCCGCGCTGTCGGAACTTTTCGAGAGCGACAGCCATTGGCGCAATCTGTTCGGCATCTCCTGGTACTTTGCGACCTTCAGCGGCAACGCTGTGGTAGTCGAGCAATTGCTGGCGCGGGCGGCCGAGGTTCGCGCCGGCGGCTTCCGGGTCGATACGGCAGCCCTGGCGCCGCGCCACGCCGTGGTCGCCGGCCGCGACGTGATCGAGGCCGTGTTCGCCTTCGAGACGGCCAACGGGCCGGGCTATGGCGCGGTCCGGCTCGTGCGGCAACCGGACGGCAGCGCCAAGGCTTGGACCTTTTCCACCTCGCTCGATTTCGACGCCATCTGCGCCGACCGGGCCCGCGCGTCCGCCGGGTCCCATACCCGCGATTTCGCCGCGCCCGACTGGCTCGAGCAGCGGCAGGCCTCCGCGGCTTACGAGACTTCCGATCCCGACGTATTGATCGTCGGCGGCGGCCATGCCGGCATTTCGGTCGCCGTCGAGCTGAATCGCATCGGCCTCTCCGCGCTGGTGATCGACCGCGAGCAACGCATCGGCGACAACTGGCGCCTGCGCTATCGCGGGCTGAAGCTGCACAACAAGACGCCGGTCAATCACCTGCGCTATTTGCCGTTCCCGTCGACCTTTCCGGACTACATCCCGAAGGACAAGATCGCGAACTGGCTGGAAAGCTATGTCGACATCCTGGAGGTCGACTTCTGGACCCGCACCAACTTCGACGGCGCCGACTATGACGAAGCATCGCAGCGCTGGACCGCGCGGCTGATCCGCGACGGCGCAGCGCGCACGCTTCGTCCCAAACATATCGTGCTCGCGACCAGCGTCAGCGGCACGCCGAATATCCCTGAGATCGAAGGCATCGAGAATTTCAAGGGCCCCGTGCTGCATTCCAGCCGTTTCGCCGCCGGCAAGCAGTGGTCCGGCCGCTCGGTTGCCGTGTTCGGCACCGGCACCAGCGCGCATGACATCTGCCAGGAACTGCAGGCCGCGGGCGCTCGTGTGACCATGGTGCAGCGAAGCCCGACCATGGTGGTCAATGTCGAGCCGGCGCAGCTTTACGACAAGACCTATCTCGGCGACGGCCCGCCGATCGCGGTCCGTGACATCCTGAATTCCGGCGTGCCGCTGCCGGTCATGAAGCTCGCGCACAGACTGATCACGGATGAAGTGAAGAAGATCGACGCGCCGCTGCTGTCGCGGCTGGAGCGCGCCGGCTTCCGCCTCGAATTCGGCGAGGACGGCACCGGCTGGCCGCTGAAATTCCGCACCCGTGGCGGCGGCTATTATTTCAACGTTGGCGCCTCCGAACTGATCGCCGACGGCAGGATCAGGCTGGTCCAGGCCGCCGACATCGCCGGCTATGAGCGCGATGCCATCGCCTTCAGGGACGGCACGCGCCTCACGTGCGAATTGTTCGTGCTCGCCACCGGCTACAAGGGCCCCGATCACCTGCTGCAACAGTTGTTCGGCGAGAGTATCGCGAAACGTGTCGGCCGAGTCTGGGGCTTTGACGAAGTGAGCTCGGAATTGCGCAACATGTGGACCCGCACGCCACAGCCGGGGCTGTGGTTCGTCGGCGGCGCGTACTCGCAGGCCCGCATCTATAGCCGCTATATCGCGGCGCAGATCGATGCGATCGAGGCGGGGCGGTTGGCGAAGCACGTGGGGTAGTACGCGATCCTGTGGCCCGATGCTGTAGGATGGGTGGAGCGAAGCGATACCCATCAACACTGCCTGTGAGGCGATGGGTATCGCTTCGCTCCACCCATCCTACGAATCTCGAATACGACTTCGCCTTCTCGCGGCGCGATGCGCCCGGAGTTTTGCTGGAAACCTTGCCCCCGGAAATCAGAGGGCGCAGGGAAGACCGGATGCGCGCTGCACCCGCGGTCTCGCGTGCGATTGTGCGAAAAATACTGCACACGAGCATACAGGTTCAGCGGAGAGCCTCCGGCCTTCCCTGCGCAATGGCTTTACGGCTTATACGATTTCGTCCTGGTGACCGGCTTTCTTGCCACCATCATCAGCTTCAGCTTTCGCCTCCGCCAACTTGACGCCAGCACCGGGGCGTCGGACCCAAACGATTTCGCCGTACGCATCTGCTGCGCTCGTCAGTCGCAGCCTTCGCGTCCACCGCTCCCCGCCCCAACGTCTGCGACGATGGCTTACGCCCCTCCAGTGGGACAGGATGGCGGGAGTTGAACACCTGATTTGCCCGACGGCCCTAGCGAAATATTTTTGCGCGAAGGGCTGGACAGTTTTTTGCGTGCCGGACTGATTTGCCCGTCGGGTTGATTTGTCGCAGGGCGTCGAATGAATCTTGTTGTTGCGGACGCAAGCGACTCGTGCGCCGTAGCTCAACGAGCGGAGGAGGGAGAAGAAGAAATGGCCGGATCTTTCGACCCGGCCATTTCAGCGCAGAGAGACAGACTGGCGCTACGGCGTGAACTTGTAGGAGACGCCGGCGCGGACGGTGTCGATGGTCTGGCGGCCGGACTTGTCGGCGCTGGAGGCCACGCCCGCGACTGTCGATACCGTGGTGTTGGTGGCTTCGACGCCGCCGAAATCGTAGTGCAGATATTCGAGCCGCGCGATCCAGTTCGAACTTCCGAGGAAGGTTTCGACACCGACGCCGGCGACCCAGCCGAACAGATCGCGCGGCGATTCGCCGATGCCGGTCTGGACGCCGACGCCCGGGAACACCGATATGTCGGTGATCTTCCGCAAGCCGTGCTCCCAGGCCAGACCGCCGGTGCCGTAGAGCAGCCAGTTCGGCGTGACCGTGTAGCCGAGGCGGCCGCGCGCGGTGCCGAGATACTTCACGTTGTCGGACAGCGTTTCGGTTTCGGTTGAGGCCGTCACCGGAATTGAACTGCCCCTGATGCCGGTTGCCGTGCCGTCGAGTTCGAGGCCGGCAACGACATTGCCGTATTGCCAGTTGTAACCGGCCTGGCCGCCGGCGAGCCAGCCCTGGGAATGGATGCCGCCGTCGGACGTGTTGAGGAAGAAGACGGTCGAGAAATCGTTCTGCTTCCAGCCATAGCCGGCATGGGCGCCGATGTAGAAGCCGGCCCAGCTTTGCAGCGGCGCCGGCATGCGCGGCGCCTTGGCGTAGGCCGGGGAAGCCGCCGCGAGCGGGGCTGCGTCCGGACCGAACTTGTAGGAGACGCCGGCGCGCACGAGGTCGATGGTCTGGTGTCCCGCCGTGATGCCGGCGCTGACGGTGTTTCCCGGCTGATCGGAGAAGAAGCTGCCGTCGCCGTTGATGCGCCCGAAGTCGTAATGCAGATATTCGAGGCGCGCGATCCAGTTCGGGCTGCCGAGCATGACTTCGCCGCCGACGCCGGCGACCCAGCCGAACCGGTCGCTCGGCGACAGGCTTCGCGTGATGGTGGAGCCGGCCGGCGCGGTCTGCGCGAAGGTCGCGGTGCGCTCGAAACGCTCCCATGCAAGGCCGGCGGTGCCATAGAGCAGCCAGTTCGGCGTGACCGTGTAGCCGAGGCGGCCGCGCGCGGTGCCGAGATATTTCACTTTGTCATCGAAACCGAGACTGATGCTGCCGCCACCCCCGGTGCTGGTGAGGGTGTTCGACGCGCCCTTGAGATCGGCGGCGCTGAGATCGGCTTCGAGGCCGGCAACGACACGATCATACTGCCAGTTGTGACCGAACTGCCCGCCGGCCACCCAGCCCGTCGGCCTGGTCCCGCCGATCGCGCCGGTGGGGCTGATCATCGTGAGCGCGCCCGGCAACGAATAGGGATTCTCGCCCCAGCCATAGCCGCCATGCGCGCCGGCATAGAAGCCGGCCCAGGTGGCAAGCGGCGCGGCCATCGCGGGCGCCTTGGCATAGGGTACGCTGGCAAATTTCGCGGTCTCGCCGAACTTGTAGGAAATGCCGGCGCGAACGACATCGATATGCTGCGAGCCGGCGGTGGAGACATCGCGGAAGCCGCCGGCCTGGATATTCAGGGATGCCGTCGCCACCTGGCCGAGATCGTAATGCAGATATTCGAGGCGGCCGATCCAGTTCGGGCTGCCGAGCATCACTTCGGCGCCGACGCCCGCGACCCAGCCGAACTTGTCGGTGGGCGCGCGCTGGTTGATGGTTTGCGTAGTCGGTCCCGGCGTCGCGATCTGCGATGCGGTCGATGTGACGTCGAGCCGCTCCCAGGCGAGGCCGGCGGTGCCGTAGAGCAGAACATTGTCGGTCGGCAACCAACCGAGCCGTGCGCGCGTCGTGCCGAGATATTGGACGCGTTCGCCTAGCGAGAGGCTGGTGGTGAACGTTCCATTGCCGAACGGGTTGGTCTCGGTGACGCCGTTGCTGCCCTTGATGCCGGTGGCGCTGAAATCGATCTCGAGGCCGGTGACAGCGCGGCCGAATTGCCAGTTGTAGCCGGCCTGGCCGCCATAGACCGCGCCCTGCGACCGGACGCCGTTGATGGACTGCGCTCTTTGCAACCGGAACGCCTCGGACTGCGAGAAGTCGTCCTGCTTCCAGCCATAGCCGCCATGCACGCCGAGATAGAATCCGGCCCATGAAGCGGCGATCGCCGGCGGTGGCGCTTTCGCGATCGGAAGATCCGCGGCCATGGCGGCGTCGCTCAACACCATGAGTGAAGCGCCGGTGAGAAACAGCCGGCGCCAGCCTGGGTGGCGGGTCATCGGCGATGCGCCGTGTTGGTGCGGCGCGCTTTGCATTCTCATCGGCATTCCAATTCTTTGGCTGGCAATATTTGGAAACAATACCGCAAGGGAACCACAGGTTGTCGTTGCAAGCCATGTCGGGTTCCATCGCGGCGGCGCTATTCCCGGCCATCGTGCCCGCAGAGCAACAGAAATGGCGCTTTTGTGTGAGGTGGCATCACGTTCAGTGGGACTGTGCGGCACAGCGCTTCCGTGGGGTCCCCCTTGTGAGATGGCGCGAAGTCTCCTCCGCATGCAGGCGAGGTGAAGTCCGAACTCTCTCGATTCGAAAGGTCGGCTCCCTCCCCCCTTGTGGGGGAGGGCTGGGGAGAGGGGTAAGCCACGCGCACCACCGTTGCCGCCACCCCCTCCCTAACCCTCCCCCACAAGGGGGGAGGGAACGAAGATCACGCCTCTTCCGCCTCCGCCCCATCGTCGGCGCTGGCATGCACCGGCGGCACCGGCATCGGCACGGTCTCGAACCGCGTCGGCAGGTTGACCGGACGATACGCCCTGATCGCGTCCATCCGCTTGGTCACCGACTCATGGACCAGCGCGCCTTCCGGAATCGGGCGCGGCTCGCCGTCGGGGATGTAGAAGCCGAAATGCGTTTGGCGGTCCGGCCATTCCTGGTAGCTCGCGCGCTTCGGCAAAAATTCCAGCAGCCACCACGCGCCGTGTAGCGACTGATGCAGCGTGGCGTTGGTATCAGGCGCGACGTAGGAGAACGGGCTGCTCTTGCGCTGAATGCCCCAGGCGAGCTGGTTGACGGTACGCGGGTTGACCGTGAGCCCGCATTTCTCGGCTTCTGCGATCATCCAGAGCAGCGGATATTTCGATAGCCCCGATTCGACTTCAGGATAGCCGCCGCCGATATCCGAATGCACGCCGGCGAACCAGACCTGCCGGATATCCTGCGGCTCGGCATGCGCGTCGTTGAAGCGGTTGTGCTTGAAGATTTGCGGGTCGTCCCATTTCTTCAGGCGGAACATGCAGCGCCGCTCGTCGATCGAGATCGCCTGCCGGAACGTCTGTACGCTCGGATTGTGCAGCGTGTAGGCGAGTTCTTCCAGGCTCGGCCAGTACAGCCGGTCGGGCCGCGGCACGATCACGCTCGCGACCGTATCCCAGACGCCGACGAAACGGATCAGCGGCCACGTCGCCGAGGTGATGCGCGCGAACTGCGCGGCCTGGTCGTCCTTCGAGGCCGCCAGCGGTCCATCGGCATCGCCGGCATCGGTGAGCTGCGCCAGCTCATTTTGGCCGCCGCTGGAAAGCTGCTTGTAGGCGGTGAGGCCGCTGCCGGCGAGATTGGACTGCTCCGGCGAGATCAGACCGACCTTGTGGATCAGCCCCGCCAGCACCCGCACGGTGTAGGCGCCGCGCGAAAAGCCGAACAAATAGATCTGGTCGCCGGGCTCGTAATGCCGGACCAGGAACAGGTAGGACTGCAGCACCTTGTCATCGAGGCCATAGCCGGTGGCGAGCCCGAGGATGGCGGTGAAATCCTGCGCCAGCTTGCGCCACGGGTTCGGCCGCGCCAGCGTGCCGACGCCGGGATCGTAAAACACCATCTGCCGCGGACTGGTTTTGTCTGTCTTGCGCAGGCAGCGATAGAACTTGAGGACATTGGAAATGTTCTCGGAGATCTCGTTGCCGGTGCCGTCGCAGAGGATGATGATGTTTTTCATGGGGGCGACCTCGATGCTACCTCCGCGAGCATATTGCAGTTTGGGGGATTTGTTGAGTTCAACTTGGAAGCAGCGCCCCTAATCCGTGCGCGTGACGGATGGCTGGTCGACCAGTACCGCCGCTACCTGCCAAGCATCTACGGCATGCTCTCCTCTCAGAGACAGGGAGAATAGGCGGCGCTACTGGCGATGGAAACTAATGCTTCGGCTTTGCCTTTCGAAACTTCTCGTTGATGATCTTGAAGAGAGCTTCAAATCGATCCTGACTCGATTTCGGAAGTGCGACGTCAGGCTTTGCTGTGGATTAGTCGTTCGAAATGAAATGGTTTCGTTGGTCGAGACGCAGCCGCCCAACGCGGCGCAAAGCACCACGATTCCAAGATTACGCATGTTAGGAGCCTCCCCAGACCCACGGGCATACAAGCGCAACCGCAGGACGTGAGCAAGGATGGATGCACGAGCCTTAAGTCGTATGGCCCAAAACAAAAACGGCCGGGTCTTTCGACCCGGCCGCTTCAAAACTCTAATCCGCCAGTGAAGTGCAGCTACGCCTTAGCTCGCCTTCTTCACTTCCTTCTTCACGAACACCGGCTTGCCGACCTTCTTCTCGATCGCGCGCTTCAGGTCGAGCGCACGGGGCGAGAGGTTGGTGGCGCGGGCCTTCTGCAGGAAGGCATCGAGGCCGCCATTGTGGTCGACGCTCTTCAGCGCGTTGGTCGACACCCGCAGGCGCACGTTGCGGCCGAGCGCGTCCGAGATGAAGGTGACGTTGACCAGGTTCGGCAGGAACCGGCGCTTGGTCTTGATGTTCGAGTGGCTCACCTTGTGGCCCACCTGGGGGCCCTTGGCGGTCAATTCGCACTTACGGGACATCGCAAAATCCTCTTCCATCCCCGCCATCGGGCAGCGCACCCTAAGCGCCGCGCGGGGGTCCAAAATCGCGTCCATTTCCAGGAACCGCGGACCTATAGGGCTGATGGTCCGAACCGTCAAGGTTTTAACGGCCGGGAAATGCGCGGAGCAGACCGGTTTATCGGCGGTTCCAGCGGCGTAATCTACCATATAAACGGCGCATTCCCCGCCGCATCATAAAGACCGTATCCCCCGATGGTCCGGCCGGGAGTTTTATGTCCCGCCGGGGGCTTGATGAGGCCAGCTTTTCGCGAAATTCGCGTTGTTTGCCGGATATTTCTGCTTAGATAACCTTGCCGCACAGCCAACCCTGGAACCCGCCGTTCGTGATCCGATCCCGTGCCATTGCCGCCCTTTTGGCCTCCCTTTTGGCGTCCCGTTTGGGGCTGTTTTTCAGCCTTTGCGCCGGGGTTTGGCTCCTGGCTGCGCCGCAGATGGCCGCAGCACAGGGGCGGGTGGATGCCCATTATGAGGCCTCGCTATCCGGCATTCCGGTCGGCAAGGGGGCCTGGACCATCGAAATCGGCGACGACGTGTATTCGGCCTCCGCACAAGGCGGCAGCGCCGGGCTGTTGAAGGCGTTTTCCGGCGGCTCAGGTTCCGGCGCCAGCCAGGGCCGGGTCGTCAACGGCGCGCTGGTCGCCGCGTCCTATGTGGCGACCACCACGACCCAAAAGAAATCCGAAACCATCCGCCTGATCCTGGCCAATGGCGGGGTGAAGGAGTTTTCGATCGATCCAGTGCCGCCGGTCGATGCCGACCGCATCGTTGTCACCGACGCGCAGCGCAAGAACGTGCTCGATCCCATGACCGGCTCGATGATCCGCGTGCCCGGCACCGGCGAGGTGCTGTCGCCCGATGCCTGCCGCACCGGCACCGGCGTGTTCGACGGCCGCCTGCGCTACGACCTCAAGCTCGATTTCAAGCGGATGGAAACCGTGAAGGCCGAGCACGGCTATCACGGCCCCGCGGTGGTATGCGCGATCTATTTCACGCCGGTCGCGGGCTACATCCCCGATCGCCCGGTGATCAAATGGCTCGCCAACCAGCGCAACATGGAGGTCGCCTTCGTTCCCGTCGCCGGCACCCGCATCCTGGTGCCGTTCCGCATGACCATCCCGACGCCGCTGGGCCCTGCGATGCTGGAAGCGACGTCGTTCGTGACGTCGGCCGCGCCGCCACGGGTCGCGAAGACGCAGTGATTTTTTTGGCCGTCATTCCGGGATGGTGCGTTAGCACCAGACCTCAGGGGTGCAATTGCACCCCGGGGAATCTCGAGATTCCGGGTTCGATGCTTCGCATCGCCCCGGAATGACGAACCCGGCGAGAATCCCGTTGACTCTTCACCGCTTCTGATTCGACTCCGCCGCCGCTTTGTTCTTAACGTTTCCGCCGAAAAACCTGATCTTGTGGAGGCCTCTCAAACTTGATCTAGTGCCGTCTCGATCGCACCCACGCGAGATGTTGCGGAGAACGAAGCCGGTCTAGGGTGGAGTCTGCGATTCGGACGCGATTCGTTCCAGACTCGTTCCAGAGCTTAAGCGCGACCGCATCACCGTCGCATAATGACACACCCTGAAAAAGACGCGACGCAAGAAACACCCGTAAAATATGGCTTTCTCTCATTCCCCGTTCGCCCACGAACGCGCTCCCGGCTCCGGCGTCACCGCAGTCCTCGGGCCGACCAACACCGGCAAGACGCATCTGGCGATCGAGCGGATGCTGGCGCATTCGTCCGGGGTCATCGGCCTGCCGCTGCGGCTCTTGGCGCGCGAGGTCTACAACAAGGTCGCGGATCGCGCCGGCGTTGAAGCGGTCGCGCTGATCACCGGCGAAGAGAAGATCAAGCCGAAAAATCCGCGCTACTGGGTCTCCACCGTCGAGGCGATGCCGCGCGATATCGACGTCAGTTTTCTCGCCGTCGACGAAATCCAGATCGCAGCCGATCTCGAACGCGGGCATGTCTTCACCGATCGCATCCTGCACCGGCGCGGTCGCGACGAGACGCTGCTGCTGGGGGCTGCGACCATGCGTCCCATCATCGAGCGGCTGCTGCCGGGCGCCTCGATCGTCACCCGGCCGCGATTGTCGCAGCTTGAATTCGCCGGCGACCGCAAGATCACGCGGCAGCCGCGCCGAACCGCGATTGTCGCGTTCTCGGCCGACGAGGTCTATGCGATCGCGGAACTGATCCGCCGCCAGCATGGCGGTGCAGCCGTGGTGCTGGGCTCGCTCTCGCCCCGCACAAGGAATGCGCAGGTCGCGATGTTCCAGAACGGCGACGTCGATTATCTCGTTGCCACCGACGCCGTCGGCATGGGGCTCAACCTCGACGTCGATCACGTCGCCTTTGCCAGTGACCGCAAATATGACGGCTACCAGTTCCGCCGCCTCAACCCGTCCGAATTCGCGCAGATCGCCGGCCGCGCCGGGCGCGCCACCCGTAACGGCACCTTCGGCACCACCGGCCGCTGCGCGCCGTTCGAGCCGGAGCTGGTGAACGCGCTGCAGAACCACACCTTCGACAGCGTCAAAATGCTGCAGTGGCGCAATTCGAAGCTGGATTTCGCCTCGCTGGGCTCGTTGCAGGTCTCTCTGGCGGTGTCGCCCACGCATGAGGCTCTGACCCGGGCGCCGATTGCCGAGGATTTGCGCGTGCTCGATCACGCCGCCCGCGACGGCGATGTGCGGGACATGGCCCATGGGAAGGCGGCCGTGGAACGGCTGTGGGACGCCTGCCAGATCCCGGATTACCGCCGGCTGGCGCCGGCCGCCCATGCCGAACTCGTGACCACGCTCTACAGTTTTCTGATGAAAAACGGCCGGATTCCCGATGCATGGTTCGCCGCCCAGGTCGACCAGGCCGATAACGCCAACGGCGATATCGACACGCTGTCGGGCCGAATCGCGCAAATCCGCACCTGGACCTTCGTCGCCAACCGGCCGGACTGGCTTTCCGACCCCGATCACTGGCAGGGAATCACGCGCGAAGTCGAAAATAAATTGTCCGATGCGCTGCATGAACGGCTTACGGAGCGTTTCGTTGACCGCCGTACCAGTGTATTGATGCGCCGCCTGCGGGAGAACAGTGTTTTGAATACGGAAATTGGCAAGACCGGCGAAGTGATTGTTGAAGGCCATGCGATCGGCCGCCTCGACGGATTCACCTTTGCGCCGGATGCAGCAGAAGCCGGCTCGGATGCCAAGGCGCTGCAGGCGGCGGCGCAACAGGTGCTCGCCGGCGAGATCGACACGCGTGCCGAAAAGCTCGCTGCAGCCCCCGACGATCAGATCGTGCTGGCCTCCGACGGCACCATCCGCTGGACTGGCGACGCCGTGGCCAAACTCGTCGCCGCTGACGATGCGCTGCATCCGCGCATTCGCATCATTGCCGACGATCGCTTGAACGGCGCGCCGCGCGAGGCCGTGCAGACCCGGCTCGATCTGTGGCTGAAGACGCATATCGAAAAGCTGCTGGGCCCGCTGTTCGGACTTTCCAAGGCCGAGGACATCACCGGCATCGGCCGCGGCATCGCGTTCCAGCTGGTCGAAGCGCTCGGCGTGCTCGAGCGCGCGAAAATCTCCGCGGAGATGAAGGATCTCGATCAGGCGTCGCGCGCCACGTTGCGCAAGTATGGCGTCCGCTTCGGCGCCTATCACATCTATTTCCCGGCGCTCTTGAAGCCCGCCGCGCGCGCGCTGGCCTCGCTTTTGTGGGCCGAGAAGCAGGACAATGTCGATATGTCGGCTTTGTCGGGCGCGCAGCATCTGGCGAGTTCGGGCCGCACCTCGTTCCCGGTCGACAAGGCGCTGCCGCGCGATGCCTATCGGCTGCTCGGCTATCGCCAGTGCGGCGAGCGTGCGGTGCGTGTCGATATTCTGGAACGTCTCGCCGATCTCATTCGTCCCGCTTTGGCCTGGCGCGAGAGTTCGCCCGGCGAAAAGCCGGCCGGTGCGTTCGACGGCCGCGGCTTTGTGGTGACGCAGGCGATGACCTCGCTGACCGGATCGGCCGGCGAAGATTTTGCCTCGATCCTGCGCGCGCTCGGCTACCGCATGGACCGCCGCGCGCCGCTGCCGCCGAAGCCGGTGCCCGTTGTTGTCTCCGCGACCGAAGCCGCACCAACCGAGGCCGTTGCCGAGACGCCGTCTGATGCGATCGTGCCGGAAACCGTGACCGCCGATGTCACGGACATGCCGGTCTCCGGCGATCCCGCGCCGTCGGCAGCCCTGCTGCCTGAGGTGACGCCTTTGCCGGTCGCGAGCGAGCAAGCCCCGGCCGCAGTGGAAGCCGCGCCTGAGCCTGTCGCCGAAGCGGCGCCGGAGCCGGTTGTTGAAGTGGAGCCGGAACTCGCGCCTGTCGAGACCGCGCCTGTCGAGACCGCGCCGGTTGAAACCCCTGTCGGCGAAGCGCCCGCAGAGGCTGCTTCTGAGGTCGCAACCGAATCCGCCGCCAGCGAAGCTGCGCCGGCCGAAGTAGCTGTCGGCGCCGAGGCAAAGCCCGATGCACCGGCCGAGCCGGTACTGATCGACGTCTGGCGGCCCGGTGGCCGTTCGGACGAACGCCGTCCGCATCACGACCGCAACCGCCAGCGCCATCACGGCCGTCCGCAGGAGGGCGCGCAGCCCGCTGCTGCCGGCGAAGGGGCGGAGGGCGCACCACGCGGCGAGCAGCGTCACCGGCGCGGCCGTCGCCATAACGAGTTCCGAAAACCCCGCGAGGGCGCACCGGCCGACGGCGCCGTGGCCGCCGCACCGGCCCAAGGCACACCTACCGAAGGCGCGCCGGCGGCGACCGAGGCGCGCACCGAGACCCGTCACGAGCGTCCGCGCTTCGAAGGCAAGGGGCGCGACCGCGACAAGGGCGGTGGTGACCGTCCCGACAGGAAGTTCGGCGGTGGCGATCGCAACAAGGGTGGCGACCGCAACAAGAGCGGCGGCGACCGTGGCGCGCGCGACAAGGGCCGCGACTTCGGTGGACGTGACAAGAGCGGCCGCGACAAGCGCGACAGCGGCCCGTCGCACCGTCAGTGGGCTACCACGGCCGCGCCGCGCGAGCGCGACCGTCCGGCCGATCCGAATTCGCCGTTCGCCAAACTGGCAGCGCTGAAGGAACAGCTCGCCGGCCGCAAGGAATAGCGATCGATCTGAGGGCGAGCTTATTTGGAGCGCCAGCGTCTCGATAAATGGTTGTGGCACGCGCGGGTGGTGAAGGCGCGCACCTCGGCTGCTGCGCTGGTCGAAGCCGGTCACGTCCGCATCAACGGCGTGCGCGAGAAAGCCCCGGGACATGGCGTGAAGCAAGGCGACGTCCTCACCATCGCGCTCGACAATAGCGTGCGCATCCTCAAAGTGACTGGCTTCAGCGAACGGCGTGGCGACGCCGCAGCCGCGCGCGTGCTCTACGAGGATTTGCAGAACGCCAAGCCGTAACTATCTGCAAGGGACTGGAGGGACGCCGAAAACGCCCGGTTTGAGCACGTTGCTTCCCTTGCGGCAGCGCACTTCATGCGCTACGCAAACCCCGGAAAACTGATCCCCTTCGGAGCCTGTTCGGAGTCCTGGATGACTTACGTCGTCACTGAAGCCTGCATCAAATGCAAATATACCGACTGCGTTGAAGTCTGCCCCGTCGACTGCTTCTACGAGGGCGAGAACATGCTGGTCATCCATCCCGACGAATGCATCGACTGCGGCGTCTGTGAACCCGAATGTCCCGCCGACGCCATCAAGCCGGACACCGAGCCGGGGCTGGAGAAGTGGCTCGAGGTCAACACCGAATACGCCAAGAGCTGGCCCAACATCACCCAGAAGAAGGACCAGCCGCCGGACGCGAAGGAATTCGACGGCGTGGAAGGCAAGTTCGAGAAATATTTTTCCAAGGAACCCGGCACCGGCGACTGATTCGCAGGTCCCGTGGCGAACCAAAAGACCGATTAGAATCGATTCGGACCTAATTTGGACCCGGTCTGGGCCAAATAGAGCCTGCTGATTTAACCCTGTTGACGGACTTCTGACGGAAAGGTCTCCGTAAAGGTCCGGAATGGGCGTAAATCATTGATTTTTGCGGAAAATGTGCTATATTGGGCACATTACAAGCCGAACCTGGCCATGCGTACCTGTGGCCCCGGTGGGGTTCCCGTAAAACATCGAACAGGGGCGTGGCAGTTCCGCGCGCAGGCTGTGTCACAGAAAACGCGTAAAAAGAGTGCTTCAAAGACCATCAAAAAAGCCGCAGCGGCCAGCCGCAGCGCACCGAAAGGCCGTGCCAAGGCGCCTGTAAAGGAAGCCAAGAAAGTTGCGGCCACAAAGTCCTCGAAAAACAAAAGAAGCGCAATGCCAGATAAGACTGCAAAAACTGCCGCGAAAGCGACGGGTTCGAAGGCCACTGCTTCGAAGGTCGCTCCCAAGCCTATCTCTTCCAAGACTGCTGCGCCTTCCCACGCTCCCAAGGCTGCGGCCCATAAGCCCGTGGTCGCGCCGAAGGCTGCTGTGAAGCCGGTAGCTGCCGCCCCCAAGATCGAAGAGCCGAAGAAGGTCGTGACCCAGCGTCAGGGCTTCAAGGCCAATGAATTCGTGGTCTATCCCGCTCACGGCGTCGGCCAAATCCTGGCGATCGAAGAGCAGGAAATCGCAGGCGCCCGCCTTGAGCTGTTCGTGATCAATTTCATGAAGGACAAGATGACGCTCCGCGTGCCGACCGCCAAGGTCGCCAATGTCGGCATGCGCAAGCTGTCCGAGCCGGCGCTGGTCAAGAAGGCGCTCGAAACCCTCAAGGGCCGCGCCCGCGTCAAGCGCACGATGTGGTCGCGCCGCGCGCAGGAATACGAAGCCAAGATCAATTCGGGCGACATCGTTGCGATCGCCGAAGTGGTCCGCGATCTCTACCGTTCGGAATCGCAGCCCGAGCAGTCCTACAGCGAACGCCAGCTCTATGAAGCAGCGCTCGATCGGCTGTCGCGCGAAATCGCCGTGGTCCAGCATTCGACCGAGACCGAAGCGGTCAAGGAAATCGAAAGCCAGCTCGCCAAGAGCCCGCGCCGCGGCGCCAAGACCGATGCGGCGGATGCGACCGGTGAAGCCGACGAGGCCGATGTCGAAGCCGACGGCGACGACGCTGCGGTGGCGGACGAAGCCGCCTGAAAGAATCCCAAGGATTGAATGAAAAAGCCCGGTCGAAAGACCGGGCTTTTTGTTTGGGCTCGCCTGGCTAGCGACCGAGTCGTCGTGGGGCGCCTCTGACGGATTCAAAACCAATAGCGGAAGGCGTAGATCACCGTCATCGACAAACCGGTAACGATGACCACCAGGCGCACGACGGACGGTGGTAAAACTGCAATCAACCGGCCGCCGCAAACGCCGCCGGCCAGTGCGCCAGTCAGCATCGCGAACGTTTCAGGCCAGTGCACGAGTCCCTCTATTGCGAAGATCGTCAAGGTGGTGAGGCTGACGGCGGTTGCAAGCAGGTTCTTGAGCGCGTTGATGGCGCGAAACTCTTCCCGGCCTGCGACCGTCAAAACGGCAAGCAGCATCACGCCGAGCCCCGCGCCGAAATAGCCGCCATACATTGCGGTCGGCAGCAACAGCATGTCTCTAACGGCGTCGCCGCCGTGTTGCGGCAGCGTGGCCTGGATACGAGGGCCGAACGCAAAAATGAGAGTCGCAATTCCAATCAGTGCCGGCACCAGCGCCGTGAAAAAGCGCTCCGGCGTTACCAGCAGAAGTCCGGCACCCATGGCACCGCCGGCAATCGTGACGACCGCGCTCGCGGCGAGCCGCCGATCCAGGGCGGGCAATCGCCGATGATCGGCCAGCGCCGCCATCAGATGTCCTGGCGTCACCGCCACCGCGTTCGATGCATTGGCGGCGAGCGCCGGCAGCCCGGCCGCAAGCATCGCCGGGAAGGTAATCAACGTCGCCCCGCCAGCGATGGCATTCACAATACCGCCGATGATCCCTGCCACCGACAAGAACGCTGCTGTATCAATATCCATGACGATTCCCTTGGTCGAGAATCAATCTGGAACGGACGGGAGGCCCTGTCTGGAACGAAAGTGACTTGGACGATCCAAGATCAAGTGCGAACGGCGCAACGGTAGATGCCGGGAGTCACGCCAAAGGAGCGCCTGAAATGCCGCCCCATGTGACTTTGGTCGGCAAACCCGGCATCCGCTGCCGCTTGCGCGGGAGTAACATTGGCAGCCAGCAGCTCACGCGCGCGGTTCAGCCGAAATGCAAGCCGGTAGGCATGAGGCGTCATTCCGACGCTGCGGCGAAAGCTGCGGATGAAGCCTTCCCGGCTCATTCCCCGTGTCGATGCGATATCGGCGATACGCGGTTCGTTGCTGGGGAGCGCGTTGGCGACCGACACGGAAGCGGCATCGAATGAGTCTTCGCCGGAGCGCTCCAGCGCGTCATGGATCCAGTCGATCAGCGTCGGACTATCGACTGACAGCCCGGTCTGAAGCCAGCACGGCGTTCGAACGATGATCGTGTTCCGTCGCAGGGGCAAGCCTTCGGGCGTGAGATAGAAATTGAGGTTCAAGGTACGCTCCGCTTCGAGGCCGATGGCCTGGTGCGGCAGCCCAGGCGGAATGACGAGAGCCTCGCCTGCACCGACAGTCACGACGCCGGTCGCCGTTAGAAAGCGGCGGCATCCCTTCAGCACTGCGGTGATCTGGAATTCTCGATGGAAGTGACACGACAGCGGCAGGCTGGAATTCCCGTACCAGATGGCCAATTCGGTGCCGTCGCCAATGCGACCATATTGCCAGAGGTTTGATGGGCGGATTCTGTGCTGCGAGTAAATCATCTTGCTCGGCGTCGAAGAGTAAAGACCGCGTCAATCCACCACGATCTTGACGCGGTCGCGCGTCTTCACCTGGGCATGCTGGTCCAGCCCGTTGAGAATGCGAAACCGCTCGGCGGGGCGGTCGACGCCGGACATGCGGTGGGCGAGGGACTCCACGGTGTCGCCGGGCTGCACGGTGATGACTTTTATGCGCAACGGTCGAGCTGCTTGAATCTCTTCCAGCGTCAGGCGGCGGAACGAGTTGACGGTTTCGCGCGCGTTGCGCTCGCTCTCGGTGCTCTTCTGCTTGGCGGCGAAGATGAAGCGGTAGACGTCGCTGCCGAAGCGCAGCGCGTAGACCTTGAACTGCCAGCTATCGCCGTGGGCGGTCGCCGCCGCCGCCGGGAAGCCGTTGATGGTGAGGTCCTCGGTCGACGCCTTCTCGACGCCTTCCATCCAGCCGGAATTGAGATACTCGCCGAGCGACTGTTCCGCCGGCACCCGCACCACGTCGAAGCGCATCGCTTGCGTGCCGCCCTCGCGCACGCCGATCACCGCCTGCGCGGTGTTGTCGAGCGTAAAGGTGTCGGGAGCCTGGAAGGTAAAGCCGAGTTTCGGATGCAGGAAACGACGGCCGCGCACGAAACCTTCGCTGGGGTCCTCGCCATAGACGATGTTGTCGATCGCGGCGAGGTAGGTCTCGCGGTCGCGCTCGCCGCCTTCGGGCGAGGTGTATTGCCGGGCGCTGGCCTGCGCGTTCTGCACGCGCTCGGGCGTCGCCGGATGCGAGGACAGGAAGTCCTGGGCGCGCGGATCGAGCGAGGTCTTGCCGGCCTTCAGCGCGGCATTGCGTTCCATCGAGGTCAGGAAGCGCGACGCGCCGTAGGGATCGAAATGCGCCTTTGCCGCGATGCCAACGCCGATGCCGTCGGCCTCGAATTCCTGCGCGCGCGAGAAGCTCGCCATCGTCAGTTTTGTTTTCGCCAGCGCCAGCGCGGTCAGATCGGGATCGTTGCTCATGTCGGTGACGACGCGCGTCACCACCGCCGCCTGCCGCGCCTGGTCCTCGCGGATCGAGGCGTGTTTTGCGAGTACATGCGCCATCTCGTGCGACAGCACCGAGGACAATTCCGAGGTGTCGCTGGCGAGCGCGATCAGGCCGCGCGTTACATAGAGCTGGCCGGTCGGCAGCGCGAACGCGTTCACCGCGCCGGAATTGAGGATCGTCACCTTGTAGGCCTGGTCCGGGCGATCGGACGCCGCGACCAGCCGGTCGACGGTCTTGCCGATCAATGCTTCCAGCTTCGGATCGTCATAGGCGCCGCCATAAGAAGACAGGATGCGCTCATGCTCGCGCTCGCTGGCGGGCGTCTGCGCCACGGTGCGGTTTGGCTTAACTGGCGAGATGGCCGGCGAGGGCGCCGCGGTCTCGAACCGGCCGATATTGCCGCAAGCCGAAAGCGTGAAACCGGCGCACAACAGGGCTGACGCAGCCAAAAGGCGGCGCCTCACCATTCCCCCGCGCTGTCCTGCACGCTCAGTCACGTCAGCCTACTCGGATTGTCGAGAAGATCACGGCTCGACGCGATCGAGCCACGATCTCATCCCATTGTTTGCACACGATCTTTCGCGAAAAACCGGTATCCGCTCGTTCGGATCACGCGCTACTTCCCGCCCAGCACTTCGATCTGCCCCACCCGGAGCACCTCGATCCGTGGTCCTCCCCGCGACGAGACAAAGCCGCGGACCCGAATCCTTTGATTTTCGAGGGACTTAGGCGAAAGCCCGGCCGCCTCGAACGCCGGTATCATGCGCCTTGAAATAGTCGCAGCAAAGTCTTGTGTCCAGTTCCGTCCGAAATTCAGGTAGGTCGTCGCCCCTGCCTGCCTTACGGACAAAACTTTGCCCTCGACCACCGTAAAGCGCCCAACCCCAGCCAAAATATCGCCGGGACTTTCCGCGTTTTTTATGGCCGTGGGGGCGGACCAGATTCCTATTTTGGCCTTGATGGCCGAGGCCTCGGCAGCGGCGAGGGTTCCGGCGCAATCCTTGTCGGCCACATCGGCGGCAAACATGGCTTCCCCGCGGCCCAGCAACTCGCTCTGCACCGGCGTCTCCGCCACAAACACAAAGGCGGTCTGGCGGCCGTAGCGATCCGGCGTGTCGTCCGCGCCGTGCAGCGTTACGTCGTGTCCGCCGATCACAGCCGCAAGCGCGGCCGGGCCCTTTGCCTTGTCCGTGTTGGCCAGTTCAATTCCGGCAAGGCGTATCTCGCGGCCGTCGTCGAGGCGAAAGCTGCGCGCATCGATCACGGCGGCGACCCGGCCTTCGCCCTGCGCGGTGAACAGGCATCCGGCGGCGTGCGCCTCTCCGAGAGCGAACAGCGCCAGACACGCCGCGACAGACGCTCGGCCCAGCAACGCCAACCCGGTCATGGGTACTCGCAATCCCGTCTGTTCCTGTATGGTTGCGGTCAACGTTACTGCTATCCGAAAAAGCCACGGAGGGGGAGACGATGGAGATCAACGGTGTCGCGCATATTTTCCTGACCGCCTCGAATTTCGAACGTTCGCGGGAATTCTATCGCAAGCTGCTGCCGTTTCTCGGTCTGAAACCCGTCACCGATACCGAAACGACATATTACTGCGTCGGCGGCCGCACCGCGGTCGGCATCAGCGCGCCGTCGCCCGAGCACGCGGGCGCTGCCTTCGAGCAGAAGCGCGTCGGCCTGCATCACCTGTGTTTTCGCGCCCGCGAACGCGCCGACATCGACGAGCTGCATTCCTTCCTGAATACGCTCGGCACCACCATCATTCGCGCGCCGCGCGAGGATCAATGGGCGCCGGGTTATTATTCGATCCTGTTCGAGGATCCCGATGGCATCCGGCTCGAGCTCAATCATGTGCCGGGGAAGGGATTGTTGACGTGAGGTGATCGCACTCATTCCGCTTAGCGGAAAAACACACTTCGCGTGCATCGCCCTCGCGCCTTGCCGCTGTGGGTGCCATGCGGCATGATCGCGCCGAAATTCAAAGCTGCAAGCAATGCAGCAAGTCATACAGGGAGGCCTCGATGAAACGGGTTGTCACAGGTATTTTCGCCGCCGCTTTGGCGATGTCGGCAACCTCGGCACTGGCGCAAGCCAAGCCGCCGCTCAAGCTTGGCGGCATTCTGGATATGTCGAGCCTCTATGCCGATATTACCGGGCCGGGTTCCGAGACGGCCGCGAAAATGGCGGTCGAGGATTTCGGCGGCGAGGTGCTCGGCCGCAAGATCGAGATCATCGCGGCCGATCACCAAAACAAGGCGGACCTTTCAGCCAACATCGCCCGCGATATGCTCGACAACCAGGGCGTCGAGATGCTGTTCGACGTCGCGGCGTCCGCGACGGCGCTTGCGGCCGGCGAGATCGCGAAAGCCCGCAACAAGATCGTGATCTTCAACGGGCCCGGCTCGATCCGGCTCTCCAATGAAGCCTGCGGTCCCTACACCGTGCACTACGTGTTCGATACGTTCGGGCAGGCCAATGTGACCGGGCTTGCCGCGGTCAAGCAGGGCCTGGATAGCTGGTTCTTCCTGACCGCCGACTATGCCTTCGGTCAGGATCTCGAAAAGGACACCGCCAATGTGGTGACCAAATCCGGCGGCAAGGTGCTGGGCAGCGTGCGGCATCCGCTCAATACGTCCGACTTCTCCTCCTTCCTGCTGCAGGCACAGGCTTCCAAGGCCAAGGTGATCGGGCTTGCCAATGCCGGCGGCGATACCGTCAATGCCATCAAGCAGGCGGCCGAGTTCGGACTGATGAAGGGCGGCCAGAAAGTCGCTCCCTTGCTCGTGTTCGTCACCGATATCGACAGCATCGGTCTCGAAACCGCGCAGGGGCTGCTGCTCTCGGAAGCCTTTTACTGGGATCTCAACGACGACACCCGCGCGTTTTCAAAACGCTTCATGGAGCGAATCAAGCGCGTGCCGACCTCGGCGCAGGCCGGCGTGTATTCGTCGGTGACGCACTACCTGAAGGCAGTGAAGGCGGCAGGGACCACCGACGCGGCGGCGGTCATGAAGATCATGAAGGACACCCCGGTCAACGACATGTTCGCCAAGAACGGCCGGATTCGCGAGGACGGCCGCATGGTGCACGACATGTACCTGTTCGAGGTCAAGAAGCCCTCGGAGTCCAAGGCGCGCTGGGACGACTACAAGCTGCTCGCGACCATTCCCGGCAACGAGGCGTTCCAGTCGCTGGAACTGTCGCGTTGCCCGCTGGTGAAGAAGTGACGGAGATGGCGCGAAGGCGCGAAACATAGCGATCCGTCATTCCGGGATGGTCCGAAGGACCAGACCCGGAATCTCGAGATTCCGGGTTCGGTGCTGCGCACCGCCCCGGAATGACGGAGAGATAGCTAACAACAACCAAGAAAGAACAACACATGAGCGAAATCGTTCTGCAAAACCTCGACAACGGCCTGCTCACCATCACCATGAATCGTCCCGACCGGCGCAATGCGCTCAATCCCGACATGACGATCGGGCTGGTGGCGGCGGCGCGGCGGGCGGCGGAGGATCATGAGGTGCGCGCGGTGCTGCTGAAGGGCGCCGGCGGCACCTTCTGCGTCGGCGGCGACGTCAAGTCGATGGCGGAGGGCCGGGCGCCGTTGCCGTTCGAAGCCAAGATGGTGAACTTGCGCCGCGGCATGGAAGTGTCGCGCATCCTGCACCAGATGGCGAAACCTGTGGTGGCGCAGGTCGACGGCGCCGCCGCCGGCGCCGGTCTCTCGATCGCGCTGTCCTGCGACCTGCGCATCGCCAGCGCCTCCTGCAAGATCACCACGGCGTTTGCCAAGGTCGGTCTCTCCGGCGACTACGGCGGAACGTATTTTCTCACCCATCTGCTCGGCAGCGCGAAGGCACGCGAGCTCTATCTGTTGTCGCCGGTGCTGACGGCGCAGGAGGCGCTCGCGCTCGGCCTGGTGACCAAGGTCGTGCCGGATGCCGAAGTGGAAGCGGCAGCACATGAGCTGGCAATGTCGCTGGCGCAGGGGCCGTCGGTGACGCTCGGCTACATCAAGCGCAACATCAACAATGCCGAGACCATGTCGCTGGAAGAATGCTTCGACGGCGAGGCGATCCATCATTCGCGCTCCGGCGAGACCGCCGACCACAAGGAAGCGGCCAAGGCGTTCGTCGAGAAGCGCAAGCCCGCCTTCCAGGGTCACTGACATGGCTTCCTATTTGAGGCTACGTCAGATCTGCCTGGTGGCGCCGCATCTGGAGCCCGTGGTCTCGGATATCGTCGGGATCATGGGGCTCAAGGTCTGCTACCGCGACGGCAACGTCGCCAAATACGGTCTGGAGAACGCTCTTCTCCCGGTCGACACCATTTTGCTGGAAGTGGTGGCGCCGACGCAAGGAGGCACCGCGGCGGGGCGTTTCCTCGACAAGACCGGCGGCCGCGGCGGCTATATGGCGATTTTCTGCTGCGACGATCCCGATGCGCGCGGCAAGCACGCCAACGGCATCGGCGTGCGCACCGCGAACGTGATCACGCATGCGCCCTACCACGGCGTGCAGCTGCACCCGCGTGACTGCCGCGCCGCCTTCATCGAGTTCAACCACACCGATGGCAGCGACGATATTCTCGGCGTCTATCCGCCGGCGGGTCCGGACTGGCAGAAGTCGATCACGAAGGACGTCACGCAGGCGCTGACTGGCGTCGAGATGCAGAGCCCGGACCCGCTGGGGCTCGCCGAGCACTGGGGCAAGATCACCGGCGTTGCTGTCAGCAAAGGCGCCGGCGGCGAACCCGAGCTGAAACTGCCCAATGCCAGCTTCCGCTTCGTCAAGGGCGCCAGCGATTTGATGAGCGGGCTGACATTCAAGGTCGGCGATATTGCAAAGGTGCGCGATGCCGCCAAGGCGAAGGGTTGCAAGGTATCGGGCGACGGTTTTGATTTGTGTGGCGTAAGGTTTGGCCTGGTGGCGTGATCGCTTACGTTTCCATCGTCTAGCACCGCTGCGCTCCCTCTCCCGCTTGCGGGGGAGGGTTGGGGTGGGGGTGCCAGCCACGAAGAGAATGCCGAGTGGAGAGAATTCCCCCACCCGCCGCGCTCTTGCGAGCGCGTCGACCTAAGAGCGAGCTTCGCTCGTCTCGACCCCGCAAGCGGGAGAGGTAAGTAAACTCACCGCCCCTTGAAATTCGCGACGCGGCGTTCGGCGGTGGCTTTGACGCCTTCCTTGAAGTCTTCGGTGGAGCGCAGCTTGTTCTGCTCGACCAGTTCATGGTTGGTCGCGGCGAGCACGCGGTCGGCGAGGCCGGCGCGCATGGTGGCGCGGGTCGAGATCAGGCCGAGTGGCGAACATTCGGCGATTTCAGCGGCGAGCTTCATCGCCTCGGCGCGCACCTGGTCCTGCGGCACGCAGAGATTGGCGAGGCCCATGCGGGTGGCTTCCTCGCCGGTGACGCGGCGGGAGGTGTAGAAAATCAGTTCCGCATTGTTCTTGCCGACCAGTTCGGGAAGCGTCGCGGTGAGACCGAAGCCTGGATGGAAGCCGAGCTTGGTGAAGTTGGCGGCAAAGCGCGCTTCGGGGCAGGTGACGCGGAAATCTGCCGACACCGCGAGGCCGAGACCGCCGCCGATGGCGGCGCCATGCACGGCCGCGACGACCGGCTTCTTGTTGCGGAAGATGCGCACGGCCTGGACGTAGAGATGGTTGATCGGCAGGTTGGCGGCCGGATCCTTTTTCGATTCCTGCTCCTGCTCCTGACGCTTCGGGTCGGAGAAGTCGGCGCCGGCGCAGAACGCCTTGCCCTGCGCGGCCAGCACCGTGGCGCGGATTTCGACGTCCTTGTCGAATTCTTCCAGCGCGTCGGCGATCTGGTTGATCAGCGCGACGTCGAAGAAGTTCAGCGGCGGCTTGCGGATTTCGATCAGGCCGACATGACCGTGCTTCTCGACGCCGATATCAGTGTACTTGCTCATGAGGTTTCCTCGTTTGAATTGATTGAAGGCGAAGCTTGCGATGTCAGCGCAGGCCAAGCCCGCGGGCGATGATGCCGCGCAATACTTCGGTGGTGCCGCCCTGGATCGTCAGCTTCGGCGCGGTCTTGATCGCGAACGACAATTGATCTTCCAGCGTCTCGCGGTTGGTGGCGGTTTCCTCGACGAACGCCGCCAGATCACGCACGCGATGCGGCAGCGCCTGCTCCCACACCGTGCCGATGTCCTTGACGATCGAGGCCTCGACCACCGGCTCCTTGCCGGCCTGCAGCATGCCCGCCACCGACACCGACATCCGGCGCATGGTGTGCAACTGCGCGACCAGGCGGCCGATGCCTTCGGCGCTGCGGGTATCCGGATTCTTGCCGACCGCGCGAACCAGTTCGGTCAGCACGTAGTAGGTTTCCAGAAAACGCTCCGGTCCCGAACGCTCATAGGCGAGTTCGCTGGTCGCCTGCTTCCAGGCGCCGTCGACTTCACCGAGGACGTGATCGTCGGGCACGAAATGGTCGGTGAAGACGACTTCGTTGAATTCGTACTGCCCGGTGATCTGGCCGATCGGGTTCACCTGGATGCCCGGCTGCTTCATCTTGACCAAAAACTGGGTCAGGCCGTGGCGGCGGTTTTCCTTGGTCGGCGGCGAGGTGCGGAAGATCGCGATCATGTAGTCGGCGATATGAGCCGAGGAGGTCCAGATCTTGGTGCCGTTGATCAGGTAGCCGCCATCGGTCTTGGTGGCACGGGTTTTTGCCGCGAACAGGTCCGAGCCGGAATTCGGCTCGCTCATGCCGATCGCAAAGCAGACTTCGCCGCGGCAGATGCGCGGCAGGATGTCCATCTTGATGCTCTCGGGCGCGTATTTCAAAAGCACCGGACCGCTCTGGCGGTCGGCGACGAAGAAGCGCCGCGTCGGCGCGTTGGCGACGCGCATTTCCTCGGTGACGACGTAACGCTCGAGGAACGAACGTTCATGGCCGCCATATTTCTTCGGCCAGGTCATGCCGAGCCAGCCCTTGGCGCCGACCTTGCGCGAGAACTCCGGCACGTCGGTGTCTTCGCGGTTCGGCTTGTGCGGATCGAAGGTGCCGGCGGCGATTTCCTCGGCGAGGAACGCGCGCACTTCCTTGCGCAACTGTTCGCATTCGGGCGGCAAGCGGATCGGATCGAAACGGAGGGCTGCGGTCATTGAATGATCTCGACTTCTAGGCAGGCAAACGGTTGTGAATCAGCGTGAGGCGACCAGCGGCCACAATTCGTCGGCGCCGCGGTTGGCCACAAGCTTGCCGAGCTCGACCGCCCAGTAGCTCTCGGAGCCGAAATCGTCGCGCCACGCCAGCGCGCGCAGCGAATAACGATGCAGGATGTGCTCGTTGGTGAAACCGATCGCGCCATGCACCTGATGGGCGATGCCGCCGCCCTTTTCGGCCGCTTCCGAACAGCGGATTTTTGCCGCCGCCGCTTCGAGGAACACCTCGTCGTTGAAAGCGGTCGCGTTGGCGATGGCGTCCGCGGCCGACGTCGCCGCCGCCAATGCCGCCGCCGACTCGCCGGCCAGCCGGGCCAGGTTGTGCTGCACCGCCTGGAATTTCGAGATCTTCTTCTCGAAGGCGACGCGCTCGTTGGAATAGCGCACCGAAATTTCCAGCATCGATTCCAGCGCGCCCGCGATCTGCAGGGACCGCGCGACGCCGCCCATCAGCATCAACTGGGTCTGGTCAAATCCCTTCGGTGCGGGCTTGATCGCGACCGGCTGGACCTTGTCGAGCGTCACGGTATCGGAGTTGTCGCCGCCGAGACCGATGCCGGCCTCGATCCGGCACTTGCCGGCATCGACCAGCGCGATCTGAAGGCCCCCGTTACCGCTGGCCAGCACCGCGATGTGCTTTGCGGCTTTCGCGAACGGCACGCCGCGGGCTCTGCCCGACAGGGTGCCATCGCTGTTGATGGTGATGCGGTCCTTCGGACTTGCGGGCACGACCGTCATTTCGCCGTCGGGCGAGGAGATCTTGGCCTGCGCCAGCAGCCAGCCCGCCAGCATGGTTTCGGCGAGCGGCACGGCGACCGCGAAACGTCCGGCAGCGCTCAAGACGCCAAAACCTTCGGCGAGGCTCGCGCCCGAGCCGCCGCAATCTTCCGGCACCCAGGCCAGCGGCAGACCGGCTTCAGTCAGGGCCTTCCAGAGCGGGGCTTTCCAGTCGCCTTTCTTGTCGCGATTGATGGTTTGGGCATCGGCCAGATCGGCGAAAATCTTTTCCGCGGTCTCGGCAACAATGTTCTCACTCTCCGCCACAGCGTTCCTCATTTTGATTGGCACAGTTCGGGCCGGCTTTTCGCCGGGTCCCGGTCGATGTCTCGGTGCGGTCTTTTCTTGCGCTTTTTGATGGGCAAAAGCCATAGCCCTGACAAGCGCTCTCCGCAGAGCCACCTGCGGGGGCGGCATGCAGTTTATCAGGCAAAGAATAAATTCCGCTGAGCGGAACTTCTTGGATTTGCAGGTGCTTTGCCGCGCGATATGGTAGGTCCAGACCCCACCAACGGGCCGTTCAAAGCAGCTCAAAACAACAAGAGGAAATGCGGATGTCGAAGGATGGTTTGTACGCGATCGTAACGGGTTCTGCTTCTGGCCTCGGGGCAGCGACCGCGGCCATTCTGGCAAAGGGCGGCGCGCGCATCGTCGTCAATTATTCCAACAGCAAGACCGAGGCCGAAGCGACCGCCGATCTCTGCCGCAAGGCCGGTGCCGAAGTCATCGTGGTGCAGGGCGACGTCTCGCGCGATGAAGATTGCAAGAAGATCGCGGCGGCCGCGGCGGGGTGGGGCCGTCTCGACGTGCTGATCAACAATGCCGGCACCACCAAGCATGTGCCGCATGACAACATGGACGGCCTGACGGCAGAAGATTTCCAGCGCATCTATGCCGTCAACACCATCGGCCCGTTCCAGATGATCCGCGCCGCGCGTGCCCAGCTCGAGGCCGGTGCGAAAGCATCCGGGCGACCGTCCGCGGTGGTCAACGTGTCGTCGGTCGCCGGCATCTCGGGCGGTGGTTCGTCGGTTGCCTATGCCGCCAGCAAGGGCGCGCTCAACACCATCACCCAGTCGCTGGCGCGCGCGCTGGCGCCCTTGATCCGCGTCAACACGGTGTGCCCCGGCTATATCGATACGCCCTGGTTCACCAAGGGCCGCGGCGAGGCCGGTGCCAAGGCAGTGCGCGACGCCGTGGTGGCGAAGGTGCCGCTGAAGGTGGCGTCAACGGCAGAAGACATCGCGCAACTGGTGTGCTTCCTCGCGTCGCCGGCGTCGAGCAACATGACCGGTGAATTCGTGCGCATGGATGCGGGAATGCATCTGGTGCTGTAGACACTCCGTCATTCCGGGGCGATGCGTAGCATCGAACTACGATGTGCAATTGCACATCTGAGAAGCTCGAGATTCCCCAGGGTGCAATTGCACCCCTGAGGTCTGGTGCTAACGCACCATCCCGGAATGACGAACTCTAATCGCCGTCACCTGTTCATATCGGGAATCACGCCGCGGGCCACCAGCCGGTTCCAGATGAAGAGCACCAGCAGCGCGCCGATGGTGGCGGTGATGAAGCCGGCGCCCTGGTCGGGGCCGTAATGGCCGATCGCCTGGCCGATGAAGGTCGCGAGGAACGCGCCGGCGATGCCGAGCACGGTGGTCAGGATGAACCCGCTCGGATTGTTCGGACCCGGTGAAAGCAACCGGGCAATGATCCCTGCGATGAAGCCGACGATGATGATCCAGAGAATGCCGCTCATGTCTGTCGTCCTTTGTAAGGTGCTGAAGGGTGATGCGGCGCGGCGTGGTCAGCGCCGCGCACTCGCAGCGTCAAATCCGGCCTGATACTTCGCTGTCGTTCGGCAGCCGTCCGTCCGGTGTCAGGTGGTTGATCGCATCGGGCAGATACTGGCTGAGACCCTTGAGCAGTTCGTCGCGCGACATGCCGCTCTGCGCGGAAAGCGAGTCGATCTGGTCGGCGCCGAGCGCGTTGGCGAGATCGCCGGGCGAGATCTGCTTGTTGGGGCCGTTGCTCACCCAGGAGCTCGCGGTGTCGCCATGGCCCTTCTGCTGAAACTGGTTCAGGAGGTCGCCGAGGCCGCCGCTGATCACGCTGCCGGCTGCGCCACCCGCGAGCAGGCCGCCCAGTCCGCCCTTGAGGACATCGCTGAGGCCGCCGCCGCCGGGCAGGCTGGCGGTCACGTTGCCCGGCAATTTGGCCGGAGGAGCCTGCGTCGGCGCCGCACCAGGCTGGCTGCCGCCGAAATGTTTGACGGCTTTCCAGGCCAGCAGCGCCAGGATAGCCATCGTCATCGGCGACATACCGCTTTTGTCGGATGGGTCGCTTGGAGCGCTGGGCCCACGCGGGCCGTTCTGCATGCCGTTCAGTACGTCGAGTAAACCCATAGTCGTCTCCTCAAGCCTTACAGCCCCCGCATGCGAAACATAACGGTGGCCCATGACGGTTACAAGGCGCGGCTGGAAAGCACCCGGCCCGTTCAATAGGCACCGGCCGGCCGTTCTGCTATCGAAGCTCCAATTTAGAACCTGGCGCAACGGGGATGAATGGCGAATGAATTCGGGCCGTACCATCGGTGTCGCAGGGGCCGGCAGCATCGGCTGCTTCGTCGGTGGCATGCTGGCGGCCGCTAACCGCCGTGTCGCGCTGCTGGCGCGACCGCGCGTAATCGGAGAGATCGAGGCCAACGGCTGACGAGCTTTGAAGGCTCCGATCAGACCATCGCCGCCAGCCGGTTCGCGCTATCGGAAAATCCTTCCATTTTTAACGACTGCGGCGTGGTGCTGGTCACGGTCAAGAGCGCCGATACCGCCGAGATGGCCGATGTCATCGCGCGAAACGCGCCACCCGACGTCGTCATTGTCAGCCTGCAGAACGGCATCGGTAATGCCGCCGTGTTGCGCAACCGCTTGCCGGGCCGGCGCGTGCTCCGCGGCATGGTGCCGTTCAACGTGGTTGCGGCCGGCGAGGGGCGGTTTCATCGCGCCACGTCGGGCGATATCGTCGTCGAGCAGGATGACGCGCGCACCGCGGACAAACTGTCGGTGCCCGGCCTGAAAATGCGTCCGACCGACAACATCGACGGCGTGCAATGGGGCAAGCTGCTGGTCAATCTCAACAACGCGCTCAACGCGCTGGCTGACCTGCCGCTGCGCCGGCAGCTCGCGCAGCGGCCCTGGCGCCGGCTGTTTGCCGATCAGATGGCGGAAGGCCTGATGGCGATCCGCGCCGAGGGTATCCACCCGGTATCGCCGACGCCGATCCCGGCGCCCTGGATGCCGCCACTGCTGCGTCTGCCGGATGCGATCTTCGAAGCCTTGCTGGGGCGAACGATGAAGATCGATCCCGAGGCGCGCTCGTCGATGTGGGAAGATCTGCAGCGCGGCCGCCGCACCGAGATCGATTATCTGCAGGGCGTCATCACCGAAATTGCCGATCGGCGCGGTCTCGACGTGCCGGTCTCGCGCCGGGTCGTGGAACTGATCCGGCGCGCGGAGCTTGCGGCCAAGGGGTCACCCGGTTTGACGCCCGAGCAGATACGGGCGACGGATTGATACAAGCACGCCTTGAAATGGCGCCGATCAGGCGCGAAGGTCACCAACGTTCGATGGGAGAAGTGGTATGACACGGACGAGCCTTGTGCCTCTGGCGGCTGTTGCCCTTGCCGGGTGGGTCTCTCTGGTCCCGGCCCATGCCGCGCCGCCGACGGTAACGCCGTCGCCGGGCTATGACGCGCGTTTACAAGAACAACGGGCGGCGACATCAACGGTCCAGCCGCCGGTCGCGCCGGGCGTCACACCGGCTAAGCCGCATCGCGGCAAGAAAACGCCTGCGCATTGATGATTTCAATGCCGGCGCGATCCGCGGTGGGGCCGTTTTTTCTCGCGCTCTGCCTCAACCTTGCCTTGCCGGCTGCGGCGAACGCCGCCGACTATGCCGGCGCGGTCAGCGCCTATCGCAAGGCGCATGGGCTGTAAGTGCCAGACCCGGAAGTGACACGCGTCATTCGATCACGCGGTCAAGTGCCACTTTCGTGCCTTCGCAATTCGATTTGCTACTTTGTCGCCGGCACCGGTATGGTCGATCCGCCCTGCAACGATGCCGGCAAGATTTCAAAACTCAGGAACTTGACTTGTCCGTTGGTGCTATTGTTGGCGGTATGGCTCATATCACCTGACTCAAAAAAGCAATCGCCGGTTTTGTAGATTTTAGTTCCTTCAGAACCCACGTAATTGAGTTCGCCGACCGTGATGCAGCGAATTCCCGGCCCTGCATGATGATGCGCACCGACAAATCCGCCTGGTTCGAAGGTCGCCTCACTGACTCGCAACTGGAATTTTCCATTCAGTTCGTCAAGGTGACCAGTGATGACTTGAGAAAGCTTGATCTTTGCGCTCTGGCCGCTGATCTCCACCTTTTGCTGGGCATTGGCGGGACTTGTAGCAACCAGCAATATTGCGATTCCCAGTCTGACATATGACTCCATTGGATGCTCCCAGTGGTTTCACAATGATCTGGTCGGCAATTCTGTAGCTCGAAATCTACCACTTCCAGCCTCGGAGGCTAACCGGAATCGCGCGGCCATCGGATGGACAAGTTCGAATAGATTGATCGGCCCCAGCATCCGGTGTGGGTCAAAGGCGTCCTCACGACCCCGAAATAGGACGTCTGCCATACCCCAATAACGGACATACGGCGACGACTGCCCCAGGTCCTATTCGTGACCAAAAGCTGATGTCGCCGCTTCATTCGATCACCTCATCGGCGCGCGCAATCAATTGCGAAATGCCGGTTGTCCGGATTTTGCCGGTTGAAGGCATCGGCGTCGCCTTTGTCTGCGATCCGAAATCGTCGTACCGGAAATTCTGGGCGATGGGGCTGACGGATTGGCGTCGTTGTTCTCTGCTGTCATTCCGGGATGCGCGCAGCGCAGACCCGGAATCCAGAAGTTGTCGGCGTCGTTCCGGGGCGCGAAGCGAATCCGGAATCTCGAGATTCTCAGATGTGCAATTGCACATCGTAGTTCGATGCTGCGCATCGCCCCGGAATGACAAAGCGTGTCAGGACTTCTTCTGCTTGTTCGGCGTCGAGCTGAACAGCTTCTTCAGGTCGTTGATGCTCTCCGAAAGCCGCGGCCAATCGCAGGAGAACGAACTCCTGGCGCAGTTGGCCGCCTTGATGCGCGCAGCTTGTTTGACCGGGCTCGCCACTGGCACCGGTACCTTTGTGGATTCCGTGCGCGAGGGTTCCTGTTCGGTCCGCAGCGAGACCTGCTGCACTTGCTGCTGTTGCTGCTTGGCCATCAGCGCCGCGGCGATGCTGTTGCGCCGCTCCCGCTCGAGATAGATGGTATACTGCTCGTCGATCTTCTTCTGCTCTTCCGGCGTCGGATTGGGACCGGCGATATCGAAGGTCCGGTCCTGCATGAAATCGTAATAGGTGTAGCCGCCACCCGGCTTGCGGCGGCCGGCGAATTTGGCGTTGCACTCGGCGAGCGCCGCCGTCCTGTCTTCCTTGGTCTTGGCTTTCTCGGCCACGTCGGCGCAGGCCTCGAAATCGGCCGGCGCGCTTCGCCACCACTGCGCGTGGGCGCGCACCGGAGTCAGCACGACAAAGGTTCCAATGGCGGCAACAAACAGCGCCGATGGTCGTGAGGCGATCACGGACGATATTCTCCAAGTCGAATTAAGTAAGTCGAATCAAGTCGAGTTTTCGCGGGAACTTGCAGAGGAACTTGAGTGAGTCGATTGTCATCATTTTGACAGGGCTTGTCACCCCGAAACCATTTTGTTTTCCCGCAGGGATGTTTCGCGGATATGACCGCCGGAACAACAATGTGGCCACGTCAAAAATTGCTGAGTAAATTCAACGATGAAAGATGCGGCTTACGTACGTTGTCGCGGCAGACGCCCGATGGTGCCGATCTGGGCGGACGAAAGCAGCGCAGCCACATTGTGGCAACAATCAGTCAATCCGGTTCGCACCGACGCGCGCTTGGCGACGGCCCGCCAGTCCTGCTAAAGCGCCACCGTTCGCCAGCAGGTCGGCGGCATCTGATTTCGATGGCAGTTTCAGTGGGAATGGTTCGATGCGGCGGCTTCTGTTTGCGATCGGCTTGGCGGGATTCCTGACCGTTTTTCTGGCGGGCCTGGCGCAGGCCGGCGTCTTCAAAATTCCCGAAGAAGGTGCAACCGCGATCTCGATCGAGGTGCCGGATTCCTGGAATCCCAACCTGTCCGATGACACCATCGACACGGCGTCGCCCGATCGCGCGATCTTCTTCTGGCTCACCGTCGAAAAGGAGGCCGACGTCGCCGCGGTCAAGGCCGAGGCGCTGAAGGCGCTCACCCGCAACGGGTTGAAGATCGATCAGGCCGGCGTCAGGGAAAGCACCAACACCTTTGCAGGCATCGACTCGACGGAATCGGTATATTCGGCGATCGCCGATAACGGCGAGCCCAGAACCGTCAAGATCAGGGCCGTCGCCATCGGCAACAACCGCTTCATCCAGCTTGCGCAATGGGGCCCGCCGGCCGCCTTCGACAAGCACGCCGCCGCGCTGACCAGGATTTTTGCCTCGGTGAAGCTGGCGGGGAAATAGCGCGCGGGCACGATGCGCGTCGATTGATCAAGGCCGTCGAGATGGTTGGCGCATAGCGGATGCTGTGCAGCCGCGCGCCATTTGCGGGACGGTGCCGCAACGACGGCTGTCCGGATGCGAAAATCCCTCCCAGATTGTGAAATAAATCACCTTCAACCACAGGAGTTGGTGCAACACTCAAGTGTCGGCGGATCGCTTTCTTGTCTTTTGGTGAAACAGGATATCAAGTGAGAGGTAGCGGACATGTCGGCCATGATCGATGTTCAGTTGCAAGGCGGCCACGGCGGCCAAGGCTCTCAAGAGAGTAACTTTTCCAGGTTGCTGAAGAAAGACACGGACTACAAGCCGCTCAAGCTATCCGACCCCGATACGGTGATCGGCATTATTGCCGACGCGATCGATCAGGGGCTCGATGATGCCAGCGATACCCCGGACGATGAGGAAAACCCCTATGTCCCAGCCGGCTATACTTACTTCGGTCAATTCGTCGACCACGACCTGACCTTCGATACCCGGTCCACGCTCGAAACGATAACGCCCGGACTTTCGAGTTTCCCTGACGACGAGCGCACGCCGCGCCTCGACATGGACTGCCTCTATGGCCTCAGTCCCACCTCGGCGCCTTACATGTACGACGAGGACGGGCGTCTTGCCACCAATCAGGACAAGCCGTTCGATTTGCCTCGCTCGGCCATGCGCTTCAAGCCCGATGATCCGCTAAGCCACAGGGCCATCATCGGCGACCCGCGCAACGATGAGAATTCCATCGTCTGCCAGCTTCAACTGGCGTTTCTTCAATTTCACAACGCGATGATCGCGCATTTCAAACAGCAGGGCTTGTCGGGAAATGCGCTGTTCCGCGCCGCGCAGCGCGAGGTGCGCTTCACCTACCAGAAGATCGTCGTCACGGATTTCCTCAAACGGGTGGTCCACAAGTCGGTTTACGATCCGTTTGTGCAGGCCCATAAGACGAACCGCGACACCGCATACAAGCTCTACAAGAAGGGCGTCATGCGCAACGCCCTGCCAATGGAATTTACCGGCGCGGCCTACCGCTTCGGACATTCGGGAATCCGCAATGCCTATCGGCTGAACCAGGGTTTTCAACAAAAGATATTCAACGGTTCGGACGATTCCGCCGAAAGTCTCGTCGGCTTCGGCGACTTGCCGGAAGACCACAGGATCGACTGGTCGCTATTCGTTACCGATCAGCTGGCGCCTGGGACCAAGGGCAGCAATCCGTCGCAGGTCGGCGGGCAGGACGTTCCGGCGGACAAGCACCGCCTGCAATATGCCTACAAGATCGACACTAGCCTGGTGGATCCGCTGGCGATGCTGCCGCCGCGTATCGCTGGATCGGCGCCGGCCCCGTTCCGCTCGCTGGCCGCCCGCAACCTCAAGCGCGGCTATAATTTCAACCTGCCGTCCGGACAGGACATCGCCGGGGTGCTCGGCGTCGCCAAGCATCCGCCGCTGAAGTTCGGCGAGGGGCTGCTCGCGTTCAAGGACATGCCGGGGATGCCGGCTGCCGATGCGAAGGCCCTCGAAGCCCACACGCCGCTGTGGCTGTATTTGCTGGCTGAAGGGCAGGCCAACCTCGCCAAGGCGGACGGCAGTTACGCGACCAAGGTGAAAGACGGCAAGACGGTGATCGACAAGGATTCGGATGCAGGAACCCAGTTGGGGCCGGTTGGAGGACGGATCGTGCTCGAGGTGCTGTTTGCGATTCTCGATGATGATCCCGAATCCGGTTTCAACGTCGCCCCGGGGACGTGGACGTCCGTTGTCAAACCCGGTGCCGATACCATTACCCTATGGGATATGCTGCGGTTCGTCGGGCTGGTCTGACGATACGGCCAGATAATGCGGGCAAATACCGGGGAGGCGGACCTGACGTCAGAGGCTGGCGATCAGGCCGCCGCTCTGGTATGGAATTCGCGATACCCGTGCTTTGGCCGGGTTCGCGGTCCCGTAGCTCAGCCGGATAGAGCGACGGTTTCCTAAACCGTAGGTCGGATGTTCGAGTCATCCCGGGATCGCCAACGTCCTACCTCGAAACGCTCCATAAATGGGGCCTTTGCCAGCCACGTTTCAAGAGCAACGGGATGATCTAACTGCGCGCGCCGCAGTTTAAGGAAACTCCAAAAACGGGCACGTACGGAGGCGAGCGATCACATGCCATGCGCGTGTCGGATGTTATCGAGAAACTGGCGGGCGCTTTCCCGCCACGTAAAATTCAGCGCATAGGCGCGGCATTGTTGGCGCGAGATATCCAATGCGCCGATAGCGGCGCGTTGCAGATTCATGTCGAGGCGGCCGCATCCTGACCGGTCGATCACGTCGAGCGGCCCCATGACCGGAAATGCTGCAACCGGCAGGCCGCAGGCCAAAGCTTCGAGCAGAACAATACCGAAAGTATCGGTAAGGCTTGGAAAGACGAAGACATCAGCTGATGCATAGACTTCGGCAAGCGCTTCCCCACTCCGGACGCCGAGAAAATGGGCGTTCGGAAACTCTGTTTCCAGCTTCGCGCGTAACGGCCCGTCGCCAACAACGACCATCGAGCCGGGCAGATCCAGCGCCAGAAAGGCCGCGATATTTTTCTCAATGGAAACGCGGCCGACAAACAAAAAAACCGGCTTGGGGAATGCGAGCGGACGATCAGGGCGCGGGCGGAAAACGTCGGCGTCGACGCCCGGCGACCACCGCATGAGCTTGCAAAATCCCCGAGCCCTTAGGTCGCGCTCAAGCGTCGGCGTGCCGACCATGATGCCGGCGCCGCTGTTGTGAAAGCGTCGCAATGCAGAGTAGCTCCACGCCAGCGGCACGGGCAGCCGAGCTGCAAGATATTCTGGAAAGCGGGTGTGGTAGCTCGTCGTAAAGGGATAGCCTTCTCTCCGGCACACAGACCGGGTGACCCAACCAATGGGACCTTCGGTTGCGATGTGCACCGAATCGGGTCGCGCCGCGGCGATGGCGCGTTTGACGGTGCCGGGCGACGGCAAGGCAAGCTGTATTTCGCGATAGCCGGGCAACGGCACCGTTGGAAAATCCTGGGGTGTCAGGAGGGTGATATCGGCGCCGAATGAAGGCGCCTCAGTCGCCAGATTTTCCAGCGAGCGAACGACCCCGTTTACCTGAGGACGCCAAGCATCGGTCGCGACCAGCACGCGCATTATGCCGCGACCTTTGCCGGAGGGCTCGACGGCGTCTCGATTGTCAGGGGATGCAACCGCGGCCCGACCCATCGCAGGATCTCGAAGCGGCCATCGTCATGCTCGACCACGGCCGAGCAGGATTCCACCCAGTCCCCCGCGTTGATATAGCGCACGCCGAAGTCGTCGTGCATGACGGCATGGTGGATATGACCGCAGATCACCCCCTGGGCATCCTGCCGATGCGCCTCGGCTGACAGCATCTCCTCGAAGCGGCCGATATAGTTGACGGCGTTCTTGACGTTCAGTTTCGCCCAGGCAGACAGCGACCAATAGGTGAAGCCCAGGTGGCGGCGCACGAAATTGAGATGCCTGTTGCAAGTCAGCGCGGCCCGATAAGCCCAATCCCCGAGAACGGCGAGCCAGCGCGCGTGGTTGACGACGAGATCAAACTGATCGCCATGGATGACCAGATAGTCCCGGCCGTCAGCGCCCTTGTGGATCGCGTGCGCGACTATTTCGATGCCGCCGAACGTTGAACCGACATGATCGCGCAGGAATTCATCGTGGTTGCCGGGAACGTAGACGAGGCGCGTTCCTTCATTCGCCATGCGTAACAGCTTTTGCAGGACATCATTGTGCATCTCCGGCCAGTACCAGTTCGACTTCAGGTACCAGCCATCGACGATGTCACCGACGAGAAATACGGTGGCGGCATCGTAGCTGCCAAGAAATTCGATCAGCAGGTCGGCCTGGCATCCCTTGGTGCCGAGATGTACGTCGGAGATAAAAAGAGTTCTGATTTTGGTGACGGCCTGGGATTGGGCTTCCTTTGATGGCGGCGCCTTGCCTGTATCGACGGCGGCATTCCTGCTCGCGAACTCATTGCAGCCATTGCCGGGGTATTCACCAACCTTGTCGCGCCGGACCATCGTCGCGGTCAATGCTGCGAAGCTGATAATGGCCTTGGTTGCGTCGCGGCTGGCTTGCCTCTTGAGAGCCGAGCGCAGCCAGCAAATACTCGCGATCAAGAGGACGAATGTGAAACCGGCCCCCCGGCGCTGGCCATCAGCGAGAAAGGGCGCAAGCTTGTAGCTCGAAAAAAGAACCATGGCTGTGGCCGCTGTGCGCTCAAGAGCGTCAGCGCTGGGCCTCAAGCGGGATAAGGAAGCTCTCATGCAAACTACTCCGCAGGGATGGGATCAGTGCGATCGAGCATGCGATGTCGGGCCCGATCAATTTCAGTGACGTTCAGATGCTGCTCTTGCGTTCGCCCGCAGCTATCCCGGAAGAAACCGCGACGGGCCTTTTGCAAAAGCGAAATCCCAGGAGGATGGCGAATTCTGCCGCAATGAGGGTTACCGCCACCCAAAAGCCGATGCTGACCGGATCGTGACTGCTGCCGCGCAATGCGTATCCGAGGCTCAGGAATGGCGTGTTCCAGGTCAGCGTGCCGAGCGACGTGGCGGCGAGAAATGCCCGGGGCTCGAGCTTGAGCACGCCAGCCGGCAAAGCCAAATAGATCCGCACGGTCGGAAGGGTCTGGCCGATCAGCGTTACCCAAAAGTGATTGCTGCGGTAGGCGCTCGTTAGTTGTCCATAGAGCGAGGGTCGGAGGAAAATAAATTTCCCGTAGCGAGCGACCAAATTCTCGATTCGCTGTGATCCCAGAGCCCTGCCAAGTCCGTACCAGCCGACGGCTCCGATGACTGATCCGACTGTGGTCACCATGATCGTCATGGTGAGAGTTGTGCTATCGGAGACGGTCATTCCGAGAAACATCAGCAGGACGTAGGACGGAAACAGCGGAACGAATTTCTCGACGATGGCCAGGCAGCCGATTCCCGCGAGGCCGAAGCTCAGCAGTGTTGCGATGGTGCTCGAATTTTCCATAATGCCTCAGGTTGTGGTCGGCTTGCGCCTGGTGATGCGGTACACGGAGGCCGGAGGCACATTGAGCAATGTGTGGCCGATGCAGGTTGCCTGGAGATCGAGGTCATCGAGAATGCTGTCTGCGATCGGGCAGCGCGGACCGTAGGTGATCTGATAGAAGGCGCCTTCCGGACGCAGGTAGCTGAACGCGCCGCTCAGGATGGCGACAACCTTGTGGGGCGGCATCGTGAGCAGCCCGAGGCCGCTGACCACAGCGCCGGCCGGTGCGTTCTCGAACAGCCGGTACTTCTCCAGCCAGGTAGCGTCCATCCAGAACACGCGGGCGTGCGGGAAGCGTGCGTGCAACAACCGAACGAAATCGGAGGCAAATTCAACCAACGTCAAATCCTGCTCCCGCACACCGCGCTCCAGCAGCGCATATGTGAAGGGACCGGTGCCTGGGCCAAGTTCGATGACGGGCCCCGTTTTCGCCGTGATCTCCTGCGTCATGAGTGTTGCAACGGCGGTGCCCGATGGCGCCACCGCGGCGACCCGCAGTGGATTGCGAATCCAGGAAAGCAGGAACGGCAGAATGTCAGCGGCCGGCATATCGGTTATCCATCGCGATGAGGGCGCGGCCGGGTTCAGGGTCGTCGTTCGATCTCAAAATCATTTGTCTCTTTCAGGTGGCGCATTCGCATTTGCTGTGGAAGAGGGCATACGGCCGAGCCGTAGAGCGATACCGATCGGTGACAGGGTGGAAATCGCCCGGTCCGGCCGACGGGGCGCTGTGTCTCATGGCTAGATTGCGGGAACCTGTCGCGCATGCGCTCTGAAGAAAATAATTGGCACGGCGTCCGCGGAGTTCCGGTGCAAGGTTGCCGCAATGGAAGGTCGATAGAATGGATTGCGTAAGACGGAAGAGCCGGGTGTGGCGAGGCGGGGGATCTAGCTGATGCGCGTATTGTTGGTGGAAGACCACCTGGAAATGGTCGCTGCCCTGCGTGCCGCCCTGACGCGGCATGATATGATCGTCGATCACGCACTCAACCTGTCCGAGGCTGAAGTAATCGCCGCGGATGGCAACTACGATGTCGTGGTGCTGGATCGTCAGTTGTCGGACGGCGATGGTCTGTCTCTTATTCCGAAACTGCGCGCCAGCGGCAACGTCGTGCCGGTGCTCGTGCTGACCGCCCGCGGTGATCTCGCCGACCGGGTTGCCGGCCTCGACAACGGTGCGGACGATTATCTCGCCAAGCCGTTTGCCTTCGAGGAACTGCTGGCCCGGTTGCGGGCTCTCTTGCGTCGGCCGGCTGGTATGCAATCCGATATTGTGCGGGTCGGGCGCATCTCGTTCGACTTTACGCATCGCGAGGCGAGTATCGAGGGAAAGGCGCTGGAAATGCCGCGTCGCGAGTTGCTGGTGCTGGAAGCCCTGATGCGTCGCATGGGACGAATGGTGCAGCGGGCTTCCCTGATGGAAGCGGTCTTTGGCCTTGACGACGAGGTTCAGCCCAATGCGCTCGACTCCCACATCTCGCGACTGCGCCGCAAGCTCGCAGATGCAGACGCCGGGGTAACGATCAACGGCATCCGTGGCGTCGGATACCTTCTGCGTGATACGCCATGACCTTGCTGCGGCCGCGATCCCTCAGATGGCGCCTTGTCGGGCGCCTGGTGCTGTTGCAGGCGACCGTGCTGAGCGCGTTGATCGTGCTCGTCCTGCTGGTCGTCGCGGCATTGTGGTGGAGCGGCGTTCTGGGCGAAGACTATGAGGGCAGCACCCTCGATGTGCTCAAGGAGGCGGTGGAACGCGATGCTGACGGCGGATTGACGCTGCGCCCGACGCCGGAACTCGCAAATCTGCGATCGGAAATTTCCGACCTGTGGTTCGTCGTCCGGGACGCGCAGGGGCATCGCCTCTCGGAGGGCACCGTGCCGCCGGACTTTGTGTCGATCGCCGGTGCGCTTGACCAGGTCAGGGAGGCGCGGCTCTCATGGACGGCGGGACAAACGTCGCCGCTGGCGGGGCTCGTCAAATGGGTTGATACCCGGGCCGGGAGCGTTCAAATCCTGACGGGAACGCAGGGGCGTATCTCGGTTGGCAGGGTCATCGCGGTCGCGCCGCCTGTGTTCCTGAACTTCATGCTGCCGATTATCGGGCTGATGGCGTTTGCGACACTCGTCGCGACGCCGTTCGTGGTTCGCCGAGCCATGGTGGGACTGGGGCAAGCGGCCGCGCAAGCTGAACGGATCGACATCGACCGCCGCGGCGTACAATTGTCTGTGGAAGAAGTCCCAACCGAGATCATTCCGCTAGTCAAGGCGGTCAACGACGCCCTCGGCCGCCTCGACAAGGGCTACGAGCGTCACAAGCGCTTTCTGGCCGATGCGGCGCATGAGCTTCGAACCCCGATCGCCATTCTGACGACGCGGGTCTCTTCGCTTCCGACGGGGCCGGAGAAAACGCGGCTGCTTGAAGACGCCACCCGCCTGACAGTGCTGACCGGGCAGCTTCTTGATCTTCAACGGCTCGATCAACAATGCGACCGGTTTGTCCCGGTCGATCTGGTCGGCATCGCCCGGCGTGTTGTCCTTGATCTGGCGCCGCTCGCGTTCGCTGCAGGCTACGAAATGTCCTTCGAACCAGAAGATGAAGACATCGTGGTAAAAGGCGATCAGACCTCTCTCGAGCGGGCATTGACCAACCTTGTGCAAAACGCCATCGACCACGGCGGCCGTCGTGGCACAATCATGGTTCGCGTGGCGCGTGCCGGATGGATCGAGGTCTGCGATGACGGAGGCGGCATTCCGGTCGCGGAGCGTGAGCAGATATTTGAGCCGTTCTACCGCCTGCAACAGGGCGGGCGAGGCGCGGGCCTGGGTCTCGATCTCGTGCAGAAGATAATGTATCTGCACGGTGGCAGCGCTGAAGTTGTCGATGGGCCATCCGGAGGGGCGTGCTTGAGAATGACATTCCCAAATGTTCAGCGCGCCGTTTCGTAGTTTCTAACGAGCGAAACAATGATCGTCATGATTCCGTGTGGAGTGACCGGGGGGCCGTGCCTCAAACGTCGCGCCACGCGCGCAGCACCATTGCACGCGGCATGTAAGTGCCTGAACAAACAAGCATAAAACGGTTTCCTAAACCGTAGGTCGCATGTTCGAGTCATGCCGGGATCGCCAACCAAAAATGTGTCCAGCCTGAGCGGGCATGCAGCTCTCTCCGTTCTGATTTCTGACCATGACCGGAATCTCGCCGGTGCGCTGACGCGCCTGGGCCGGCGTCGGGCCGGACGCGAAGCTATCCGCTATTCTGCTGCGGCCAACTCATAATTGTGCCGCAACAGATCGATCAGTCTGCGTGAAAGGTCGGTGTGGTCGGAAATTCGGATGCAGCCGACCGGCTGCCCTTCGTGGGTTCGGGCATAGCAAATCCTTGCAAGCGTGCCGGACCTCACCTCGTTGAACACATGGTGGGTTTGAAACGCCGAGACCAGGTCGGATTGCGCGACGATCGAGCGCCGGAGCGCCACGTCTTCGATTTCCAGCGGGACGTCCAGGATGACGTCAAATCTTGCGAAGTGTTCATCGATTCGCGCGCGGAGCGTGGTGTCGCGCCCTCCCAGGATCCACTTGGCGGCGCCAAGGTCCTGCGGGCCGGGATTCGCCTTTTGGGCAAGCGGATGGTCCGGCCGGCAGTAGAATTCGGTCTCTTCGTGATTGATGGTTTCCTGGATCAGCCCGGTACTGTCCTTGTGCGTGACCAGCGGTCCCAGCACCATCTCGATCTTGGCGGCCTTCAGCAGATCGATCATTTCGGCCTGCGATCCGATCACGATGTTGATCGCGACGTTCTCGTTCTCATGCAGGTCGGCCAGGGCCTTGGCGACCAGCGCGATCGGATGAATGGGGACGGCTCCGATCGACATATGGCGCCGCTTCCCGGCCCGGTGCGATTGCGCGTTGCGCTCGATCAATTCCAGTTCCGCGCGAAGCCTGCGCGCATGCCCGACGATGCCGTGTCCGAAGTCGGTCAGGGTCACGCCTTTCGCATTGCGGTCGAACAGCCGGGCTCCGAGCTGCTCCTCCAGTTCCCGGATCGTTCGCGTCAATGCCGGTTGCGAGACGTGAAGGAATTCCGCCGCGGCGTTGATGCTGCCCTGCTCGGCGACGGTGAGAAACGCCACAAGCCCGTGAGTGTTCAGTAATCTCGGCATCGAGTCCGTATCCCAATTGTAGACAACATGCGGACCGTCCGAGCGACGACAGCATCAGTCCGCCCAGCGCTGGTCTTCATGACATCCAGATTTGCGCGCGCCACGGCGCTTCAGGTGAACGAAATCCGCATAACCCTATCAGCTCTTTGTATTACCACAGCCGACAAGCAGGTGTTACCGACCTTCCCCAAGCGGCCAATTCAATCGATCGAATGTCGCACCGCAAAATTTGCAGGCCATCGTCGATCGTCCGGCCAATGGGTGGAGACACATGAGGCTTCTCACTTTCACGGATGGCGCCGGAACGCGGATCGGCGTGCTGAAAGGCGAGGCGATCATCGACCTCAACGTTGCCGCTCCCGATTTGCCGCGTGAAATGGTGGCGTTTCTCGAATGCGGTGAGGCGGCGCTGGCGCGCGCGCGCGAGGTACTGGCGCAGTCGCCCGCGACGATCGCCTGGTCGAGCGTGACGATCGAAAGCCCGATTCTGCGTCCGCCGAAGATTCTCGCCACCGGCCTGAACTACCGTGACCACGCCATCGAAGTTGGCGGCGAGAACGCCAAGCTTCCGGAGCGCCCGGTCTTCTTCAACAAGCAATCGACCTCGGCCCACGCGCCCTATGCCCCGGTTTTCCTGCCGCCCGAATCGGACCAGCTTGACTACGAGGCCGAGCTTGCCGTGGTGATTGGACGCAGGTGTCGCCGCGTCAGCGCGGCGCAGGCGTCCCAGGTGATTGCCGGCTACACGATCCTGAACGATCTGTCGTTGCGGGACTGGCAGTTTCGGGCGCCCACCGCGATGATGGGAAAATCGTGGGATACGCATTGCCCGATCGGGCCCGTGATCGCCACGCCCGACGAGCTGCCGGATCCGGTTGCCCTCGACATCAAGACGTTTGTAAACGGCGAAGTTCGGCAATCCTCCAATACGAAAAACCTGATCTTCGACAGCGCCGCCCTGATCGAACAGCTTTCGACGGCATTCACGCTGGAGCCGGGCGATGTGATCGCGACCGGCACGCCCGGCGGGGTGGCGGCATTTCGTCCGGGAAAGCCGTGGCTCAAAATCGGCGATGTCGTGCGTGTCGAGATTGATCGCATCGGACATATCGAAGCACACGTTGAAGCCGATTCAATCGGATCTTTCATTCGTTGATCCATCAGCAAAGGAGGCCATCATGGGCGGACAATCCATCCAGCAAGGGATGCCGGACACGGGCGGGCGAAAAATGACCCCGGATCGATTGGCGCATATTGTGTTTAAAACGGCCGACAAGAGCAGGCTGATGGCTTGGTACGGTCAGCTGCTCGATGCTCGCGTTGTCTTCCAAAATGACTTCATCGGGTTCCTGACCTATGACGATGAACATCACCGGATCGCCTTCATCCAGATTCCGGGCCTCGAACCGAACAGCGGAAAGTCCTCGGGCCTGCATCACGTCGCCTTCACCTACGCGACCCTGGACGATCTGATCGCCAACTATGAGCGGCTTCGCGACTCCGGCGTGCGACCGTCGCACTGCGTCAACCACGGGCCGACGACATCGATGTATTACCGCGATCCGGACGGCAACTCCGTTGAGCTGCAGATCGACAATTTCGACAGCAATGACGAGGTCGATACCTGGTTCAGATCCGGCGAGTTCGCCGAGAACCCGATCGGGGTGGATTTCGAGCCCGACGATCTGGCCGCGAAATTCCGCAACGGCGTCCCAGAGACGGAATTGAAGAAGCGCCCCAACATCGGGCCGCGCGGCCTTCCGAACCGCAACTAGCCGCCGGTTCGCCTCGGCTTCGGCCTCGCGCCAGAGAGATAGCAGTGATCGACATGCATGACATCCAGACCCGGCGCGAGATTGAATCCGTCCTTGTGGAGTGGTCCTGGCTTATCGATCACGGCCGAGCCCAGGATGCTGCCGTTCTCTTCACGCAAGACGCGGAGCAATCCATTGCAGGCGTTACCGCGAGCGGCATCGAAGCCATCGCGCAGGGCCTCAAGCGGCGCGCCGACATGACCGGCCGGACGTCGCGACATGTGATCTCCAATTTGAGGTTATCCATGTCGTCGGATGCGACCGTCGATGTGACCTGGATTTTGACGCTGTATCGATCGGACGATGCCGGCAAGCCGGCAAGACCGATTTTGGTCTGCGATGTCCAAGACAGTTTTCGCAAGGAAGCAAGCGGTTGGAAGATCAGGTCGCGAAAGGTCATACCCGTATTCTCCGACTGATCCATGCGTGCAGGCGTAACGGGACGAAAATTTGAGGAGATATCATGAGGAACGGTTGGCTTATCGCGTCGTCACTTGTCTGCGCGATTGTCTCGATGGCGTCGGCCGCTGTCGCCGAAGCTCAGTATGGACCGGGCACCAGCGCAACGGAGGTCGCGATTGGAAACATCGTGCCTTACAGTGGGCCGCTCGCGATCATCTCCACGATAGGCAAGACTCAGTCCGCTTTTTTCAGGATGCTCAATGAGCAGGGCGGCGTGAACGGACGCAAGATCAAGTTCGTCTCCTATGACGACGCTTATTCGCCTCAGAAGACGGTGGAGCAGGCGCGCCGCCTTGTCGAAGGCGACGAGGTCTCGATGATCTTCGCGTCGGCGGGTACCGCCACCAACGCCGCGATCATGACCTACCTCAACAGCAAGCGCGTCCCGCAGTTATTCCTGTCGTCGGGAAACTCGAAGTTCAACGATCCGCAGCGGTTCCCATGGACGATGGCGTGGTTTCCCCAAAGCGAAATGGAGGGACGCCTCTACGCCAAATACATCCTCGAGACCAATCCCGCGGCGCGGATCGCCGTGCTCTATCAGAAGGACGATTTCGGCAAGGACATGCTCAAGGGCCTGAAGGAAGGCCTTGGACCGCGAGCCGACATGATCGTTGCAGAAGCGGGTTACGATCCGACAGACCCGACGGTGGACTCGCAGATCGCGACGCTGAAATTGTCGGGTGCCGACGCCTTCATGAATTTCGCGACCCCGCGAACGGCGGCGCAGGCGATCCGCCGTATCGTCGAAATGGGCTGGAAACCCTCGATCAACGTGCTGGCCTTCGCGTCGATTTCCGTCGGCGGCGTGCTCAAGCCCGCGGGCCTGGAAAATTCGATCGGCGTCGTCTCCTCGAACTTCATGAAGGATCCGACCGATCCGGCCTGGGACGACGACCCGGGTGTGCGGAAATGGAAGAAATTCATGGCGGACTACTATCCGGAAGCCGACATGAACAATGCCTTCTTCACCAGCTATGCCTACAGCGTGGCGCAGAGCCTTGTCCAGGTCCTCAAACAGTGCGGCGACAATCTCACGCGCGAGAACATCATGGAGCAGGCCCGCAACCTGAAAAATGCCGATTACGACCTGCTGCTGCCCGGCATCGCCGTCACCACCGGCCCGACCGACTACAGCCCGATCAAGCAAATGAAGATGATGCGATTCGACGGCACACGCTGGACCTATTTCGGTTTTGTGACGGGCACCAATTGACCGAAGCCGCGACAGTCGCAGGAGAGTTGGCGATGGCGCCGTCAAATCGCAATCCCGGCCACGACGCGCCCGTCCTGATCGCGGGCGGAGGGCCCGTTGGCCTCACGATGGCGCTGCTGCTGGCGAAGCAGGGGATAGCGTCTACCGTTGTTGAACGCCGGCCGCCACGCGCCTCCAGCGCGCCCAAGGCGCACGTGGTCAATCCTCGTTCACTGGAAATCTTCCGGTCGCTCGGGATAGACCTCGAGGCATTGAGGCGGAGTGGCGCAAGTCGTCGTGACGCGGAAGTCTCCCGTTTCATGACCAAGTTGGCCGGAACCGAGTTCGGACAGATTCCACTTGATGTGTCCGAATGCGATGCGATCGCGGTTACGCCGACCCCGCTTCTCAACATCGCCCAACCCAAGCTCGAAGCTACCCTTGCTGTCCTGGTCAGCGAAAATCACCATGTGGATTATCGCCTGGGTCATGCCTGGGCGGGCTGCCGGACGGAGAACGGCCGCGTGGTCTCGACCATAGAAAACGGAGGTCAAGCCTACGAGATTTCGAGCGCGTACCTCGTCGCCGCTGACGGAGCCAACAGCAGCGTGCGTGAATTTCTCGACATTCCGATGGACGGGATTCCTGCGGTGCGCCCGCGCGTCACGATTCATTTCGAGGCAAATCTGCGTCACATCGTCGGCGATCGGCCCGCAATTCTCTACTGGATACTCGATCCCTCGGCGGCGGGGACCTTCATCGCCTACGATATCGATCAGACCTGGGTCTACACACCGCGGGTCACGCCGGAGCAATTCGATCGGGAGCAATATTCCGACGCCCACTGTATCGACTTGATCAGGAAGGCGATCGGCCGCGACGATGTCGTTCTGCGGATTCGTCATGTTGTACCGTGGATGATGGCTGCGCAGGTCGCGACGACGTATCGGCAGGGATCCGTTCTGCTGGTCGGCGATGCCGCGCATCGCTTTCCGCCCACCGGCGGCTTCGGGCTCAACACCGGCATTCAGGATGCGCATAATCTGGCCTGGAAAATCGCGTCCGTGCTCCGCAGTCCCGGCCACAGCGCCCTGCTGGACAGCTACGACCGGGAACGCCGGCCGATCGCGGAGATCAACACCCGGCAGAGCCTGCACAATTCAAACCGGCTGCCGGACCTTTTCCGGCTGGCGCAAGAAACGATCGTTGACGGCCAGGTGAGCGCAGCAGATGCACGCCGACTTGCCGCGGAGATCGCGACCCACCGCGAACACTTTCTAAGCCCCGGCTTGCAATTGGGCTATGGCTATGGACCGCCGGTTCGTGGACCGGCCGAGCCGACACGATACGACCCCTCCGCACGGGAGGGAGATCGCATGCCGCATGCGTGGCTCGCGCGGGGCGAGCAGCGGTTGTCGACGCTCGACCTGCTCGAACCGACCTCATTCACGCTTCTTGCCGGTCGGGACGGTGCAGCCTGGCGATCGGTAGTTTCCGGCCTCGATTCGATAAAGACGGTCATCCTGGACGACAGCTTCGTGTTCGAGTCCGACTGGCTGACCCTGTGCGGACTTAAAGGTACGTCGGCGATGCTGGTCAGACCCGATGGCCACCTTGCCAGGACCGTGGCCGACCACTCGCCGGCCTCCAGAGCGGCAATCGTCGAGACGCTGGGAACGTGGGGCATTGGCGCCGGCGATGACGCGCGTTCTGCGAAGGCCGACGCCTTGACCGGAATGCAATAGCGACAACACGGCAGCAAAGCGAGATGGCGATGCGGAGCGCGGACGGACAGACACGGCGCAACATGTTGCACACAGCGGCGTTCGGCGCCGTTCTGGCGGCGGCATCAACCTCGGTAGCGGGCGCGACGCTGGCCGCCACTGCCGGCTCGGATACATCTGCAGCCCGGGTCTCCGGATACGGACGCATCGTCGACGTCCACTCGCACGCGCTGTTGCCGCGTTGGCTGGACGCGGTCAGCGCGGCCACGCGCCTTCCGCGCGATCGGCTTCAAATTGCCGGCACGCCGGTTCCGCAATGGTCGGTCGAACACCATCTCGCGATGATGGACGCCCACGGCATCGTCGCCTGCGTTCTGTCGTGGCCGAGCGCGACTTCGTTTCTGAAGGGCCGGCCGGCGCGCGAACTCGCCCGCGCCATGAACGAGGAGTTTGCCTCGATCATCGCGCGGCATCCGAAGCGATTTGGCGCTTTCGCGGTGCTTCCGCTGGACGACATGGACGCCGCGGTCGAGGAAATGGCCTACGCGCTCGATGTCCTGAAACTGGACGGCGTGTCCAGCAGCACGCATATCGGCGGCGTGTATCTCGGCGACGGCCGCTTCGATAGCTGGTTTTCCGAAATGAACCGACGGGCCACCACGTTGTTCGTGCATCCGACCACCCCGGTCGGCAGCGAACAGGTCAGCATGGGCATCAACGTTGCCATCCTGGAGTTCATGTTCGACTCGACCCGCATGGCCACCAACATGATCTTGTCCGGTGCCAAGAAGCGCTTCGGCGACATCCGCATGATTTGTACGCACGGCGGCGGCACCGTGCCCTATCTGGCTTCGCGAATCAGCATTCTGGAACCGGTGTTCGGCGCCGGCCCAAATCGCGCCGTGCTCAGCGGTGAAGAAGTATTGAGCGGGCTATCGACTTTCTATTTCGACCTGACGGCTTCGACCGCAGCGGCCTCGCTCGATGCCATCCGGCATTTGGTGCCTGCGTCCCAGTTGATGCTGGGCTTCGATTTTCCGATGATGCCTGCGAGCACCATCGTGCCGAGCCTAGGCCGGTTCGAGGACTATCCGCAACTGACGACGCCGGACCGCGACAAGATCATTCAGGGCAATGCCCTGGCCCTTCTGCCCGGGCTGGCCGGCCGCATCGGATAGGACCCGGATGCCGGTTCGCGTAAAGAAGACGCGTCAAGACAAAAGCTAGGTTGGAATTCCCACTACCTTCCTTTCGACCAGCGAAGCGATGTCTTCGTCGCTCAGGCCAGCCTCCTGCAAGACTGTTCGCGAATGTTCGCCGAGCCGGGGAGGCAGGCGCCGGATGGCAGCGGGACTCTCCGAAAACCGGGCCGAGGGACGAGCCTGTCGTATCTCCCCCTCGGTCGGATGGTCGAGCGTCACGAACATGTCGACAGCCTTGAGGTGCGGTTGCTCCGCGATCTCGGTAACCTTTGCAAATGCGGCGTGAGGAACATCGATCCGCAGCAACAGTTCTTCCCATTCGGCCGTTGTGCGAGTCAGCGCTATCTCGGCCATTCTCTTGTAGATGCGGTCGATATTGTGTGCGCGTGCTACCGGATCCCGCACCGCAAAGTCTTCGATACACTCGGGATGCCCAACAGCTTCGAAGAACGAGCACCAGTTATCGCCGGAGTAGGGCAGCATCGTAAGCCAGCCGTCTTTGGTGCGTACGGGGCGCCGTTCCTTCATGCGCTTGTAGCCGGCAGGACCGATCGGCGGAACAAAGGCGTGACCACCCAGCATTTCAATGCTGTTGAACGCGGCAATGGTCTCGAGCATGGGTATCTCGACCATCTGTCCTTTGCCGGTCCGCTCGCGGTGCACTAGCGCTGCGGAGATCGCCGCTGTCAGCACCAATCCGCAGATCTTGTCGCCGACCAGGCTTGGAACGAAAGCGGGCTCCTCGTCGGTGCCCATCGAGGAAGCAAAGCCGGAGCTGGCCTGTATGATCTCGTCAAACGCCGGACGGGCAGCCCACGGACCATCCTGCCCGAAGCCGGTCGCGGCCGCGTAAACCAGCCGCGGATTGAGTTGCTGGCAATCCTCGTAGCCAAAGCCCAGTCGCGCCAACGCCGCCGGGCGGATATTGGTCACCAGCACATCGGCCTTCGCGATCAAGCGCTGCAACACAGCCTTGCCGTCAGGATGCTTCAGATCCAATGCCAGGCTGCGCTTGTTTCTGTTGGTCGCCATGAACTGGCCACTCATGCCGCGGGTGCGAAACTGGCCGGAATATCGCCACGTGTCGCCCGTCAGGGGCTCGACCTTGATGACTTCGGCGCCCCAATCGCCAAGCGTTTGCGCCGCATACGGACCAAACAGCACGCTGGTAAGATCGAGGACCTGGACGCCAGCGAGTGGACCAGTGGATTGATTCATCGGAATTAGAACCTCAGGTGAGTATCGTGCGACCTCTGGATACGCTCGCAACGCGGCATCGCTATTTTTGTTCGGCCTCTCAAGCGCCCTTGTCCAGCAATACCTTGAAATCCGCGCGTGCGGCTTGCGCCTCGCGTCTCGCGGTCTCGGAAGCTTCGCCGAGGCCGAAATAGCCGTGAATGAGTCCAGCGCCATGGTGATATTGGGTCGGGACGCCGGCAGCTTGCAACGCGTCCGCGTAGGCCTTGCCCTCGTCGCGCAGCGGATCGAACCACGCCGTGGTGACGACCGCGGGCGCGAGGCCTGCGAGGTTTTTCGCGCGCAGCGGCGAGGCGCGCCAGTCGGTGCCGTGCGAGGGATTGGCGAGGTAATGGCCGCAAAACCATTCCATCACCGCGCGTGACAGGAAGTAGCCTTCGGCGTTTTCCGCGCGCGAGGGAAACCGGGCGTTTTCTTTGGCATCGGCGAAATTTCCGACGACGTCGGTGACGGGATAGACCAGCAATTGCGCGGCAAGCTTGATCCCGGCGTCGCGACAGGCGATCGCAGTGGCCGCCGCCAGGTTGCCGCCGGCGCTGTCGCCGGAGACGCCGACGCGCGTAGCATCCCCGCCGAACTCGGCGATGCGTGCGATCACGTCCTTGGTGGCCGCGAACGCGTCCTCGAATGCGCCGGGAAAGCGCACTTCGGGCGGGCGTCGATAATCGACGGATATCACGACCGCGCCGGTCTCGATTGCAAGCAGCCGCGCCTGCCGGTCATGGGTTGCGAGATCGCCGGCGACCCAGCCGCCACCATGAAAGAACACCACCGTCGGCGATTTGCCGGTCGAATTGCGATAGAGACGCGCCGCAAGCTGGCCGGCCGCGCCCTTTACCTCGATGTCTTCCGCGCTCATGACCGGTGGCGGCGGCACTGCCGCGCGTGCAGCTGCCAGCGCGCTCAGCGCGTCGCGCGCGCTCTGCGGCGTCATGTTATCGGGATCGCGCAGCGGCAACAGCGGAATGATCTGGGCGATGACGGGATCGAGCGGCGTAATCATGCGGGGCCTCGCGTTGGACAGGGCCGCACCATAGGTCGCGCCTGCAGCCCTCGCAATTCTGTTTGCTGCATGCCCCTGAGTGCGCCGATGCCGAGCTGCGCTTTGTGCAGCACGGAAAACAAGGCCACATCGATCATTTCACTTAATTGATAGTATCTCCCGCAAGCAGGTGCTCGGCGCCCGCCGATAGACTGGTTTCCGGTTTACGCGCTGTTATCCCTGCGGAGCGCGTGCAGGGAACGGCCGGCATGGCCGTTCATTATTCCTTACTCCTTGCCGGGAGTGGTGCGATGAATGATCTTGTCAAGATCGACCGGGCGCTCGATGACCTGCTGGTGCAGCTCGGCGGGATGGTTCTGCGGTTGTCCAGTCCGCAAGTGACGCGAACCGCGGAAGAACGGCGCGCGCTGGCACGCTCGGTCATTCAATACTCGCAGTGTGCGGCGCGTTCGCAAGATCCGCGGGTGCTTGAGCTCAAGACCGAGCTCGAAGGGACGCTCAAGCCACGCCTGCGATTGGTTGTCAGCCGATAGCCAACGCGCCCGCGGACAGTCGGCCGGGCTTGCCGCCTTCGCCAAAGCTCCGGCGAACCAAGGCACACGAAGCCTCGGCGAAGCCTTGGCGTAGCCGGGACCCGACCATCCACGGCTTTGTTGCTTCGGCTCAAGCAAGACGTGGATGCCCGGCACAAGGCCGGGCATGACGACAAGGAACGGGTCAGGCGTCTCACAGCGTCTTGAGGTACTCGATCAGCGCCTTGCGATCGTCGGGCGATAGCGCCGGTCCGATGATGCCTTTGACGGGCTTGTTCTCGTCGTACTCTTTCCGGAACTGGTGGCCGCTGTTCGAATTGCCGCGGATCGAGGTGTCGAATTCAAAACCGTTGGCGAGGTAATCGGTCTTGTAACCGAGATTGACGGGATCGTATTCGCGGTTGCCGAGATAGAATTTCGTTGGCCGCTCTTCGATCGGGGACAGCAGCGCGTAGACGCTCGGCACCGAAGCGTTGTGGAGATAGGGTGGTGTCGCCCATACGCCGTTGAGCGGACGCACCTTGTAGGCCAGCTCGCCGCGGAGCTCGTTCGGCATATATCCGTTGATGCGCTGCCGCTCCGCCTCACTCAACGGCGGCTTCGGCTTTCCGTTCTTGTCCAGCGGTGGCTGCGGCCGGTCGTAGATGTAGTTGACGGTCTTCACGACCACTTCGCCGAGCGCAAATGCGAATCCGGTCTTGTCGATTCCGAGATTGGGGGGAACCGCAACCGTCCTCGCTGCCATGTCCGCGGCCTGCGCGGGATCGGTGCCGATATGCTCGATCGGGATATTTTCGAGAACCATGACGTGCTCGCCGTTCTGGTTCGTCCGCCACCAACTCTTGTTGTTGAAATCGTAGAAAGCCTCGCTCGTCACCGGCGGCCGATGACATCCCTGACAATGCGACTCGTAAAGTTTGGCGCCCTGCGCGGCCAGCTTCTGGTCGATCGGCGGCAGGATATCGCTTGGCCACTTCGGAGATTGCAGACCCGAGAACCCGTCCTTCGCGTTCGGCGGGTTCTTGCCCTTGATCATTTCCTCCATCGCATAGAGCGATTCAACGTTGACGCTCGACTTGAACAGGCCTTTCGACGGGTCGGTCAGATTGAGTTCGGATGACACGCCGAGTGACTCGCCGGCATTACGCACCATCGGCTGCATGATCGAGCCGTTATACTGCACCCAATCGAACCACGGCGTGTTCCAGATCCGCGGGTAATGCACCGGCGCCGAGGAGCCGGCATAGTTGTCCGGATTCTTCAGGTCGATGGAAAACACCTGATTGCCGATCCGGTTCAGGGCGTCGAGCCGCCCATAGCCTTCCTCGATGCTGCGGGAAGCGACGCGCTTCTCGAGGGCCAGCGTGTCACTGTATTGCTTCAGGACCTGGTCGATCTGGAATTTCAGCGCCGCGCGTTCGTCGACCGTCGAATCCGCTCCCAGAATGCGCTCGGCGAAGCGGCCGAAACGACCGGGCAGATACCGCGTCTCGAACAGCGCGACGCCGATACCCTGTTTCAACTTGAGGAGATCGGTCAGTGCCGGTCCGCCGTTGATGATCACGGCGGTTTCCTTGTAGGTGAAGCGGCCGGTGTGGCAGGCCGCGCAGGTCAGGCCGATGCCGATCATATCCTGCTTGTTGCTCGGGTTGCGCCAGGGCTCACCCGTCGGATCCAGCATCGCGTCGCCATGCGCGAAGCCGATCGGCAGCGCCGTCTTGTCGATCGGATCGGGAATGAAACCGTAACGATCGAGGTAGGCCGGATCGCTGAACGGGCCGGCCGACCAGAACATCGACAACAGACCGGGTTGCTCCAGCGCCATGAACCACTCATAGGGGATACCGAAGGTACGCGTCCCTTGGTCGGCGTGGTAGAACCAGCCGATGTCCTTGTCGCTGACATTCTGGTTGAGCAACCTGGTATTCTTCGGCGCCGGATACTCCGCGAGCTTCACGTTGAAGCCTTCCCGGAGCTGCGCGATGTCGTCCTTGAAAAAGGCGTAAGCGCCGACGGCGACCAATATTGCGATAACAATCTTTGTCCTGCGACGCATGGCCGGCCCCTGTCCCACTGCGCCCGAGGCGCAAAAATCATCCGTTATCAAAAGCCATCAGAGAGTGTTTCTCCTCTGGCGTGTATTCGGTGAATATACTCTCTTTACAAGAGCATCGTGTTTCTGTCCATGAAGCCGGTTCGCGGCTTTGAAACCGGCCGTGTGGGCCCTGCGCGACAGGTTTGCGTGCGGCACGCCCGAAATGTAGAATCAGGGGCGTTGAATAACATAGCTGAAATCTCACATTTGAGATCACATCCTTGAAGTCGGATTCCGGGGATTGCCGCTTTGAAAGCCGCTGACGCGCAAAAGCTCGAGATCGTGATCCCGGATGCTGCGCCGGTCTCCGCGTTGCTGATCCTGCCGCCTGATGCGCGCGCAGCTTACGTGTTCGCGCACGGGGCCGGCGCCGGCATGACGCATGCGTCGATGCAGGCGATTGCGGCCGGCCTCGGCGATCGCGGTATTGCGACGCTGCGCTACCAGTTTCCCTATATGGAGAGCGGCAGCAAGCGGCCGGATTCGCCCGCGGTCGCGCACCGCGCGGTACGTGCCGCGGTGACGGAGGCGGGACGATGTTGTGACGGGTTGCCGCTGATGGCCGGCGGCAAATCGTTCGGCGGCCGCATGACGTCGCAAGCGCAGGCGCTTTCTCCGTTGCCCGGCGTTCGCGGCCTGGCCTTTCTGGGCTTTCCCCTGCATCCTGCCGGAAAGCCTTCCAATGACCGGGCAAGGCATCTCGCCGATATCCGTATCCCCATGCTGTTCCTGCAGGGGACGCGCGACGCGCTCGCGGAATTGAGCCTGCTCGAACCGGTCGTCAAAGGGTTGGGGGGCGCGGCATCCTTGCATCTGGTGAAGGAGGCCGATCATTCCTTCCATGTGCTGAAGCGTTCGGGGCGGAATGACCGCGAAGTGCTGGACGAGGTGCTGGACGCTTTCGCGGCATGGGTTGACGGGATTGTGGACTGACGCGCGATTTCAGCCCGCGCGCTGGTCGCCATAGATCTTGTCGCGCAGCCGCCGCATGCCGGTGATCCAGCGATCGCGGCTCGATGCCTTGCGCTGCATGTATTCTCCGACTTGCGGGTGCGTCAGGATGAGAAACTGTTCGGCTTCCATCGCCTGAAGCACCATGCGGGCTACCTCCGGCGGCTGCAGGACACCGTCGACCCGCGCGGCGCTGGGGCCGGGGGTGGTCATGCCGGTCTGCACCGATTGCGGGCACAGCACGGAAACGCGGATGCCGCGGTCGCCATATTGAATGGCGAGATGCTCGGCCAGCGCCACCGCGGCGTTCTTGGTGACCCCGTAAGGCATCGAGTTCAGCGAAGCCAGCAGGCCGGCCGCGGAAGCGGTGTTGAGCAGATAACCGGAGCCGCGCGCCAGCATACCCGGGACCAGCGCGCGTGCCGCGAACACATGGCTCATGACATGGACCCGCCAGCTCACGTCCCAGTCGGCGTCGGAGGCGCTTTCCTGTCCCTTGCGTGACAGGCCCGCGTTGGAAAAGAACACGTCAACCCGGCCATATTTGTCCTCGGCCGCCGCCACCAGCGCCTTGATGTCGTCTTCGAGGCCGACATCGGCGGTTACGGCCAGCCCATCGATATCGCCGGCGACTTTCGCGAGCTTGTCGCGCGAGGTCTTGAGGTCGGCGACCACGACGCCGCGCGCGCCGGCTTCGGCATAGGCGCGCGCCACCGCTGCGCCGATGCCGCTCGCGGCCCCGGTTACGACACAAACCTTGTCTCTGATGTGCATGTTCCGTCCTCGCGAACCGGCATCCGGTGGCCTCATAACGCAAGATTGATACCAGCGCGCGTCGCATGGTCAATGTCCGTTGCGCGGATAATCGACGCGCGCTGGTTTCGTCCGTACCGCCGTGCCATAAGCTCGCCGAATTCGAAATCCCGGAGAATACGAATGCTTGAACTGAGCAACGAAACGATCGTAGCGACCGCGGTCGCGCCGGCATGGACAGCGGAGGCTGCATGGTCGGTCTACCGGCTCCCGTTCAATGACCTGCTGTTCAAGGCGCAGTCGATTCATCGGCAGCATTTCGACCCCAACCGCGTGCAGTTGAGCAAGCTCCTCAATATCAAGACCGGGGGCTGCCCGGAGGATTGCGGCTATTGCAGCCAGTCCGTGCATAACGCGACGGGTTTGGCGGCCTCCAAGCTGATGGATGTCGAAAAGATCGTCGCCGAGGCGCGCAAGGCCAAAGAGGCGGGCGCGACCCGTTACTGCATGGGCGCTGCCTGGCGCAATCCGAAGCCGAGGGACATGGACGCCATCGTCGAAGTCGTCGGCGCGGTGAAGGCACTCGGGCTGGAGACCTGCATGACGTTGGGTATGCTGGACCGCGACCAGTCGGAGCGGCTCAGCGCGGCCGGTCTCGACTATTACAACCACAATATCGATACATCGGAGCGCTATTATCCGCAGGTCACCTCGACGCGCACATTTTCCGATCGGCTCGACACACTGGAAAACGTCCGTCAGTCCGGCATGAAAGTCTGTTGCGGCGGCATCCTGGGAATGGGTGAGGAAGAAGCCGACCGCGTCGATATGCTGGTTACGCTTGCCAACCTGGCTGAGCCGCCCGAAAGCGTTCCGATCAACATGCTGATTCCGATTGCCGGCACGCCGTTGGCCAATGCCGCTCCGATCGGGCCGATCGAGTTCGTCAGGATCGTTGCGCTGGCGCGCGTCATGATGCCGAAATCATATGTTCGCCTGTCGGCAGGTCGCTCGGCCATGACGGACGAGATGCAGGCGCTCTGCTTTTTCGCGGGGGCGAATTCGATCTTTGTCGGCGAGACCTTGCTGACCGCTGGCAATCCGGGAAACGCGGCCGACACGCGGCTGTTCGACCGGCTGGGATTGCAGCCGGCCTGAGGGTCTGGTCGTCCGGGCTAAAGCCCCGTTCCGATGTAATCGGAACGGGGCTTTAGATTTTTGATTTGACGCGTTTTCTTGACGCGAACCGGTTTCCACTTCGCTGGAAAACGCTCTATCCAGCCCGATACAGCCCCTTCTCCCGCGCCTGGCGGATCGCCAGCGCAGCCATCAGATCGAGCATCGGTGTCGAAAGTCCGGCGGCGCGCGCGAACGCGGCGGGTGCGCGGACCAGCGCGTCGATCTCCATGGCGCGGCCGAGTTCGTAATCCTGCAGAATCGACGGCTTGTGGTCCGGCGCCGGGCCGGTGCGGGTGACGCGCTTGACCTCGGGAAAGCAGGTCTGCGCGATGCTGTTGGCCTCGTCGAGCAGGCGCGGAATCACCTCGGCCAGCGAAGGGTCGTCCCTGACGCCGCGCGCGGTTTGCCCGGTCAGCGAACACAGCACCGACATCGACATATTGGTCAGGAGTTTCGACCAGATGGTCTCGCGGATTTGCGGCACCTCCGGTGATTCGATTCTGGCCTCGTTCAGGGCTGTGCGCAGCCTTGCAATCCGCTCGCTGGCGCGGTCGTCGCATTCGCCGATCAGGAGCCTGTTGCGCTCGGGCGAGAGGTTGGCGGCGACGCCCGGCGCAACGATTTCATTCGACGAAAAGATCACGCCGCCGATGATGCGTTCCCTGGGGACCGCGGCGCGCAGCCGCCCGCCGGGATCGAGAAAGCCGAGATCCGGCACCGGCGGGTGCTTTGGCGAAAGCCCGATATCGTACCACCAGGGAATGCCGTTCTGCGCGAACAGGACCGACGTGTCGTCGCGCAGCAACGGTGACAGTCCGGTCGCGAGGCTCGCCACGCCGGTCGCCTTCAGCGTGCTGATGACGACGTCCTGCGCGCCGAGCGCTGCCGGATCATCGGATGCTTTCACCTTGGCTTTGAACTCGGCGTCGCCTACCTGCAGCGTCAGGCCGTTGGCCTTGACCGCGTCGAGATGCGGCCCTCGCATCACGCAGGCGACATCGTGTCCCGCCAGCGCCAGCCGCACCGCTATGTGGCTGCCGACGGCGCCCGCACCGAAAACGCAGATACGCATGGAGTTGAGGTCCTGCTGAAGGGATCGACGTGTGAGGCGCCACTCTCCACAAGCCTGCGCCGCAGCGCAACCACTGATGCGGTTCGAGCTTGCCGCAAGGCGGAAAGTGATGGATCAAGGTTGATGATATCAGGCATATTGCCTGAAATAACAAACGCAAGAAAACGAAGGGAAATCGCCAATGAGCGCCACTCCGGTCCTGTGGAACCTCAGCGAAAACGGCGTCGGCACGGTCACGCTCAATCGCCCCGAGGTGAACAATGCCTACGATGCGGGCCTGATCAACGGCGTGCTCGCGGCGATGGACGATCTGGGCAGCAAGCCAAATCTTCGCGTTGTCGTGCTGAAGGGCAGCGGCAAGCATTTTCAGGCGGGCGCCGACCTGAAATGGATCAACGGCGTGCGGCCGAAATCGGTCGAAGAGAACGAGGCGGTGTCGCGGGCGACGTTCGAGGCGGTACAGCGGCTCAATACCTTGCCGATCCCGACGGTGGCGCTGGTGCAGGGCGGCTGCTTCGGCGGCGGCACCGGCGTGATTTCGGCCTGCGACGTCGTGGTCGCGGCCGACAACGCACTGTTCTCGATCACCGAAGTGCGCTGGGGGCTGACGGCTGCGATCATCATCCCGCAGCTCTGCGACGCCATTGGCGTGCGCCAGGTCCGCCGCTACGCGCTGACCGGCGAACGCTTTGGCGCGGAAGATGCACGCCGTATCGGCCTGGTGCATGAGGTGGTGCCGCTGGCCGATCTCGAAACCGCGGGCGCCAAAATCGTCGAGCAGTTGCTCGCCAACGGTCCCGCGGCCATGGCCGAGACCAAGGCGCTCGCGCTGGAGAGTTCGTTCGGCGGCATGAGCGTCGACGACGACGCCTATGCGCGGCTGGTCAGGATGCATTCGGCGCGCCGGCAGACGCAGGAGGCGTCGGAGGGGCTGGCGTCGTTTGCGGAGAAACGCGCGGCAAATTGGAAGTAGGTTTTCGCGACCACGATGACAGGAGCTGCAATTTGTCTTCCAAGCGCATTGCCATTGCCGGGCTGGGCGAGATCGGCAAAACCGTGGCGCGCAAGCTGGCGCAGGGGTTGCCGGGTCTTGTCCTGTCTGCTATCGCGACCCGGGACCGCGCCAAGGCGCAGGCTTGGCTCGATCGCGAAGGCATCTCCTGTTCGCTGATCGCGCTCGATGAGCTGCCTGAACATACCGACCTCGTGGTCGAATGCGCGCCGGCGGCGATACTCGACCAGATCTGCCGGCCGATGCTGAATGCCGGCAAGCAGGTGATGGTGCTGAGCGCCAGCGCTTTGCTGCCGCGCCACGATCTCATCGAACTGGCGCGAGCCCAAGGTGGCCGGATCATCGTGCCGACCGGCGCCCTGATCGGCTTCGACGCGGTTTCCGCCGCGGCCGAAGGCGCGATCCATTCCGTGCAGATGGTCACGCGCAAGCCGCCCAACGGCCTTGCCGGCGCGCCCTATCTGGTCGAGAACAAGATTTCAGTCGACGGATTGACGTCCGCGTTGCGCGTTTTCAAAGGCTCCGCTCGCGATGCCGCCGCCGCGTTCCCGGCCAACGTCAACGTCGTCGCGGCGCTGTCGCTGGCCGGCATCGGTCCCGATCGCACCACGATCGAAATCTGGGCTGATCCGGCGGTGACGCGCAACTGTCATCAGATCAAGGTCGAATCCGACTCGGCGAGCTTTACGATGTCGATCGAGAACATCCCCTCGGAGAATCCAAAAACCGGCCGCATCACCGCGCTCTCGGCGATCGCCGCGCTGCGCAAGCTCGGCTCGCCGTTGCAGGTCGGGACGTAAGCCTGAAGGAAATCGCAATTTGTCTCTGAAAACCATCACCGAACCCGCCCGCCAGATTCCGCTCTACGGCGAATATGAAGTCGTCGTGCTCGGCGGCGGGCCCGCGGGCATCGCTGCTGCCGTCGCCGCGGCCCGCGCCGGCCGCCGCACGCTGCTGATCGAGCGTTATGGTTTCCTCGGCGGCATGGGCACGGCGGCAGGCGTCACGAACTTTTGTGGTCTACATGCCAATGTCTATGGCGAGGCGCACCGCGTGGTGCAGGGCGTGGCGTCCGATCTGCTTGCGCGGATCGACCGGCTTGGCGGCCTCAATGCGCCGCATCTGATCCTCGGCAAGATCTTCGCGCAGGCCTATGACACCGCCGCCTACAAGATCGCGGCTGACGATCTCTTGGCCGCGCACAAGGTCGACATTCTGTTTCATGCGCTCGGCGCCGGCGTGGTGATGCAGGGCGACAGGCACATCGACGTGTTGATGATCGAGACCAAGGCAGGCCGGCAGGCGGTGCGCGCGGACATCTTCATCGACTGCTCCGGCGACGGCGATCTCGCGGCCTGGGCCGGGGCGCCGTTTGAGGTCGGCGACAATGCCGGCAGCATGCTGTTTCCCTCGATGATGTTCCGCCTCAACGGCATCGATCCCGAGAAGGCCGGCGACGCCTGGCGGACGATCCCGGCGCTGATGGAAAAGGCGCAAGCATCGGGCACGCATCGGTTTCCCCGCAAAGGCGCGATCGTGCGGCCGCAAAAATCAGGGATCGAATGGCGGGTGAACTTTACCCAGTTGGCGCGCGAGGACGGCAGCGCGGTCAACGGCCTTGAGCCGGACCAGATGACCCGCGGCGAAATCGAGGGCCGCCGCCAGGCGGTGCAGGCGTTCGAGTTTCTGCGCACCGTTCCTGGTTTCGAAAAATCCTACATCGTCGACCTGCCGCCGCAGCTCGGGATCCGCGAAACCCGCCGCGTGGTCGGCGGCTATAGGCTGTCGGGCGAGGACGTGCTGGGCTGCGCCTCGTTCGAGGATTCCATCGGCGTCAATGGCTGGCCGATGGAGCAGCATGTCGCCGGCGATGTCATCTTCAAGTTCCCGCCGATCCCGGAGTCGCGCGGGTTCAACGAATTGCCCTATCGCATGCTGGTCCCCCAAGGCGTCGACAACCTCCTGATTGCCGGCCGCTGCGCCTCGATGACCCATGAAGGCCAGTCGGCGGCGCGGGTTTCCGGGGCATGTTTCGCGATGGGGGAGGCGGTGGGCGCCGCGGCCGATCTGGCGCTGTCAGGCAATACGATTCCGCGCGACATTGCGGTTGAAAAGTTGCAACAAACGTTGAAACAACAGGGCGCCTTCATCGGGCGGGACCAGCGCGTGCCCGATGGGCTATAGAGCGTTTTCCAGCGAAGTGGAAGCCGGTTCGCGTCAAGAAAACGCGTCAAATTAAAAGCCTGGAGCTCCGTTCCGATTCCATTGGAACGGAAGAGGCTCCAGGGTCGTTACGGAGGGAACGGAATGAGACGGTTTGCACGGCTCGCGGTGGCGGGTTTGTTGGCGATTGTCGTTGGCGGGATCGCGCGGGCCGATGACGCGCTGAAGGCCAAGGTCGGCGTGCTCAGGCTGTCGTCGTCGGCGCCGGTGTTCATCGCGCAGGACAAGGGCTATTTCCGCGAGGCCGGGCTCGATATCGAACTGAAATTCTTCGACGCGGCGCAGCCGATCGCGGTGGCGACGACGTCAGGCGACATCGATTTCGGCATCACGGCGTTCACGGCCGGACTCTATAACCTCGCGGGCAAGGGCACGCTGAAGGTGATCGGCGGCATGAGCCGCGAGAAGGCCGGCTATCCCCTGATCGGCTATTTCGCCAGCAACAACGCCTATGCGGCCGGCCTGAAGACGCCAAAGGATCTCGCGGGAAAACGGATCGCGGTGACGCAGGTCGGCTCCAGCTTCCATTATTCGCTCGGTCTGCTCGCCGACAAATACGGTTTCAAGCTCGCGGACGTAAAGGTGCTGCCGCTGCAGTCGCTGTCCAATGCGGCCGCGGCCTTGAAGGGCGAGACCGTCGATGCGGCGCTGCTGCCGGTCTCGACCGCGCGCACGCTGATCGATACCGGCGGCGCCAAATTTTTGGGCTGGGTCGGCGACGAGACGCCGTGGCAATTGGGTGCGGTGTTCGCCTCGCCGAAGACGCTGACCAACAGTGCGCTGGTGACCAAGCTTTTGGCCGCGCTGGTGCGCGCCGATCGCGAATACCACGACGTGGTGCTGGCCTCCGTCAAGGACGGCAAGGCCGACATCAACGACAAGACCAGGCCGTTGCTCGAGATTATCGCGAAATACACCAACCTCCCGGTCGAGCAGGTGGTCGGCAATTGCGCCTATATCGATCCCGACGGCAAGCTCGACGTCAAGAACGTCGGCAACCAGATCGCGTGGCTGCAGGAGCAAGGCTTTGTCGATAAGGGATTTTCGGCGGACGCGATCATCGCCAAGGAATATGTGAAGGCGGATTGATCGGCAAGCGGACCCTGGGCGTCATCCTTCGAGACGCACGCTAGCGCGTGCTCCTCAGGATGAGGTCTGAGATTCCTCATGGTGAGGAGCGCGTAGCGCGTCTCGAACCATGAGGCCCGGTACACTGCCAGTTTCGAGCAAGCGGGAATTCGTATTAATGGACCTGATCGCCGACCATATCAGTCACCGTTTCGGCACGCTCGACGTGCTCGACAAGGTGTCGTTCCAGGTCGCTTCCGGCGAGGTGGTCGCGATCGTCGGTCCTTCCGGCTGCGGCAAGAGCACGCTGCTATCGATCCTTGGCGGCCTGCTGCGGCCGAGCGGAGGGCAGGCCGAACTGCGCGGCGCGCCGCCCGCCGACAGCCTCAACCCGCTGACCTTCGTGTTCCAAGACTTTGCACTGCTGCCCTGGTGCACGGTAGCGGAGAACGTCGAGTTTCCGCTGGTGCATACGGCGCTGGACGCCGCCGCGCGCCGCGCCGTCGTCGACGACGCGCTGCGCCGGACCGGGCTGTCCGATTTTCGCGACACCTACCCCAAGCAATTGTCGGGCGGCATGCGCCAGCGTGTCGGCATCGCGCGGGCGCTCGCGGTCAAGCCCGCGATCCTGTTGATGGATGAGCCGCTGTCGGCACTGGATTCGCAGACCCGCGAATTGCTGATGGAGGATTTCATCCGCCTGCTTGCCGACGGCGGGATGGCCGCGGTCTATGTCACGCACAATCTGGAAGAAGCCGTGCGGCTCGCCGATCGCATCGTGGTGTTGTCGCGCCGTCCCGGCCGCGTCCGCGAGATCGTGACCATCCCGATGACGCGCGACGAGCGCGGCGGTATCGAGGCGCGCGGCAAACTGATCGGTTTGCAGAACGATCTGTGGTCCCTGATCCGCGAAGAGGCAATCGACGCCGAGCGCGAGGTCCAGCATGCTTGACCGCGCGACATCGCAGGCTACGAGGCCGGAAGGCGAGACGCGCCCGGTTGCGTTCCGCGGCGCCGGTTTTACGCCGCGCGCAGGCCGTGCCTCCGGCTGGATCGCGCTGGCGCTGGTGATCGCGTTCTGGCAGTTGGCCGGCAGCGCCGGCTGGGTCAATTCGCTGTTCCTGCCGGCACCGTCGGCGATTGTGGTCGCCATCTACAAGCTCGCGCTGTCAGGTGCGCTCTGGCAGCATCTGTCGTGGTCGATCATGCGGATCGGATCCGGGTGGGTACTTGGCACCACAGCCGGGATCATCGTCGGCTTCGCGATCGGACTCTCGACCCTGGCGCGCGGCGTCGGCATCACCTTCATCTCGGCGCTGTTTCCGATTCCGAAGATCGCGCTGCTGCCGCTGTTGATTCTCTGGCTCGGGATCGGCGAGGAGCCGAAGATCGCGACCATTGCGCTCGGCGTGTTCTTCTCTACCGCGATTTCCGTCTATAGCGGCGTCGACGCGGTGCCGCGCAACCTGATCCGGATGGCGCAGAGCTTTAATGTGCCGTTCCACGCCATCGTGACCCGGGTGATCTGGCCCGGCGCGATGCCCTCGATCTTGGCCGGATTCCGCATTACGGCTTCCGTCGCGCTGCTCTTGGTGGTCAGCGCCGAGATGATCGGCGCCCAGTACGGTATCGGCGCCTTCGTGCTGCAGGCAGGCAACCTGATGCAGACCGATCAGCTCCTCGCCGGCGTCGTGATCCTGTCGCTGTTCGGGCTGGCGGTGGGAAGGTTGATCAACTGGCTGGAAGCGCGGTTGCTGCACTGGCGGTAGAGCTGGCTGTCATTCCGGGGCGATGCGAAGCATCGAACCCGGAATCTCGAGATTCCCCGATGCGCGATTGCGCATCTGAGGTCTGGTGCTGCGCACCATCCCGGAATGACGACGAACCTCACGCGTTGCCGCGATCCTCACGGAACAGATCGAGCTTCTGCTGCACCGGGCGGTCCGAGAAACTGAACAGCACAGAATCCGTATCTGCCTCGTGGGTGACCCATTGCCAGCTCGGCACCACGAACAGGTCGCGCGCGCCCCACTCGAACGTCTGGTCGCCGATCCGGCTTCGGCCCTTGCCCTCGATCGCCGCGAACACGGTCGCATCGGTGGAGCGATAGCGCGCAGTTTTAAAACCCTTCGGCAGCATCTGGATGAAGGTGCCGATGGTCGGCATCGCGAAATCGCCGGTTTCCGGGTTCGAGAATTTCAGCTTCAGCCCGTGGCAGGCATCCCATTCGTTGCGGGTCTTGGCCTGCTCCAGCGCCTCGCGGGTGTAGCTGTAGGGATAGTTGAAGATCGGCGAGGTCTTCGATTTGCGCTTCTCGTCGACCGGCAGCAAATTGTGACCGTAGCGGGCAAAGCTATCGCCGGCGGGACGGGTGATCTTCTGCTGGTCCTCGTTGGATCCTTCGGCAAACGACGCATCGAAAAATTGCACCATCGGGATATCGAGGCCGTCGAGCCAGAACATCGGCTCGGAGGTTTCGTTGGAATGGTCGTGCCAGGTCATCGACGGCGTGATCACGAAATCGCCGGGCTCCATCAGGGTGCGTTCGCCGTCGACCGCGGTCGCGGCACCCTTGCCTTCGAGCACGAAACGCAAGGCCGACTGGCTATGCCGGTGCGCCGGCGCGACGTCGCCCGGGACCACCATCTGCACACCGGCAAACAGTGACGTGGTGATTTTCGATTGCCCGCGCAAACCGGGGTTTTCCAGCACCAGCACCCGCCGCTCGGCTTCCTTGGCGGTGATCAGCTTGCCGGCCTCGGTCATGTAGTCGCGGATCGCATCGAACTTCCACAAATGCGGCCGGCAGGCCGAGCGCGGCTCCGGCGTGATCAGGTCGCCCATCACGTTCCACAGCGCGGAGAGATTTTCGCCGTCGATCTTCTTGTAGAACGCCTCGCGTTCCGGGGTCTTCTGCACGGCTTCCATGTCAGCCTCCCGCTATTCTTGTGGGTCGATTTATTGACAGCATACTGACAATATGGATAGCGTCAATCGCGCCCATCAGCGGCAAACGACAAATTTACCGGGAGGTTCCGATGAAGCTGCACGGCTATTTCCGCAGTGCCGCGGCATACCGGGTCAGGATCGCGCTTAATCTGAAGGGGATGCGGCCCGAGCACCTCGCGCATCACCTTCGCAAGGGTGAGCAATGCGCGCCGGCCTATCTCGCCATCAACCCGCAGGGTCTGGTGCCGGCGCTGGAGAACGATGCCGGCGCGGTTCTCACCCAGTCGCTTGCCATCGTCGAATGGCTGGATGAGATCTATCCCGAACCGCCCTTGTTGCCGAAAGACCCGCTGCGCCGCGCCAAAGTCCGCGCGTTTTCCATGGCGCTCGCCTGCGACACCCACCCGGTGCAAAATCTGAAAGTGCTGAACCGGCTGCGCCAGCTCGGAATATCGGAGGACAAGGTCACGGAGTGGGCGGCCTGGGCCAACCGCGAGGGGCTCGGCGCCTGCGAAGCGCTGATCGCGGATGAGCAGGGGCCGTTCTGTTTCGGGCCGGTGCCGACCATGGCCGACCTGTCGCTGGTGCCGCAGCTTGGCAATGCGCGCCGCTTCGGTGTCGACGTCTCGGTCTATCCGCGCCTGCTCAAGGCCGAGGCCGCGGCGAGGGAAATGAAGGCGTTCGCGGACGCTGCACCGGATAGGCAGCCCGATGCCGAGTAAGCCCGCGCCCGTTACCCCATCTGCGCCCATCACGATGGATGCGGTCTACGCCGCACCGGGCTATCTGTTCCGGCGGATGCAGCAGATCGCGGTCGCGATCTTTGTCGAGGAATGCCGGGCGTTCGACCTGACGCCGGTGCAATACGCCGCCCTGGTGGCGATCCACACCCATCCCGGTATCGACGCGACGCGGCTGTCCGCGGTGATCGCATTCGACCGCTCCACGCTCGGCAATGTGATCGAACGGCTGGAGACCAAAACCCTGATCGAGCGCAAACCGGCGCGCGAGGACAAGCGCGTCAAACTGCTCTATCTCACCAAGGCGGGCAGCGCCTTGCTGCGCGAAATCATGCCGGTGGTCGATCGGGCGCAGGCGCGGATGCTGCAGCCGCTGAAGCCGGCCGACCGCAAGACGCTGCTGACACTGCTGACGCAACTGGTCGATCTCAACAACGAAGCATCACGGGTGCCGCTGCGTGCCGAAGACGCGCTCGAACATCTGGGAAAGTCGGGCTGATGGACGTGCGACCGGTCCTGATCGCGGGCGGCGGCATCGGCGGACTGGCCACGGCGCTTGGCCTGGCACAGAAGGGCATCCGCTCGATCCTGCTCGAGAAGGCTTCCAGCCTCGGCGAAATCGGCGCCGGTATCCAGCTCGGGCCCAATGCATTTCACGCCTTCGACTATCTCGGCGTCGGCGAGGCGGCGCGAAGCATGGCCGTCTATATCGATCAGCTCCGGCTGATGGATGCGATGACTGCCGAGGAGATCACCCATGTCGACCTGCGCGAGGCGTTTCGCGCGCGCTTCGGCAATCCCTATGCGGTGGTGCATCGCGGCGACCTGCATGGCGTCTTCCTGCGCGCCTGCGAGAGCCACGACCTGATCGAATTGCGCGTGAGCAGCGAGGTCACCGGCTACGACCAGGATGGCTCGTCGGTGACGGCGCGGCTGGCGAACGGCGAACGCGTCACGGGCCGGCTTCTGATCGGCGCCGACGGGCTGTGGTCCAACGTTCGCAAACAGGTCATCTCCGACGGACCGCCGCGGGTGTCCGGTCACACGACCTACCGCTCGGTGATTCCGACCGAACAGATGCCGGAAGATTTGCGCTGGAACGCGGCGACGCTGTGGGCCGGACCGAAATGCCACATCGTGCATTATCCGCTGTCGGGCTGGAAGGTGTTCAACCTCGTCGTCACCTATCACAACGACGCGCCGGAGCCGGTGGCGGGGAAGCCGGTTTCCGACCAGGAAGTCATGCAGGGCTTCGGCCACGTGCATGAGCGTGCGCGGGAAATCATCCGGCACGGCAAGAACTGGCGGCTATGGGTGCTATGCGACCGCGATCCCGTCGAGCGCTGGGTCGACGGCCGCGTCGCGCTGCTCGGCGACGCCGCGCATCCGATGCTGCAATATTTCGCACAAGGCGCCTGCCAGGCGATGGAAGACGCGGTGTGCCTGTCGCATATGCTGTCGCATTTTGATGAACAGGCCGACGCGCTTGAAGCCTATCGCGCGCAGCGCTTTCCGCGCACCGCGAAGGTGCAGATGCTGTCGCGCGCGATCGGCGAGCACATCTATCACCCATCCGGCGAACACGCCCGCATCCGCAACGCGATCATGCGTGCGAAATCGCAGGAAGATTATCTTGGCGATCTGACCTGGCTCTATGGCGGGACCGGGCTGGGGAGTTAGTGTCGTCGCTCAAGGCCGGGACGACACCGTGTTTGTTGCTACGAAGATCTCCTACATCTTCATCACGGCCTGGCGGTCGATCTTCCCCGTGCCGGTCTTCGGCAGCTCCTCGGCAAACGTGATCTCGCGCGGATATTTGTAAGGAAGCAGCTTTGCCTTGACGTACTCCTGCAGCCGCTTCGTCGCATCGTTAGCGTCGAAGCCGCTCCTGTTCATCACCACCACCGCCTTCAGCGTCATGCGGCGATCCGGCAGCTCGGCGGCGTAGACCGCGCATTCCCTGATGTCGGGATGTTCGGCGAGGCAGAGCTCGACTTCGAGCGGGTAGACCCATTGGCCGGAGATCTTGATCAGGTCGTCGGCGCGGCCGCGGAAGAAGTGAAAGCCGTCGGAATCACGCACGAAGCGGTCGCCGGTGTAGATCCAGCCGCCGTCGCGGATCGTCTCGGCGGATTTGTCGGGCCGGTTCCAGTACAGCGGCGTGTTGGAGTCGCCGCGCACCCACAAGATGCCTTCCTCGTTGTCGGCAACGTCGCGGCCGTCCTTGTTACGTAGCGCGATTTCGTAGCCGGGCACGCGCAGACCGGCGGCACCGAGCTTTTTCTGTTCGGGCCGGTTGGAAAGGTAGATGTGCAGCACTTCGGTAGAGCCGAGACCTTCGACAATTTCGAGGCCGGTCAGCGTCTTCCAGCCGTTGAAGACATCAGCCGACAGCACTTCGGCCGCCGACAGCGCCATGCGCAGGGACGAGAAATCGGCGGTCGATGCGCCGTCGGCTTTGGTCAGCGAGGTGTAGAGTGTCGGCAATCCGAAGAAGTGCGACGGACGATATTTTCCGATCGCCTCGAAAATCGCGGCCGGTTTCGGCTGACCCGGCAGCAGCAACGTCGCGGCACCGACCGAGAACGGGAAGGTGATGGCATTACCAAAACCATAGGCGAAAAAGATTTTTGGCACCGAGAAGCAGATGTCGTTGGCCGTCAGCTTGAGCACGTTGCGCGCGAACGCCCGCTCGCTATAGGCCATGTCGTGCTGCAGATGCACGATGCCCTTTGGGCGGCCGGTCGAGCCCGAGGAGTACATCCAGAACGCCATCTCGTCCCGGCCGGTGTCGGCTTCCGCCAGTTCGGTGGCAAAACCTTGCAGCCATGGTTCGGCGACCAGCGCGGTGGGCACGGCGTGCTCGCCGGCGGCGCCATTGACGACGATCAGCGTTTGCAGCTGCGTGTCCTTGCAGGCCTCGGTGTTGAATCGGGGCGTGAATTCGGCATCGGCGACCGCGACCGTGGCACTGGCGTCCGAGAGGTAGAACTGCAGCAGGTCCGGCGGCGTCAGCGTGTTGATCAACAGCGGCACGAAGCCCGCCAGCACCGCGCCGAAAAATGCCGCCGGATAGGCCGGCGTATCGTCGAGGAACATCAGGATGCGGTCGCCGCGTTTCAGGCCCAGCGACTGAAAGCCGTGACCCCATCGCGAGGCGTCGGCGCAGAGTTCGGCATAAGTGGTGTTGCCGCCGGGGCCGGTGAGCGCCAGTCGGTCGCCGTGGCCTTCGGCCAGATTATCGAACAGGATGCGGCTGGCATTGTAACGCTCGGGAATCGTAAAGCCGATCTCGCGCGCGCCGGGGTTATCCCGCGGGACAGCGTCGGTGATCTCGTGCGTCATGACCGGCTCCCGCTTTGCTTCGCGGCTTCGTAGCGCGCCATGAATTTCGGCGACATCGCGCGCAACCTGATATCGTCGATCCGCCCCGAACGGGTGATGTAGCTATGGGCGAAATCCATCAGATCGAGCTTCATGTGTTCGGGGAAATGCTCGTACCAGCCGGCGCTGGTGCGCGCGGCCGTCACCAGTTTCTTCACGATCGGCTTGCGCTCGGCCTGATAGCGGGCAAGCGCCGCGGAAATCTCCGTCTCCGCCTCCAGCGCCTTGGTGAGCGCGATCGCGTCCTCGATCGCGAGCCGCGTTCCCGAGCCGATCGAGAAGTGCGCCGAGTGCAGGGCATCGCCGATCAGCACCATATTCCGCGACGACCAGTTCTCGTTCCAGATCCAGGGAAAATTGCGCCACACCGATTTGTTCGACACCAGCGCATGGCCGTCGAGGGTGTCGGCGAAGACTGCCTCGCAGATCGCCTGCGACTGCTCGATCGTCTTGTGTTCGAAACCATAGGCCTGCCACGTCGCCGCGTCGCATTCGACCAGGAAGGTGCTCATGGCGGGCGCATAGCGGTAGTGATGGGCGTTGAACGATCCGAGATCGGTCTTCACGAAGGTCTGCGACAGCGTGGCAAAGCGTTTGCTGGTGCCGTACCAGGCGAATTTGTTGGTCGAATGCGAGACCGAGGCGCCGAACGCCTGCTCGAAGCCGCGGCGCACCAGCGAGTTCAACCCGTCGGCGGCAACGATCAGGTCGTATCTCCTGAGTTCGTCGACCGATTGAATCGTCGTGTCGTATCGCGGCGTAACGCCGGCGGTGCGGACCCGCTGCTGCAGGATGGTCAGCAATTCGAGCCGGCCGATCGAGGAGAAGCCGACGCCGTCGATTTCGACGCTTTCACCGCGCAGGTTGAGCGTGATGTTCTTCCAGCTCTCCATCCGTGGCGTAATCGCGTCGACCGTCTCGGGGTCGTCGGCGCGCAGGAATTCCAGCGCCTGTTCGGAGAACACCACGCCAAAACCCCAGGTCGCGCCTTCGGGGTTCTGTTCGAACAGGTCGATCTCGGCGTCCGGATGACGCCGCTTCCAGAGATAGGCGAAGTAGAGACCGCCAGGGCCTCCGCCGATCACGGCGATACGCACGTCCTTCCTCCCAATCGACAGTATACTGACTAATTGCGGTCACACTAATCCGCGCCGGAAAATTCCGCTAGGGGAAAAATGATCGCGTGTCCGGTCGAAAGCCCGGTCCTGAAAATATCAGAACCGGGCTTAGGTCTTTCGGTTGGACTGGCCTATCCGGGTGAACCGCCGGTGCAGTGTTGGCCCCGACCCGGATGCAACAGCGATTTAGGCGCAGCGGCGCACCTTCACGCCGCCGACCCAGACCCAGCGGCAGACCGCGACGGGCTTGCGCACGACGACGGCGCCGCGCGGTCCGGCGCAACCGGCGCGTACCACACCGTTGGCGCAGACGACCGCTTTGGCATCGCTCGCCTCGAACGTCATGGCTGCGCCAAAGGCGAAGAGGGCGGAGGCAATGATCAGCATGGAACGCATGGTGTTCTCCCGGAATTGTTTTGGTTGATGTGCATTCAGGTGGTGCAATGTTCTGCGGATGGATGTCGGGCGTTCGCACGCCGATCTCGCCGGTCCGGCGGGCGCAACTTGCCGGCACGGTTCATGGCTGTTCTATTTCTTCTCTGCCGCCTCCAGCACCATCTTGCAGGCGGGGGTCAGCTTGTCGCTCTCCTTGGCGAGGCAGGCGATGATCCGCCCGCCGCCGGGGACCACGCTCTTGCAGTATTTCACGTAGTCGCCCTTGCAGGCGTCGCGCTGCGCGGCGGTCAATTCCTGCGCGAATGCGGTCTGCGAAACGCAAAGCAGGGTGGCTGCGGTAAGGAGGGCGCGGTACATCGATTTTCCTTTCGTCGTTTCGATCATGTCGGGATCGTCGGCGGTGCGGGCGCTACTGTGCCCTGAACTGCGACAGCACATCCTGACATGGCGGCGAAAGCCGCGCGGCGTTGGTCGCCAGACACTGCACGATCCGGCCGCCGCCGGGGGCCACGCCGCCGCAGATGGTGCGGACATCGCCGCCGCAGGCCGAACGCAGCACGAACAGTTCTTCGCGCGGCCGCATCGGGCGCAGCACGATCACGACGGGGGCAGCGGGTGCTGCCGCAGCGGCGGGGGCCGCTCCCGCGGCAGCCGGAGCCGTTCCAGCCGCGGGCGCCGCTACGCCGCCGGTCGCCGCGGCGACGGCCTTCTCGCAACCGGCCGAGAGCTTTGCCTTGTTCGTTTCCAGGCATTGCAGTGCCGGGGCGCCGCCGGTCGGGACGCCCGCGCAGACCTTTGGATAGTCGGAGCGGCAGGCGCTGCGTATCGCGGAAATCTGCGCGCCGGTCGGCTGCTTCGCTGCCGCGGCCTTCGGCGGTGGCGGTGTCTTGGGAGTTGAAGTCTGGGGTGTCGAAGTCTTGGGCGGCGCGGTCTCGGCGGCCGGCTTGGCGGTCTCGCCCGATGGCGCGGACTCGACCTTCGGCGCCGCAGGTGCAGATTCAGCCTTCGGTGCGGCCGGCGCTTCGACGGCTTTCACGGCGCTCTGACAACCCGGGGCAAGGCTCGACATGTTCTTCTGCAGGCATTGCAGCGAGGCCTCGCCACCCGGCGGAATGCTGGAGCAATGCGCCATGTAATCGGATCTGCATTCTGACTTGATGGCGTCACGCTGTGCCTGGGTCGGGACTTGCGGGAACGCAGGTGCGGCACTCGCGAAAATTGCGGCCGTGATCACGGCACCAAGCGTCGCTGCACGTGTCAACGTGTTGGTCATTTGAATACATCCTTGGCGTTGTTGCGAACATCGCCGCTTCAGACGAAGAAAATCATAATGAGCCGGGGAAATAACTTCTGCGCGATATCATTTTCGGTTTCGGGTTCCACTGCAAGCAGATTGTTGCTACTTTCGCGGGATTGGCGGACGACGGGTTCTGAATAGAAAGCCTGTTGCAAAACAAACGTATCGGGACATGCAAAATGAAGCCAACGCGTTCGCAACATGTCTTCACCGCGCCGCGAATGGCTTTCGTCATATTCGCGTCCGTGGCCTTAAGTGCCTGCGAACAAAATAGTTTTGTTTCACCTCCACCGCCGAAAGTTGAAGTCGCCGTTCCAGTGCAACGGTCCATCACGCGCTATCTGGAAGCGACCGGCAATACCGCGCCGATCAAGAATGTCGATCTCGTCGCGCGCGTGCAGGGATTCTTGCAAACGATCAATTATCAGGACGGCACCTTCGTCAAGGAAGGCACCACGCTGTTTACGATCGAGCCCGATACCTACAAGCTGAAACTCGAGCAGGCGCAGGCGGCCGAAGCCGGCGCGCAGGCGTCGCTGAGGCAGGCCGAAGCCGACTTCAAGCGCCAGTCGGACCTGGTGCAGCGGCAGGCGGTCTCGCAGGCGACGCTGGATACCTCGACATCGGCGCGCGACAACGCGCAGGCGAATCTGCAGCAGGCCGAGGTCAATACGAGGATCGCGGCGGTCAATTACGGTTATACCAACGTCGTCGCACCGTTCGACGGCATCGTCAGCGCCCATCTCGTCTCCATCGGCGAACTCGTCGGCGCGGCGTCGCCGACGCAGCTTGCCACCATCGTGGCGCTCGATCCGATCTACGTGAACTTCAATGTCAACGAGCAGGACGTGCTGCGGGTTCGCGAAGAGGCTCGGCGGCGCGGCATGACGTCGGACGATCTCAAATCGCTGCCGATCGAGGTCGGCCTGCAGACCGACACCGGCTACCCGCACAAGGGCAAGCTCGACTATGCGGCGCCGACCATCAACCAGTCGACCGGCACGCTGGCGGTGCGCGGTGTGCTGCCCAATCCCGACCGCGTCTTGCTGCCGGGATACTACGTTCGCGTCCGCGTCCCCTTCGAGCAGCAACAGAATGCGCTGCTGGTGCCCGACGTTGCATTGGGCAGCGATCAGGCCGGCCGCTACGTGCTGGTCGTGAACGGCGAAAACATCGTCGAACCGCGCAAGGTCCGGACCGGACCGCTGGAGGGGGAGTTGCGCGTCATCGAAACCGGGTTGAAGCCCGATGACCGCATCGTCACTGCGGGACTGCTGCGCGCGATCCCAGGCCAGAAGGTCGATCCGCAACTGCAGAAGATCGAAGCGCAGCCGGCATCGAAAAAGTAGGTCCGGCCATGATTTCGAAATTCTTCATCGAGCGGCCCGTCCTTTCCAACGTCATCGCGATCCTGATGGTCCTGATCGGCGGCGTATGCCTGTTCCGCCTGGCCGTCGCGCAATATCCGGATATCGTGCCGCCGACCGTCCAGGTCACGACCCGCTATCCCGGCGCCAGCGCCAAGACCGTGATCGATACCGTGGCGCTGCCGATCGAGCAGCAGGTCAATGGTGTCGAGGACATGCTCTACATGCAGTCCTACAGCGGCGCCGACGGCACCTATTCGCTGACGGTCACGTTCAAGATCGGCACCGACCTCAACTTCGCGCAGGTGCTGGTGCAGAACCGGGTGTCGAGCGCGCTGTCGCAGTTGCCGCAATCGGTGCAGAATCAGGGCGTCACGGTGCAGAAGCGGTCGACCGCGATCCTTTTGTTCGTGACGCTGAGTTCGCCGAATTCGACCTATGACAGCCTGTTCCTGAGCAATTACGCCACCATCAACATCAAGGACGAGCTGGCGCGGCTGCCCGGTGTCGGCAACGTCACCGTGTTCGGCGCCGGCCAATACTCGATGCGGGTCTGGCTCGACCCGAACAAGCTGCAAGTGCGCGGACTGATGCCACAGGACGTCATCCAGTCGATCCAGCAGCAGAGCCAGCAGGTCACGGCCGGCCAGATCGGCGCACCGCCGACACCCGCGGGCCAGGCGTTCCAGTACACGCTGAACGTCAACGGGCGGCTCGACGACAAGAGCCAGTTCGAGGATGTCATCGTCAAGACCGGCAACAATGGCGACGTCACGCGCGTGCGCGACGTCGGCTGGGTCGAGCTCGGCGCCCAGACCTACAGCCAGGTGTTTTCGCTCAACAACAAGGCGTCCACCGGCATTGGCGTGTTCCAGTCGCCGGGCGCCAACGCGCTGGAGGTCGAGGCCGCGGTTCAGAAAAAGATGGCTGATCTGGCCAAGGCGTTTCCGCAGGACATTACCTACGCCACGCCGTTCGACACCACCAAATTCGTCTCGGAATCGATCAACGAGGTCTACAAGACGCTGGTCGAGGCCGGCTTGCTCGTCCTGGTCGTGATCCTGATCTTCCTGCAGGACTGGCGCGCGATGCTGGTGCCGGCAACCACGGTGCCGGTGACGATCATCGGCGCTTTCGCGGCGATGGCAGCGCTCGGTTTCACCGTCAACATCTCGACCCTGTTTGCGATCGTGCTGGCCATCGGCATCGTGGTCGACGACGCCATCGTCGTGGTCGAGGGCGCGGCGCATAATATCGAAAAGGGCATGTCCGGCCATGATGCCGCGATCGCGGCGATGGATGCGCTGTTCGCGCCGATCGTCGGCATCACGCTGGTGCTGATCTCGGTGTTCCTGCCGTCGGCTTTCCTGCCGGGATTGACCGGAAAGATGTACTCGCAATTCGCGCTGGTGATCGCGGCGACCGCGCTGCTCAGCGCCGTCAATGCCGCGACGCTGAAGCCGACGCAGTGCGCCCTGTGGCTGCGCCGGCCGGTGCCGCCCGAGCAGCGCAACTTCTTCTATCGCGGCTTCAACGCGGTCTATGATCGCGTTGAGGTGGCCTATGGCCGGCTGATGGGCCGCCTGGTTGCCCACAGCAACCTGTCGGTGATCTCGGCCCTTATCCTGATCGGCATCGCGGGCTACGGCCTGTCGCGGGTTCCGACCGGTTTCATTCCGATCGAGGACCAGGGCTACCTCCTGGTCGCGGTGCAGCTTCCCGATGGTGCGGCGCTCGACCGTACCGAGCAGGTGCTCAATCAGGTCAGCGAGATCGCCGGCAAGACGCCGGGCGTCGACCAGGTCATCAGCATCGCGGGCATATCGGCGCTGGACAGTTCTTCAAGCCTCGCCAATGCGGGCGTCGCCTATCTGATCCTGAAGGAGTGGAGCGCGCGCGGCCCGGGCCAGGATCTCCGTTCGCTGTTCGTGGGATTGAACGAGAAGATGTCGGTGATATTGGACGCGCGGGTCCTGGTGATTCCACCGCCGCCGATTCAGGGCATCGGCAATGCCGCCGGCTTTGCGATGCAGGTGCAACTCCGTGACGGCAACGCCGACTACGGCAAGCTGCAGGCCATCGCCGGCGCCATCGTTTCCAATGCCCAGACCCAAAGCGCGCTGCAGCGCGTCAGTTCGTCGTTCCGTTCGATGGTGCCGCAACTCGACGTCGACGTCGATCGCATCAAGACCCAGACGCTGCATGTCACGACCGACCAGATCTTCTCGACCTTGTCGTCCTACCTGGGATCGACCTATGTCAACCAGTTCAACAAGTTCGGTCGTACCTTCCAGGTCTATGCGCAGGCGGATTCGCAATTTCGCCTGACGCCGCGCGACATCGAAAACCTGATGGTGCGCAACAGCCAGGGCGACATGGTGCCGCTCGGAACCGTCGCGAAGATCACGCCGGCCGTCGGCCCCTCGCTGATCAGCCTGTACAACCTTTATCCATCCGCAACCGTCATCGGCCTGCCGGCCACCGGCTTCAGCTCCGGCCAGTCGATGAAGCTGATGGAAGAGATCGCCGGCAAGACCTTGCCGCCGGGTACCGGCTTCGAGTGGACCGCGATGTCGTACCAGGAGAAGGTTGTCGGCGGCCAGATCTACTGGGCGTTCGGCCTGGCCCTGCTGTTGGTCTATCTCGTGCTGGCTGGACAATATGAGAGCTGGTACGCGCCGATCTCCGTCATTCTTGCGGTGCCGCTGTCGTTGCTGGGCCCGATGATCGTGCTGACGGGACTGCGTATCGAGAACAATCTCTACACCCAGATCGGCATCATCCTGCTGATTGCGCTATCGGCCAAGAACGCCATCCTGATCGTCGAGGTGGCGCTCGAGCTTCATGTGCGCGATCGCAAGCCGCTGCTTGAATCCGCCATCGAGGCGGCGCGGGCGCGGTTCCGGCCGATCCTGATGACGTCCTTTGCCTTCATTCTCGGCGTGGTGCCGCTGGTGCTCGCGACCGGCGCCGGCGCCAACGCCCGCAAGTCGATCGGCATCACGGTGTTCTCAGGCATGCTGGCGTCGACCTGCCTGGCGGTGCTGTTTGTGCCGACCTTCTTCGTCGTGATCCAGCGTTTCGAAAACTGGCTCGCCGAGCGCAAGGCGAGGAAGGCGGGTCCGCAGACCGCGCCGCAAGCGCCGGGCACGGTGCATTAGCGGCCACTTCGTAGGGTGGGCAAAGCGTAGCGTGCCCACCGTCAGGTGACGACAAGAGGATATATGGTGGGCACGGCGCCAAGTGCGCCTTTGCCCACCCTACGGATACGAGAGCTACACCTTCACCATCCGCTTGCCGCGGTTCTCGCCGGCCAGCAGACCGATCAGCGCTTTCGGTGTGTTCTCGAGCCCGTCGATCACGTCTTCCTGCACCTTCAATTTGCCTGATGCGACCCAGGACTGCAGGTCTTTCAGGGCTTCGTCGCGCTGGTCCATGTAGTCCATCACGATGAAGCCCTGCATGATCAGGCGCTTCACCACGATCAGGCCGGGCACGCCGCGCGGGCCGGTGGCCGACGGCACGCCGTCATATTGCGAGATCGCGCCGCAGCAGGCGATGCGGCCGCGGTTGTTCATCAGCGAAAGGCAGGCCTCGAGGATGTCGCCGCCGACATTGTCGAAATAGACGTCGATGCCCTTGGGCGCCGCAGCCCGCAGCGCCTTGAAGGTCGCACCGTCCTTGTAATCGACGGCGGCGTCAAAACCGAGTTCGGACGTCAGCCAGTGGCATTTGTCCTTGCCGCCGGCGATGCCGACGACATGACAGCCCTTGATCTTTGCAATTTGCCCGACGATCGATCCGACCGAGCCGGCCGCGGCCGAGACCACGACGGTTTCGCCGGCTTTCGGCTTGCCGACATGGAGCAGCCCGAAATAGGCGGTCAGGCCGGCGATGCCGTAGACGCTGAGCAGATGCGTCATCGGCTCTATCCTGGGCATCTTGGTCAAGTGCTTGGCGGGAACGGCGGCATAATCCTGCCAGCCGGTATCGCCGAACACGATATCGCCCGGTGCAAGCCCCGGTGCTTTCGAGGACACGACCTCAGCGATGCCGCCGCCGGCCATCACCGTATTGGCCTCCACCGCGGCGCGGTAGGTGGCGCCATGCATCCAGGCCCGGTTGGCGGCATCGAGCGAAATGTAGCGCGTCCGCACCAGCACCTCGCCGTCCTTCGGCTCGGGAACGGCGGCCTTGGCCAGTTTGAAATGCTCGGGGCCAAGCTTGCCGGTCGGCTTTTCGACCAGCAGGATCTGACGATTGACGGTGTCGTTCATGGTGTTCTCCCCTCGAGTGATTGTTGTTCTGGCGTTTCCGGCTGCAATTGACTGCGCCCGAGGCGGCCATTGCACAGATTGTGCGCTGCATTGAACGCTAGTCGGGGCGCGCGCATTTCACAACGGGAACATTGTGGCAAGTGCGCCGATCGTCGCGACGGTGTTGCGTCGGTTGCGGAATCTGCCAAACTCCCGCCCGCCGGAACTTACGGGGGTGAGAAAATGTCCAGCAGGTTTACGCAGTTCATTCTGATCGCGATGGCGCTCGGCATCGTGATGGGAACATTGGTTTTCAACTATCTGCCCGACAGCCGGGTCGAAATCGCGGCCGACGTAAACCTGATCGCCATGCTGTTCCTGCGCCTGATCAAGATGATCATCGCGCCGCTGGTGTTCGCCACCCTGGTCGGCGGTATCGCGCACATGGGCTCCGGTGCCAAGCTGGGCCGTATCTTCGCCAAGACCATGGGCTGGTTCGTCAGCGCCTCCTTTGTTTCGCTGCTGCTCGGCCTCGTGATGGTCAACCTGCTGCAGCCGGGCGCCAACTTCCCCGGTACGCTGCCCGACAAGGCGCAGTCGACCGGCCTGCCGGTATCGGCCTTCTCGATCGAGAAGTTCCTGACCCATCTGATCCCGACCTCGATCGCGGACGCGATGGCGCAGAACGAAATCCTGCAGATCGTGGTATTCGCGGTGTTCTTCGCCGTCGCGCTCGGCGCCATGCCGGAGCGGTCGAAGCCGATCATGTCGCTGATCGACGATCTCGCCCATATCATGCTGAAAGTGACCGGCTATGTGATGCTGTTCGCGCCGGTGGCGGTGTGGGCTGCGATTATGGCGACGGTGTCGAAGAACGGCCTCGGCGTGTTGTGGAAGCTGATCGTGTTCATGGGCGGCTTCTATCTCTCGCTGATGATCCTGTGGGCCATCCTGGTCGTGGTCGGCTTCGTCGTGATCGGGCCGAGATACAGCCACCTGCTGCGGCTGATCCGCGAGCCGTTGATGATCGCGTTCTCGACGGCCTCGTCCGAAGCCGCCTATCCGAAGACGCTGGAAGGCCTCAACAAGTTCGGCGCCTCGTCGCGGATTTCCGCCTTCGTGCTGCCGCTCGGCTACTCGTTCAATCTCGACGGCACGATGATGTACTGCACCTTCGCGAGTATCTTCATCGCGCAGACCTACCATATCGACATGCCGCTCGGCACCCAGCTCGCGATGCTGGCGACGCTGATGATCACCTCGAAGGGCGTCGCCGGCGTGCCGCGCGCCTCCCTCGTCGTGATCGCCTCGACGCTCAGCCAGTTCGGGATTCCCGAGGCCGGCCTGCTGATGATCATGGGTATCGATACGTTCCTCGACATGGGACGCAGCGCCACCAACGTGATCGGCAACTCGCTGGCGACCTCGGTGGTCGCGAAGTGGGAGGGCGAACTGAAGGCCGAGCACGAGCTTGGGCCCGATGAAGCCGTGCCGTCCGATGCCATCGCCGGTGACGCCGTGCCGGCGCATTGAGGGAGAGATGCATGCATCAGTCCCCAAGGAAACCGATAAGCAGAACACTTGGCAGGCCGATAGGGGTAAGCGGCCTGCTGCTGGCAGCCTGTCTGCTGGCAACGGGAGCGTCAGCCCAGACCGATGGCAACGAGGGGCTTAGCCCCACGCTCGCCAACATCAAGAAGACCCATGTCGTGCGGCTCGGCTTTCGCGAGAGTTCGCCGCCGTTCTCGTTCCTCGATCAGTCGAACCGGCCGATCGGCTACAGCCTCGAACTCTGCGAGGCGGTGGTCGAGGAGATCGGGATCGAGGTCGATGACCCCAACCTCAAGATCGAATACGTCAAGGTCACCTCGGACGATCGCATTCCGGCGGTGACGCAGAACAAGATCGATCTCGAATGCGGCTCAACCACCGCCAATGCCGAACGCGCCAAGCTAGTGGCGTTCTCGCCCTTGATGTTCGTGGCCGGCACCAAGTTGATGGTGCCAAAGGCCTCGACGATCTCGGCGCCGGCGGACCTGAAGGGCAAGACCGTGGTGGTGACGAAAGGCACCACCAACGAGCAGGCGATGCATAATGTCGACAAGAAGTTCGCGCTCGGCCTCAATATCGTGGCGGCGCCCGACCATGAGCAATCCTATCAGATGCTGGTGGACGGCAAGGCCGACGCGTTCGCGACCGACGACATCCTGCTCTACGGCCTGATCGCGCGGCACAAGTCCCAGGATAAGTTCAAGGTAACGGGCGAATATCTGTCCTACGATCCCTACGGCATCATGTTTCGCAAGGGCGAGCCGCAACTGGCGGCGGTGGTCGAGCGCACCTTCCGCAAGCTCGGTTCGAACCGCGACCTGATTCCGCTCTACAACAAGTGGTTCGTCGCGCGGCTGCCGACCGGCGAGAAGCTCAACGTCGCGATCTCGCCGCAGCTCGAGGAGGCCTTCAAGGTGCTCGACGACACGCAAGGGACGAGTAACTAGCCGAACAACGTGGTGAAGGTGCAAAGGCGGGCTTGGGCGCGACCCAGGCCCGCCGTTTTATTGCCCGGCGTTCGAGCCGAAGATCGTGTCCAGCGCCGCAGCGTAGGCTGCGTCGACCAGTTCCGGATGGGACTGGTTCAGCGCTTCCATCATCACGCCCGAATTGATTTCCAGGACTTTCCAGCGACCGTTGACGCGGACCACATCGATCGAGCCGAACCGCATTTCGATCGATCGCGCCGCCGCCACGGCAATCGCAATGCAGGCGGCGGCCCGCGCTTCATCGTGCGCGAGAACGACGGCTTGCGCTCCCGCGCCGAGATTGTGACGCCAGTTCAGCGCGTGGCGCCGGCCCGCGGGCGGGACTTCATCGAGCGAGGCCTTGCTGATTTCGCCTGATAGCCCCGACAAGACCTTCGATAGTCGTTCGGCGGGGATCGTTGCGATCGCCAATTCCAGAACGGAGCGCGTGCCGTCGCCAATGACCGACAGCCGGTTCTTGCTGAAAACGACGATCGGCCGATAGTCGATCAGGATGACCCGGACTTCATCCTCGATATCCACGTAAGGCGAAATGGCGAGACTTCTTTCGGAGGAGAAAATCTCGTTCGCCGCGACTTCAAGTTCCGGTTCGGTCCGGACCTTGAAGACGGAAATTCCGCCGGTGCCTTCGTTGGGCTTGACGACAATGCCTTCCGGATTCTGCTGCAGCAGATCGAGCATCGCCGTCCACGCTCCGGCCGGCGTTATGTACTTGTACATCCTCGGGCTCAGGAACGCGGTGTGCGGCACGCACGGGATGCCGCAGATTTCCAGAACGTCCGCGGTCGCGGCCTTATCGTTCGCGATGCGATGGGCGACCGCGCTGTTGAGTCCAAGGTCATATCCAAAGGCGAAGCGCCGCTTTGACCCGCGCGTCATGACAATGAGCCAGCCCTGAGCTCTCAGTTCGACTTCGATGCCGTGGCTGGCGCAGTATTTTCTGACGGCGCCTACGAAAGCGCGTTCGCCGTTGATCATGCCTGATTTTCCCGCTCTGCCATCCAAGTGCTATTTTCCAAGTGCTTTTTGGAGGTAATTTATTGCCAGATCGCCGACGATTTCAGCAAGTTAATTGCGTGTGCGCCGGTAGCGTTAACAGACCCCGATTGAACCTTTCTAAAAATAAACCGACTGCCATGCGGAGTTCTCAATTGCGCGTCAATGCATCTTGACTATCTGCATGATTGGCGCAATGCACACGTCAAATCGCCAATGATTTCGGGGGTTTTTCGCATTTTGTGACCCGAAAAACCGAAACGTTCTACTCCAAGACGTCAGGAAAAACGAAAACACATGAGCGCGTTCTATAGAGAGAAAGTTCTTTCTGTCCGGCATTGGACCGATACGCTTTTCAGCTTCACCGCCACCCGCGATTCCGGCTTCCGCTTCCAGAACGGCCAGTTTGCGATGATCGGCCTCGAGGTCGAGGGACGTCCGCTGCTGCGCGCCTACAGCATGGCGAGCGCCAATCACGAGGAGGAACTCGAATTCTTCTCGATCAAGGTCGCGGACGGGCCGCTGACCTCGAAGCTGCAGAAGATCAGGGAAGGCGACGAGATCCTGGTCGGCCGCAAGGCCACCGGTACGCTGATCACCGACAACCTGATTGCGGGCCAGCGGCTGCTGCTGCTGTCGACCGGCACCGGCCTTGCGCCGTTCGCGAGCCTGATCAAGGACCCCGACGTCTACGAGCGGTACGAGAGCATCGTGCTGGTTCATGGCTGCCGGCAGGTATCCGAACTCGCCTATGGCGAAGAACTGGTCGCAAAGCTCCGCGACGATGAACTGTTCGGACCGCTGCTGTCGGAGAAGTTGTTGTATTATCCGACGGTCACCCGCGAGCCGTTCCGCAACCGTGGCCGCATCACCGACCTGATCACGTCGGACCAGTTGTTCAACGATATCCACCAGCCACCGCTCGATATCGCGACCGACCGCATCATGATGTGCGGCAGCCCGGGCATGCTGGAAGAGCTGCGCCAGATGTTCGAAAGCCGCGGCTTCCTCGAAGGCAGCCACAGCCAGCCCGGCCATTTCGTGATCGAGAAGGCGTTCGTCGAGCGCTGAGATTCCAGTCATTCCGGGGCGATGCGGAGCATCGAACCCGGAATCTCGAGATTCCCCGGGGTGCAATTGCACCCCTGAGGTCTGGTCCTACGGACCATCCCGGAATGACGTCGCGGTTAGTAGCTTTCTCCGCTCACGCGCTGTTATAGACTTTCCGAACGCCGTGCGGCACCTTGCCGACGCGGCGACATCGGGGAGCGAGTGCGCTGTGGCGGTACGCGATGAGATCGGGCGAGCGAAGACCGCCTTTGTGTTCGCCGGCGGCGGCAGCTTCGGCGCCATTCAGGTCGGGATGCTGCATTCTCTCGCAGCCCACGGCATTAGCGCGGACATGGTGGTCGGCTCCAGTGTCGGAGCCTTGAACGGCGCGTTCTACGCCGGCGACCCGACCCTCAAAGGGGTGGAGAGACTGCAGACCATCTGGCGCGGACTGACGCGGCAGGATGTCTTTCCAATGAGCTGGCGCACGGTGCTGAGTTTTCTGTGGCGCCGCGATTTCCTCATTCCCCATGACGGCATCCGCAAGCTGATCGAGGATCATATCCCCTATCGCAATCTGCAGGATGCCAAACTGCCGCTGCATATCGTCACGACCGATATCGTCTCCGGCGACAGCGTGGTGTTGTCGGAAGGGCCGATCGCGGAGGCGATCGTCGCCTCCACTGCGATCCCCGGCGCGTTCGCGCCGGTCCATTACCGGGATCACTACCTCGCCGATGGCGCCATCTCCAGCAACACGCCGATCCAGGTTGCCGTGAAGAAGGGTGCCAGGCGCCTGATCATCCTGCCGACCGGGCACGCCTGTGCGACGCAGACGCCGCCGGTCGGCGCGGTTGCGAATGCACTGCATGCGTTGACGCTGCTGATCGCGCGCCAGCTGGTCAGCGAGCTGGAAAGCCTCGGACCCGAGATCGAATATTTCGTGGTGCCGCCTTTGTGCCCGCTGGTTGGATCGCCGTACGATTTCTCGCGCACATCAGATCATATCGAGCGCGCCATCCAGACCACCGACGCCTGGCTAGCCCAGCACGCCCTCCAGGAAGGCAGAATTCCCGACGAGATGCGGCCGCATGGTCACTGAGCGGCGCCGTTACGCTGCACTGCAATAGCTTTCCTATCGACGCACTCCCGGCGAGTCGGGCCTCCAAAATTTTACCGATCGCTGTCACATCCGCGATTGCCGGTGCGTATCGTATGGTGCTTATTCGATTGATTGGACTAAGCTACCGATCGACAAACAATAATCCGGCTGAGGGATTTTATGGAAACGCTGCTGCTTCCGTTCTCGCCACGCTTCATCGTGCTGACGATCTGCGCCGTCGTCACGGCATTGCTGCTCGGGATCGGGATTTTCGACCATAACCCGAAGATATGGGAAGTCGTGCTGATCCCGGTGATCATCTTCGCCGCGCTGACGCTTCTCGGCCTTCGCGACCTGACGCAGAAGGGCCACGCCGTTCTGCGCAACTATCCGATCTCGGCGCATATCCGTTTTTTGCTCGAAGAAATCCGGCCCGAGATGCGGCAGTATTTCTTCGAGAGCGAAAAGGACGGCATGCCGTTCAGCCGCGACACCCGCGCGCTCGTCTATCAGCGCGCCAAGATGGTGCTCGACAAGCGGCCATTCGGCACCCAGGAGGATGTCTACCGCGAGGGCTATGAGTGGATGCACCATTCGGTGGCGCCGAAGCCGCGTGCCGAGGAGCAATTCCGCATCACCATCGGCGGCCCCGATTGCACCAGGCCATACTCGGCGTCGGTGTTCAATATCTCGGCGATGAGCTTCGGTGCGCTCAGCCCCAATGCGGTGCGCGCGCTGAATGCAGGCGCCAAGAAGGGCGGCTTCGCGCACGACACCGGTGAGGGCGGCGTCAGCCCCTATCATCGCGAGAATGGCGGTGACATCATTTGGGAGATTGGCTCCGGCTATTTCGGTTGCCGCAACCGCGACGGAACGTTCAATCCGGATGAGTTCGCGCGGGTCGCGACCGACGATCAGATCAAGATGGTCGAGCTCAAGATCAGCCAGGGCGCCAAGCCCGGTCATGGCGGCGTGCTGCCGGCGGCCAAGGTCTCGGAGGAGATTTCCAAAATCCGGGGCGTTGCCATGGGCGAGGATTGCATCTCTCCGGCCTATCACCGGGCGTTCTCGACACCGTTGCAGATGATGGCCTTTATCGGCGAGATGCGAAGGTTGTCCGGCGGCAAGCCTGCCGGCTTCAAGATGTGTATCGGTCATCCCTGGGAATTCCTGGCGATCTGCAAGGCGATGCTGCAAACCGGGATCTACCCCGACTTCATCGTCATCGACGGCAATGAAGGCGGCACCGGTGCTGCGCCGCTGGAGTTCATGGACCATCTGGGCATGCCGATGCGTGAGGGTGTCAATTTCGTTCACAATGCGCTTATCGGCATCAATGCGCGGGACCGCATCAAGATCGGCGCCGCCGGCAAGATCGCGACCGCCTTCGATATTGCGCGGGCGATGGCGATCGGCGCCGACTGGTGCAATTCGGCGCGCGGGTTCATGTTCGCGCTGGGCTGTATCCAGTCGCTGAGTTGCCATACCGATCGTTGCCCGACCGGTGTTACGACCCAGGACCCCTCGCGCAATCGCGCGCTGGTGGTGCCGCACAAGGTCGAGCGGGTCTATAACTATCACCACGCGACGCTGCATGCGCTGACCGAACTGCTCGCCGCCGCGGGCCTCGATCATCCCCGGGATATCCGGCCGATTCATTTTTCGCAGCGGAGTTCGACCACGGACGTCCACTCTTTCGCGCAGCTCTACCCGTCGCTGCGGCCCGGCGAATTGCTCGAAGGCACCGAGGATCCGCGCTTCCGCGATGCCTGGGCGATGGCGCAAGCGGAGTCGTTCCAGCCGGTGGGATGAAATCATTCGTCGATGATCTATGTAACCCGGATGAGCGCAGCGATATCCGGGGGCGACGTGAGCGTGTTCCCGGATGTCGCTGCGCTCATCCGGGCTACGAGGCTCGCTGCGGTCGGTTGAACTTATCGAGGGATTACCGCACCGACGTGCGAAACAGATCGTCGAACCGGAATGAATAGCCGAGGCCGATGATGTAGTTCGGCGAATTCCGGTTGAGGCCGAATGCGAGGTGGAAGTCGATCTGCTGGGTCTTGGTCAGGAGATATCCGCCGCCGGTATTGAACAGCTGCGCGCTGCTTCCGCGCGAGGGATAATCGCCGACATATTCGACGAACAGCGACGCACGCTCGGTGACCTTCTTTTCGAGGACGAATGTCGCCTCTGTGGTCTGCCTGTTGGCAAGACCGGACGGGAAGAACAACGTCGTCACCATGCCGCTGGTCCCCCAGCCGCCGCCGATCTCATACGACCACGGAAATTGCAGGTAAGGCTGCAGACCGGGGCCGGCGATTTTCGGCGAGCCGGTCGGCAATCCGGCTCCCGCCGTCACCGATAGATTCCAGGGTTCCGGAAGCGAGCCGAACTGCCATTTGATGGCCGGCGCCACATTGCCGAAGCCAGAGTCGGCATTACCCTTCAGGCGGCCGACATAGTCAGGCACGTCGACCAGAATCTCGAGGCAGGGCGCGATGCCGAGCCTGAGCCGGCTGTTGGTGCCGTCGAACGTCTTGTCCATGCCGCGCCGCGTTGTGTTGATGCCGTTTTCGCCCTGCAGGCTGCCGACGGGAACGACGAGGCTCGAGTTCGTGACATCCGGCCGGTCGGTGGCGATCTCCGACGCCGAGGTCGGACATTCTCCGGCCTGCGCGAGCGCCGGTACACCGGCGGCAAAAACAAGCGCCAACGTCATCCCAAGGCAAATCTCGGCCAGGATCAGCCGGAACGGCACGCGCGTCATCCTCCGCTTACGGATATCCACGGGGACTATATCCCCGTTTGCGGGCCTTTATTCCCGGTGCGGCTTCGGCGCGTGATTTTGCTGTTCCTGGGAATGCCCGCGTGAGTCCTAGAACTCGCCGTGGAGACGGCCGGAGAAGATATGAACCGGGCCGCGGTCGGCGTTGTAGGCGGGATTGGTGATCAACTGGTAGTCCGCCGTGAAGGTGAAGTGCTTGTCGATGGCATAAGCGTAGTATGTCTCCAAGATGCGCTCGTGGCGGTAGTTGAGCCGGCCGTCGCCGATCAGCAGGCCGAGGCCGCCGGCGGCTAGGAAATCACGGTGCGCGCTGGACAACCCGTTGACCGCGCCACCGATGCCGATGGTGTCGCTTGCGCGTCCCCAATAGCTGCCTTTCACCGACAGGCCGCCCGAAATGCTGCGGTCGATGTCGGTGAACGACAGAATCTCGTTCTGCCCGTCGTTCCAGCTTGCGCGACCAAACAGGCCGACATCCCGTGCGATCTGCTGCTCGGCATTGGCATAGAAGCCGTATTTCGGATTGTCGCGGCGAATGCCCGCCATGACCGTGTTGATATCCAGCGCCGGGTTCGTGGCTTCGATCGCCAGCGCGTCGCGATAATTGCCGGTGTTGCCGCGCGTACCGAATACCCCGAGCCGCAATTTGCCCGGCTGATCGAAGATCGCGTAGCGGCCCTCGAATTCGACCACGGCGCCACCGGTCTTGAAGGTAAGGATGTCGCTGTTGGGCGCAGAGGGCACCTGGAACAGCCCGGCGCGTACCGCCCAATCCTTGCGATTGAGTTCGGCCACGGCGCCGCGTGTGTAACCGGGCAGGTCGGCCGGAAAATCGTAAGCCGCCGACGACCACATCGCCCAGTTCATGAAGTCCGCGCGCGGATCCTTGGCATAGGAATTACCGTCGAAGAAATCGCCGATCGCAAAGCGCCCGACGACCAGCGTGATGCGGTCGATGTCGCGTTTCCCCGCCAATTGGTTGGCCGCGTCCGGGACCTCTTCCTGCTCGCCGCCGAGGCCGAAGGTCTGTTTGATGTAGTAGCGCTGCGCGCGAATTTTCGGGAAGGCGGCACCGGCCTTTTGCGCTTCGCCGTTCGGGAATCCTGCCAATCCGAGCGTGCCGTTCAGGCCAAAACCCTGCGCAAGTTCCGGATTGAAATAGAACTCACCGCCTTGCCACAGCCGCGCGCCGACAAACGCGGTCGTGGTCCAGGTCGCCTGCAGTTGTCCGGCGCCGGGAAGACTGTTGGCGCCGGCATAGGGCGAACGAAAGCTGGGATAGGCCTGCGGCAAAAAGGTGGTTTGCGCGTGCACATTCCAGTCGTTCGATTCCGGAAGCAGCGGTTTTCCATCGGCCGGCGCAATCCACGGGGTGTCACCGAACCGGTAATTGAGGCCGAGTTTGACGAGATGGATGCGGGGGTCGACGTTAATTCCCGGCAGGGCGAAGCCGCTGAGGTCGTACATGCGCCGCGACAGATCGATGTAGCTGTATTCGGCCTTTGCGCTCCAGTTACCGCTCACCGCGAACTCGGCGCCGGCACCCGCGGTCCAGCCGGTGTGGTATTGCCCCGGCGATGAGATGAGGTCTCCGGCTGCGTCGTGGATATTGACGTGGGTGTGTCCCCAGGCAAATCCGCCGGTCAGATAGGGCATCCAGCGCCCGAATGCGTAACCAATGCGGCCGCGCAGGGTGCCGGTATAGTCGATGGTGCTGTTGAACGGGGCGGGCGTCAGCGCCGCTCCGTCCATCGGGCTTGGAAACGACGCGTCCACTTCGATGCCAAGCACGACTTGGTTCGAGAACTGCCTGCTATAGCCAGCTTGGTAGCCGCCGATCAGTCCGGTCGTGCTGTGCGGCAGGAATACGCCCTGCTCGGGAAGCGGGTTAGTTCCCGGTCCAAGACTTCCGCCGCCATAGCCGAAGTGGCCGCCGATATAGAACCCGGTCCAGTCGTAGACGGCTTTGTAGACGGGCGCCTTGAGCGTCATGTCGGCTGCCCGAGCAGCCCCGCCCAGCACGAGCGTGCCGAACGCCACGCCAGCCAGGACATGATTCAGGTATCGGCGGTCGCGGTTCATCGTGCGGACATTTCGCAAAGGCTGCGGTGGTCTCGCACCATCACTGCAGATTTGAAGGCCTGCCGCCACCCAAGAAATAAAAGTCATCAACCCCGCCGCCCCCGGTCGGATTTTCATGATTCTCCCGGTCCAGGCCAGACCCGGGGGAACACACCCATTCATTTCCATGACTTATTGCAAGTAATTCGCAATAGCAACAAGACTAAACAGCGCACCCGTTGGATGGCATTCTGCGATGACAGTTTTGCAACGGGGCCCCCGGGGCCGAGCGGTGAGCGCCAAAAAGGTTGACCCGCCCGGGGGGACAACCGGGCGGGTCGGGTGCGGCACGGGGTGGATAAGGCGCCCGTGCCGAACGCAGGATCCATCAGCGAAGCGTTTTCAAGCGAAGCATGCCCTCGGACTTGATCCGGGGGTGGCGAACCGGTTCGCGTGAAGAAAACGCGTCAAACAAGAAGCGAAGCGTTTTCAAGCGAAGTGGTGCCCGGTTCGCGTAAAGAAAACGCGTCAAACAAGAAGCGAAGCGTTTTCGAGCGAAGTGCTGTCCGGTCGTTCGAGATCGATTGGCTTGAAGAAAACGCTTCTCAAACAGAAATCAGTTCAGTCGATCAGTCAGTAGCCGCAGTTACGAACGCGGCCCATGTAGTTGCCGTAAGCGTCGTACTGGCGAACCCAGCCGCAGCGGCGATAGCCGTCGTAGTAGTAACCGTCGTTGCTGGCGGCGATCGCGGTGCCGACGATGGCAGCGCCGACGAGACCGGCTCCAACGCCCCAGCCCCAGCCGAGCGGCTTGGCTTGTGCCTGGCTGGTGGATGCGACCGTGCCGGTAACGGCAAGCGCGGCGAGAGCGAGAGCGGCAATCCTGGTCTTGATCGACATTGGAAACTCCATCCGTCTACAAGCGGCCATTGTGGTCCGCATGCCAGTTGGACGGAGGCTTGCCGAATCTGGTTCGAATTCCTCGATGGGAATTGGGAAGATCAATTATTGCGTAGTTATTACAATTATTTAGAGGGCTTATTCGGGCCGGAGGCCAGCCGGTTCACGTCGAAGTTATCGACGTCGGCGAGCAATTCGCAGAACGCGCGCGCACCATGATCGAGCAGCTTCTCGCCCTTCGCCGCGGAGCCGTTGGTGGCGTCGCCGACCGCGCCGCTTGGGTGCAGATCCTGCACCTGCCAGGCGAACGCGGCGGGCCGTTGTGTCGAGAGCCAGCGAAATTCCTTTTCCATCGCAATGCTGGTGGGACGAAAATCCGCGATCGCTTCCTGGCGCACGGCGTGCGGATAGCGCGCCAGCATGATCGAGGTTTCGACCGCGCCGCCGTGAATGCCGTGGCGCAGCTCTTGCGCCGAGAACAGTCCATCCGGTACGCCGAACCGCGACCAACTCGTGGTCACCGCGAGCAGCCGGTGTTTGGCGCGCAAATCCTGCGCAACCAGCATCATCGCAGCACTATTGCCGCCATGGCTCGTCACCATCACGAGCTTGCGGATGCCTGCGCGCGCAACGTCTTCGCCGAGCGCCATCCAGTTCTTCAGCGCGACGTCGGTCGGCAGCGTCAGCGTGCCCGGAAAATCGGTATGCTCGGTGGAAATGCCGACCGGCTGCATCGGGAGGAAGGTGACGGGGATCGTCGGGGGCAGCAGCTCGCGCACCCGCGCCAGATAGGCCTCGCCGATCATGACATCGGTTTCCAGCGGCAAATGCGGGCCGTGCTGCTCGGTCGCCGCCAGCGGCAGCACCGCGATCCAGCGCGCCGCCTCGGTCGCGGTGACATCGGGCCACTGGATGTCGGTCCAGTCACGGGGTGGAACAGGCGAAGTCATCGAGCGAAGCGTTTCTTTGGATGAATTTGCAGGATAGTTTGTTAGTTATTCCGGGGATTGATCCGCAGGCCTTGGATAACACGCATCGAAGACCCTGGGGACGTGATCCACGTCCAATGCCTTCCTATCATGTTCCCATCATCTTCCTAATCTTGGGCCAGAATGATCGACGGAGTCCAACCATGAACCCGGCCTTTTTGCCGCGAGCGTTAACCGCGGGCCTTGTGGCGTTGGCCGCGGCGCTGATGCCGGCGCGCGCCGAAACCCTCGACAAGGTTTCGTTCGGAACCAATTGGGTGGCGGAGGCCGAACATGGCGGTTTCTTCCAGGCGGTCGCCGACGGCACCTACCAGAAATACGGCCTCGACGTCACCATCGTGCCGGGCGGACCCAACACCAACAACCGCATGCTGCTGACCGCCGGCAAGCTCGACTTCTTCATGACCGCCAACACGCTGCAATCCTTCGACGCGGTCGCCAACAAGGTGCCGCTGGTGACGGTGGCCGCTATGTTCCAGAAGGATCCGCTGGTCCTCCTGACCCATCCTGAAATCAAGATCAGCAAGCTCGAGGATCTCAAACCGCTGACCCTTCTGGTGTCGAAGGAGGGGCTCGCGAGCTACTTCCAGTGGTTGAAGTCCGAATACGGTTTTAACGAGAGCAAAGTCAAGCCCTACACCTTCAACCCGCAGCCCTTCATCGTGAACAAGCAGAGCGCGATGCAGGGCTATGTCACCTCCGAGCCCTATGCCGTGCAGAAGGCCGCAGGCTTCACGCCCAACGTGGTGCTGATGGCCGATTACGGCTGGAGTGCCTATTCGACCCTGATCGAGACCCGCACCGAGATCGTCGACAAGAAGCCGGACCTGGTGCAGCGCTTCGTCGATGCCTCGATCATCGGCTGGTACAATTATCTCTACGGCGACAACAAGCCGGCGAACGCGATGATCAAGAAGCTCAACCCGGAAATGACCGACGAACTGCTCGCCTATTCGCTGGGCAAGATGAAGGAATACGGCATCGTCGATTCCGGCGACAGCATGAAGGACGGCATCGGCGCCATGAGCGACGCGCGGGTCGCGAGCTTCTTCGACAAGATGGTGCGGGCCGGCGTGGTAAGCCGCGATATCGACTACCGCCAGGCCTACACGCTGCGCTTTACCAACAAGGCCGTCGGTCTCAACCTGCGGCCGAAGAACTGACGCCAGATGGCGGATATCGCATTGTCCGAGACAGATACTGGCAGCGTCGCCGTGCGGCTTCGCGGTGTCACCAAGGTCTATGACAACGGCGTCACCGCGTTGGGGCCGCTCGATCTCGACGTGGCGCGCGGCGAATTCGTTTCGCTGCTCGGGCCTTCCGGTTGCGGAAAGTCGACCGCGCTGCGCCTGATCGCCGGACTGGCGACACCGAGTTCGGGCACGGTGAGTGTTTCGCATCAAGCCGGTGTGGCCGATCGGCGCCATTCCATCGGCTTCGTGTTCCAGGAGCCGACCCTGATGCCTTGGGCGAGCGTACAGGAGAATGTTCGCCTGCCGCTGAAATTGTCGCATGCCCCAGGAAGGGAAGCGGATGCGCGCGTCCGCGAGGCGCTGGCGCAGGTCGGCCTCGCCGAATTTGCCGATGCATTTCCGCGCGAATTATCCGGCGGGATGAAGATGCGGGCCTCGCTGGCGCGGGCGCTGGTCACCGATCCGGACATTCTCCTGATGGACGAACCGTTTGCTGCGCTCGACGAGATCACGCGCTTTCGGCTCAACAACGACCTGCTCGAGCTGTGGCGCAACCTGAAGAAGACCGTCGTCTTCGTCACCCATTCCGTGTTCGAGTCGGTCTATCTTTCGCAGCGCGTGATTGTGATGACATCGCGGCCCGGACGCATCGCAACCGAATTTCGCATCGATACACCGGAGCCTCGCGTCGAGGATTTTCGGATGTCGGCCGGCTATGCCGGTTATTGCCGCGAGGTCTCCAGCGCCCTGTCGCCCTCCTATTCGGGGGTGTCGGGCGCATGAGCTCGCTCCCAAGCCTCGGTCGCATCCTGCTTCCCGTCATCGTGCTGGCGGCGGGCCTCGTCGCATGGGAAGTCGTGGTTGATGTCAACGACATCCAGCCTTATGTGTTGCCGGGGCCGCTTGCCGTGTTCGAGACGCTGGTCAGCGACTGGCCGGTGCTGTCGGAATCGCTCGGCGTCACGCTGCTGACGACGCTGGAAGGGTTCGTCGCCGCAGCCGTCGGCGGCGTCGCGCTGGCGCTGTTGTTCAATCAATCAAAAGTGTTGGAATATTCGCTGTTTCCCTATGCGGTCATCCTGCAGGTCACGCCCGTGATCGCGATCGCGCCGTTGCTGTTGATCTATCTGCCGCAGCAGACCGCGGTCATCGTCTGCGCCTGGATCGTCGGTTTCTTTCCGGTACTGTCGAACACCACGCTCGGGCTGAATTCGGTCGATCGCAATCTCGCCGGCCTGTTCCAGCTCTATGGAGCGTCGCGGCTGCAGACGCTGCGATACCTGAAACTGCCGGCGGCGCTGCCCTACATCCTGGGCGGCCTGCGGATCGCGGGCGGACTGTCGCTGATCGGCGCCGTCGTCGCCGAGATCGCGGCGGGCACCGCGGGCGCCGGCTCCGGTCTCGCGTTCCGGATTGCCGAATCCGGCTACCGCCTCAACATTCCCCGAATGTTCGCGGCGTTGCTGCTACTGTCCGTCGCCGGGATTGTCATCTATGGGCTGCTGGCGCTAATTTCACATCTGGTACTACGGCGCTGGCATGAAAGCGCGCTCGGAAAGGAAAACTGATGGCTGCCGCGAATATTTCATCCGAGAAGATCGATCTTCTGATCTACGGACCGATCAGGCCGATCCTCGAGAACGGCTTTTCGGACCAGTTTATCCTGCATACCGCGGAAACGCGCGCCGATCTCGAACGGCTGACGCCGGACACGCTGGCGAAGGTCCGCGGCATGGCGGTCACCTATCACTCCGTGCCGGCCGACAGGAAGGCGCTGTCGCATTTTCCGAAGCTCGAAATGATTGCAAGCTTCGGCGTCGGCTACGACCACGTCGATTGCGGTTACTCGCGCGAGCACGATATCGTCGTCACCAACACGCCCGACGTGCTGACCGAGGAGGTCGCCGACGTTGCGATGGGGCTCTTGATCGCGACCGTGCGTGAATTCGTCAAGGCCGACCGCTATTTGCGCTCCGGCCTGTGGCAGACCCAGAACTATCCCTTGAGCGTCGGCTCGCTGCGCGACCGCAAGGTCGGGATCGTCGGCATGGGCCGGATCGGACAGGCGATCGGACGCCGGCTGGAGGCCTCGCGCGTCCCGGTTTCCTATCACTCGCGCAATCCGTCCTCGGCGGTGTCGTACCAGCACTATGGCGACCTGATGGAGATGGCGAAGGCGGTCGATACGCTGATCGTGATCGTGCCCGGCGGCGCCGCTACCGCGAAAATGATCAACGCCGACGTGCTGAAGGCGCTCGGACCGCGCGGTGTGCTGATCAACGTCGCGCGCGGTTCGGTGGTCGACGAGGAGGCGCTGGTCGCGGCGCTGAAATCCGGCACCATTCTGGCGGCGGGGCTCGACGTATTCGCCAACGAGCCGAGCGTGCCCGACGACCTGAAGTCGATGCAAAATGTCGTGCTGTTGCCACATATCGGCTCGGCTTCGGTGGTAACGCGCAATGCCATGGATCAGCTCGTGGTGGACAATCTGAAAAACTGGTTTGCCGGCAAGGCGCCGCTGACGCCCGTTCCGGAAACCCCGGTGAAGGGGCGCTGATGTTTTCCTGCCGCTGGGTCATCGCGTTGTCGGCACTGCCAGTGCTTGCGTCGCCGGTCGCGGCGCAGGATGCCCCGAACCTGAAGAAAGACATGGTCGGCCAGTGGGAGCTGGCGACCACCGAGCGCAGCAAGACCTGCGTCGTCACGCTGAAGGGCGATGCGACGCCGCAGGGACTTAAGCTGGAACTAGAGCCCGGCTGCGCGGCGGCGCTGCCGTTCACCAAGGATATCGCCTCCTGGAACATCAAGGGGCTCGGCGACATCGTGCGGCTGCAGGACGCCGCAGGCCAGCCGGTGATCGATTTTACCGAAGTCGAGAGCGGCATCTTCGAAGGGCTGCGCACCAATGAGGGCGTCTACATCCTGCAGAACCTCGCGGCCGCCCGCTCGCTTGCCAAATCGATGGACCAGATGATCGGCGACTGGTCGATGGTGCGCGGTAACGGCCAGGCGGTGTGCGGCCTGACGCTGACCAACACCGAGGCCGGGCAGGACAATTTCCAGGTGTTCCTGAAGCCGAAATGCGATCCCGCCGTCGCCGCCTTCGCGCCGACGCAGTGGCGGCTCGATCACGGCCAGATGCAGCTGATGTCGTCCAAGGGCGAGACCTGGCAATTCGAGGCCGACGACAACGCGCAATGGCGGCGGGTGCCCGACAGCGCCGATCCGCTGATCATGATCCGCGGGCAGTAGCGGCGCCCGCCGATCGCCTCTAGCGGCCGATCGCCCCCGCGACCTGAGACGCGATCTGCTCGGCGAGCATGCGGTAGCCTTCCGGGGTCAGGTGTTGGCCGTCGGGCTGATGCGGCAATCCCCTGAACGTGCCGTTTGCGATCATGATAACCGGGATACCACGGGCGCTCAGCCGGCTCTGGATCTCGGATGTCCGATCGGGCGAGCCCTTGCGCCGGTCGTTGCCGCCGGGCTGCAGGATGACGGCGCTGGTCCCGTTCGGCACGGCGTGATCGAGCCGCCGCAACATGCCCTCGGTCGTATCGCCATTGATGCCGGCATTTACGACATGAATGCCGGCCCCCTTGGCTCGCAAAATCGCTTCGAGTTGCGCGGGATAGGCCTGATTGCGCGCGACCCCCTTGCCATAGGTGTTGCTCGCTCCCAGCGCCACGATCGTCGCGGCATCAGCCGACGCAGGCACGAAATTCGACAGGGCTGCCAGCACTGCAAGCACCCCCAAAATACCAGACCGAAGGGTGCGCGATCTCACAGCTTCCTCCCAAGTATTGATCCGGATATCCTATCGGGCCGGCATCCTGGGTTGCAATCAGCTTCACGGGGCCGTTTGAAAGATTTTCAGGTTGCCTGTCGATTCTCAGCGGTTCCGTTCGTCGACCTCAATAGCGAGACAGTTTTGCGGCGATCGTCGCCGCGGCTCGCCTCAAACGGGAGTTTTCCGATGCGCTTCATGTATGTCGTTACCTCGCCCCAGCCCAACCGGGGCCCGACGCCGGCCCTGATGGAAGCCATGCACAAGCTGGCCGAGCGGGAGATCAAGGCCGGCCGCATGCTGGACAGCGGCGGGCTGATGCCGGTCTCGATGGGTGCCCAGGTCAAGATATCAGACGGCAAGCTCAGCGTCGTCGACGGCCCGTTCGTCGAGACCAAGGAGATGATCGGCGGCTACGCGATCTTCGAACTGCGCAACAAGGAAGAGGCGCTGGCTGCGGCAAGGGAGTTCATGCAGCTTCATCTCGACCACATGCCGGGCTGGGAAGGCACCTGCGAAGTCCGCATGATGGCTTCGCCGGAGGCGGAAATAGCCTGCCAGGCAGATGCCAAGCTCGCCTCTTGAGCAAGCGGTCCCGGCAACGTCGGCGGCGATGACGGCCGCCGACGTCAACAGCACCATCCTCGCGGTCTGGCGGATCGAACAGCCGCGGCTGATCACGGGCCTGTCCCGGATGCTGCGCGACGTGCCGTTGGCCGAGGACCTCACCCAGGAAGCGCTGCTGGCGGCGCTCGAACATTGGCCCAGGACCGGCGTGCCGGACAAGCCCGGCGCGTGGCTGATGGCCTCCGCCAAACGCCGGGCGCTGGATCATCTGCGCCGCCGTCACATGCTCGCGCGCAAGCACGAGATGCTGGTGCGCGACCTGGAGCAGGAGCAGCAGACGATGCCCGATCCGGACGCGGCGCTGGACGACGATATCGGTGACGAGCTGCTTCGGCTGATCTTCACGGCCTGCCATCCAAAGCTGTCGCGCGAGGCCCGGGCGGCGCTGGCGCTCAAGATGATCTGCGGCCTGACGACGGAAGAGATCGCGCGCGCCTTCCTGCTGCCGGAAGCCACGATCGCCCAGCGGATCGTGCGGGCGAAGCGGACGCTCTCGGAATCGGGCCTTGCCTATGAGACCCCGCGCGGCGAGGAACTTTCCGAACGCCTCGCTTCGGTGCTGGAGGTCGTCTACCTCATCTTCAACGAAGGGTATGCGGCGGCCCGCGGCGACGAATGGCTGCGGCCGCAGCTCTGCAACGACGCGCTGCGCATGGGCCGCGTGCTCACCTCGATCGCGCCGCAGGAGGCGGAGGCGCACGGCCTGCTGGCGCTGATGGAACTGAATGCCTCGCGCACGTCGGCACGTACCGACGCCGCCGGAGATCCCATCCTGCTGATGGAGCAGAACCGCGCGCTATGGGATCAGCTCCAGATCCGGCGCGGATTGCTGGCGCTGGCGCGGGCGCACCAGCTCCGCGGTAGCGGCGGTTTCTATACGCTGCAGGCGGCGATCGTCGCCTGCCACGCCACAGCGAGCACATCGGATGAAACCGACTGGCCGCGCATCGTCCGGCTCTATACCGAACTGGCTGATCTGGTGCGCTCGCCGATCGTCGAACTCAACCGCGCAGTGGCGGTCGGCATGGCCGAAGGCCCGGCTGTGGCGCTGGCGGTGGTGGAGGCGCTGGCGCACGAGCCGGCGCTGAAAGCCTATCATCTGCTGCCAAGCGTCCGTGGCGATCTGCTCCAAAAGCTCGGCCGCTTCGAAGACGCGCGTGCGGCGTTCGCGGCCGCCGCAGAACTCGCAGGCAACCGCCGCGAACGCGACCTGATGCTTCGGCGCGCTGCTGAAGCTGCCGCTATAACGTTTTCGAGCGAAGCATGCCCTCGGACTTGATCCGTGGGTGGACACCGGTTCGCGTAAAGAAAACGCGTCAAAATAAAGAGTAGAGTCCGGGTTCTGTTTCAATCAGAACCCGGACTCTAGCGCGCAAAAGCCGGTCTGAATTCAGATGAACCGGAACTGCGACCGCTCGCGTTTGGCGAGTTTGGCGATCGCCTGGCCGACGATGATGTTCTTGAAGTGCTCGGTCTGCTGATGGTCGGCGAATGCCGCTTCGCCGGCGAATACCTCGTAGAAAAAGAATTCCCTCGGCTTTGCGATGTTTTGGTGGATCTGGAATTCCTTGACGCCGGGTTCGCGCTGCGCCTGCGGCAGGAAATCCTGCAGAAGTGCAGCGACCGCGCCTTCCTGGCCCGAATTGACTTCCCAGAAGGCGGTGACGACCAGGTTCTGGTTCGTGGTGTTGGTGGCTGTCATGATGTTCTCCCGTCAAACGGCGCCGGTCGATTGCGATCGGCGGCTGAGGGAGAGTATGCCCATTTCCTGACATGAATGCTTCGGCTACGGTCGAATTGTCAATGTCGGCGCCGGATGGACCGGCTTTGCCGTTGGCGCGTTTCGTCAACGGTCGCGCATTATGTGGGCGGCGAGTCGAGGTAAACATAAAGAGCCGCGATCTTGCCGTCCCGTGCGATGATGAAATCCACACCGGTGTACACGGGCGTTTCGCCTTTCGGCCCAGAGCCCCACGCCAGGCGTCCCGAATTGTGCAGAACCTGCGGCGAGCCAAGCGGTGTATAAACAAAATGTGGATGCGTCGCTCGGAGATCGCCGGCGAATTTGTCCAGTGCGTCGTGACCGACGAAAGTCCCGGGCGGCACGTACAGCACGCAGTCCTCGGCATAAAGTTCCTGGATGGCGTTCCTTCGGCGAGCCGGATCACCTTCACCGAATACTTCCGGAAGGTTGCGGTTGAGCAGCGTTTCGATGCCACTCACATCTACGCCCACCGATGGCGGGGCACTGTTCTTGCTGGCATGCTGGTTCATCGGAGCACTCCTTGTTGGTGCGGCGATGATATGGTTGCGGTCTCAATCAGCGAAACAGAAATAATTGAAAGTCATCGTTTCAGTTTTGGTGCATGGGGCCTGCGACGGCGTCGGATCGCCGGAGGGATGGTTGTGCACCAGATAAGTACGCGAGCTAACAGATCGATGTGTTTTGATTGTCGTCCTGGATCGTGCGCGAGGGGACGGCGATTGGGGGCGGCAAGAGGTGCTTGTTCGTGACGATCCCGCTGCCGCGAATTCGATCACGCCAGGTACCTTTACGGCACGGCAGGTCACCAAATCATCTTAACAGAGAGGATGGAAATGAGAGTTCAGCTCTCTCGCCTATTCGAAGCGTAATGCCACGATAGGATCAAGCCGCGCGGCGCGATGGGCCGGATAGAGGCCAAACGAAATCCCGATAAGCCCTGCAAATCCGCAAGCCAGGATGATCGCCCATGGGCTGATCAGGATGGGCCAGCTGGCTTTCCAAGCGATTGCGACTGCCGCGGCGGCTCCCAGCGCCGCACCCACAAGGCCTCCCAGCAACGCCAGGATCAAGGCTTCGATCAGGAATTGCCATCGGATATCGCTGCGGCTGGCCCCAACGGCCATGCGCAAGCCGATTTCGCGGGTGCGCTCGGTCACCGAAACCAGCATGATGTTCATGATGCTGATGCCGCCAACGATCAGCGAAACCGCTGCCACCGCGATTAACAGAATGCCGAGAATCCGCACGGCGGCCCCACGTGCAATCAGGACATCCGCCGGATTCTCGATCCTGAAATCGCTGGGGGCATCCCCGCGAATGCGGTGCCGCTGCCGAAGCAACGCCTCGATCTCGCGTTCCATCTCTGACATCGCGGCCGCATCCGACACCTTGATCGAGATGAAATCCAATGCTTCTCGGGTCGTGCCGCGCACGGCGCCGAGCACGCGGCTCTTTGCAGTCGACAGCGGGATGAACACGACATCGTCCTGGCTGCGGCCGGCCGCGCCCAACCCCTTTTTGTCCAGCACACCAATCACGGTGAAAGGGACGTTGCCAATCCGGAACGTCTCTCCGACTCCGGCACGCCTATCGAAGAGCTCCTCGACGACAACCGACCCTACGATGGCAACTTTGGCTCCAGATACGATCTCGTCGCCCGTAAAGGATCGGCCGTCGGCAATTTGCCATTCGCGTGCCACTAGATAGTCGGCGTTAATTCCAGCCACCAGTGTCACCCAGTTCTTGTTTGCGGCCACGAGGGGCATGGAGCGCGACAGCAGCGGGGCCGCGACCTGAGCATCCACCAGTTCGCGGCGGATAGAAGCGGCGTCCTCTTCGGTCAGCGTGGGCTGTGTTCCGGATTCCAGCCTCGCTCCGCCGGAATTTCGGGCTCCGGGCATCACAAGCAGGAGGTTGGCTCCTAGCGTGCGGATCTTCTCCGAAACTTCCGCCTGTGCGCCCGCTCCCACCGATACCATGCAGACGACAGCTGCGACGCCAACGATGACCCCAAGCACGGTCAGGGCGCTCCGCAGTTTGTTCACGCGAAGTGCTCGCGTGGCTATACGCAAGCTCTCCAGGGGGCTCATTGGGGAGAATCCAGGGTGGTGGCGTTCAGCAGCGAACGCTTGTCTGATGCCGCGGCATCCTCGATGACTCGCCCATCGTGCAGGGTGATTTGTCGCTGCGCATGGTCGGCGACGTCGGTGGCATGCGTGACCATGATGATCGTGTGACCATCGCGATGAAGGCGCTCAAACAGCGATAGAATCTCGTCGCTGGTGCCGCTATCGAGTGAGCCGGTCGGTTCGTCGGCCAGGATGAGAGCAGGCTCGTTCACGATCGCACGGGCAATGACGACCCGCTGCTGCTCTCCGCCCGAGAGTTGATTCGGCCAATGATGACCGCGGTCGGCCAAACCTACGCGGTCAAGCGCATCTTGGGCTCTGTGACGCCGTTCGGAGCCGGCAACGCCGGCGTAGACAAGAGGAAGTTCGACATTTTCCAGCGCGGTTGCCCGCGGCAGCAGGGCTGGCAGTTGGAATATGAAGCCAATCTCTTGGTTTCTGATGGTCGCGCGCGTGTCCGTGCCCAGCTTTGCAGCTTCTCGGCCCTTGAGCGCATATTCGCCGGAATCCGGCCGCTCCAAAAGACCCAAAAGGTTCATCAGGGTCGACTTCCCCGAACCCGAGCGGCCGCGGATTGCAACAAACTCGCCGGGCTCGATCGAGAGCGACACGTTTGATACCGCACGGATGGTCGTTCCCCCCGAGGGATAGTGTTTTGAAATTCCGACGGTCCGGACCAGTGGCGGCATGCAAAAATCCAGTTTCAAGATCCAACCTTAGAATCCAAGGCGAACGCCGAAGTAGCCCCTTTGCTTCTGCGAGTTGGCAACCCCGATGATGACCTGCTGGCCCTCGTCAAGCGTACCCTCCAGCAGTGCTGCGCTGTTGTCGTCGCTTGCGCCGAGCCTCACGGCAACCGGGTTCGGTCGCCCGTCGTTGCCGACTAGCCAGACGGTAGCGGATCCCCTGGAGGAGGCGGCTTCGTTCGCACTCGGGTGACGTGACGCAGGACCGGCGCCGTTTGGCCGGAAGCGCAGTGCCTGGCTCGGAATTTTGAGGATCTCGCCGGTATCACTCACCACGATGCGAAGCTGCGCAGTCATTCCCGGCAACAGCAAAAGGTCCGGATTTGGTGCGGACACAATTGTCGTATAGGTGACGACGTTTTGCACGACCTCGGGAGCCTTGCGGATCTGTAGAACAAGTCCGCTGAAGGTTCGATCCGGATAAGCGTCCACTGTGAACTGGGTCGCCTGGCCCGGCTTCAACTGCCCGACATCGGCTTCGTCGATCTTGCCATGGACCTCCATCTCGCGGAGATCGTTCGCGATCTTGAATAATGTTTTGGCTTCGAGGCTGACGGCGACGGTTTGTCCCGGATTGACATCCCGCTTGATGATGATCCCATCGATCGGCGCGCGAAGCACGGTACGATCGAGATCAAGTCGCGTCTGATCCAGCGCGGCCTGCCTCTGCTCGACTACAGCCACGGCATTCTCGAGATTGGCGTCGGCCATGTACTTTTCCGCTTCCGCAATCGCGATGGCCTCCTCTTTCATATGAATCTGCTCGAGGGAAGCGCGCAGGTCGGCAGCCCCGGCGTCGCGCAGAGCTTGCGCCTGACTCGAGTCTCGCTCCGTTCCGCTTCCGGTGCGCGCCAGCTCGCGCTTTCGCAGGAGATCTCTCTCCGCTTCATCTTGCCTGGCCTTGTTTGCCGCCGACTGAGCCTCCGCCAGTTTCTTGGCGGTCTGCGCATTCGTCACCGCGACCGTCGCTCGTTCCAGCGCCGCCTTTTCGACTTCGGCAGTCGCCCTCGCTACCCTCAGTGCGGCTTTCGCTTCATTGACGCGGGCAGCGAAGATCTCCGGGTCGATCTGCGCGATCGGTTGCCCGGCCTTTACGGTATCGTTGAAATTGACGAACACTTGCGCAATTCGTCCCGACAGCTGCGAACTGACATCGACGCTGACAACTGCCTCGATCGTGCCGCTGGCCTTCACCAAAGTAGAGATGCTGCCGCGTTCGACCGGTGCGGTGAGGAAGGTAGGGGCCGGGCTTTCCTGGCCATAGGTGTAGCCCAGCCCGACTATGAGCGTGCAAAGTAGACCCGCCACAACTACGAAACGCATGTGGCTATCATCCTGTCTCAACCGTTTGCGGTTCTCCTCGAGGCGTCAACGCACGCCTTGACGCCAAGTGAATGGGTCGAACGAGGGCGCGTCGCCTGATGGCGGACACCCCAGCCCTACGGCGCCTGGAAGCAAGCGACGTCGTACTGGGCGACGGCGTGGGCAGGATTACCGACGCCACCTGGCGCCGTCGGGTTGCCTGGGTTCCCAGCATAGGGGGTCGGCAGGAAGGGCGGGGTGGTCGAGGTTCCCGTATTGAACGCGGAGCCGTTCCCGCTGGTGGAGCCGCCCGGCCCGCCGCCGATAACAACGCCGCCGGTAGTCGTACTGTTACATGTTATGCCGTTATTTGTACCGGGCTGCCCCGTGGTCCCTGTAACCGTATGGGGATTCGCGGCCAGCACTACCCCGGCTGACGGAAGCAGCAGGCAAGCGCCGACAGTGAGAGAAGCTAACACGTGTTTCATCTCTGCACTCCCTTTCAAGACTATGTTGAAGCATTGAAGATGGGTTGTTCGGAGACATTAGATTTCGGAGACATTAGATAGAGCGTATTGCCTGACGCTCTAACGTGCGCATCAGCCATCGCCGTCCAAGCGATGGGGCTTGATCGCTGCCAACAGAACACCGCAACGGTGCAAAATATCCCGAGCTAGCCGATTTTTTTTGCGACCTTCCGCCGTGCCCGAACAGTTTTTCAAGTTGCGGAATGCAAATTTTGCTGGAGGTATCAGGGTAAGGATGTGCGCTCGTCGTAAATCCGCTGCGGGGCAAGGCCACGGGCGCGAACAAGAACTGCCGCCGAGGCGCCGACACGCGACGTATCATGATCCGGTGCGATGGTGATCGCTTCTGATCTGGCGGCTCATCTTAGATCAACTTCATCCCCTTCAAGCTCGCATGCCCGCGTCTGCCGACGATGATGTGGTCGTCCACGGAGATGCCGAGCGGGGCGGCGATGTCGACGATCGCCTTGGTCATCTGGATGTCGGCCTGCGACGGCGTCGGATCGCCGCTAGGATGGTTGTGCAGGACGCGCTGGAAGCCATCTATGGTATTGAGAAACTTATACGAACTTCGCCTGCGAACAGTGACCAGGGGCGGCAATGGGGAACTGTAATTGGTGGCTGCTTGTGATCATCGCGCCAACGTCACGGTCGATCATTTTGGAGCACACCGGCCCACTCGCATTTCCGGGTCTGCTTGGGCGAGCATAACGGACATCGACGAACCCCCGTATGATGTCACAGATGTGCCTGCCAATAGGCGACGTCGCATGGCAGGGGTGATTCATCACGGTCTTTACGTTCAAAAGGTGAACTTAACTTGAGCAGTGACCCACCAAATAAGAATGGAGTGGGGATGGGTGACTGGGAAAGTCGGGGTACTCATCTGGCGGTCTGCTCAACGTCGCTGACGGCGTCTCGCCAAACAAAGTTCTATAGGCGACCGCGAAACGGCCCAACTCCCAGAAACCGTGGTCGGTGGCAATTCGCGTTACCGTCGTCGTCGAAGGAGCCGCTCGCGTGAGCGCGCGACGGACAAGGTGCATTCTCCGCAAGGTCAGGTAACGGATGGGTCCCATTCCGACATGGCCTTCGCAGGCGTTTCTAAGGGTTCGCTCCGCCGTGCCAATGGCTGCGCAAACTTCAGTCAGATACAGGGGCGTATTTGGGTTCGCTTCCAAGAACTCCTCGAAGCGAGCGATTATCACCTCGTGACGAAGTATACGCCTGTTCCTTGTCGAGATGATGCCGTCAGTCAAACATCGGACCAACTGGTGGGTCAATTGCTGCTCAAGTGCCCGAACAACTTCTCGAATCTCGAAACGCTCGGGCTTGGTCCTGGCAAGGTCCGCGACCATCTTATGCAGATTCAGGAATTGCTCCATGAGGGTAGGATTGGGTCTGACATACCTTTTGCCACTCTCGGCATCGAACTCACAACCGGCTATCGCTTTACACGCCGCAACAAGCTCCTCTGGTCGAAGAGAGACTGCTCCGAAGCGGAAGTGCCCTGTCGTTCTTGAGTGTTGAACTTCGTAGTCGTCGGCGCACATTTCACCAAACGATAAAAGCCTGCCGCGGTTGTAGATCTCTGGCTGACGTTCCGTAGGAAAGGTGATTACCTTGCGGCCGGAGTTGATTGCTCCTTTGTGGACGCGTGGCAACTCTTCGCTAAAGCGCTGCATCCACAATTCGTTCATGACCACTTGAGTCAATTCGGCGCGGAACTGTCCCTTCACCGTGGGAAAAATCTCCCAGTCTCCAGCCCGGATCGCGGACTGATAGTGGAACGGATCGTCGAAGGCGATGAATCTACTCCAAGCCACGTTCCAATCTCCGCGAGACGTTGCCGGGTACACGCTCCGCGTGTGCGAACATACGCCCTATCCTCGTGAACAACATCGACAAAGACTATGCAAATTCGGCAGCAATCTAAAAGTCCTCCTGACCCGGCATCAGCTGGACTCGCCGGGGGTGACCTTAAAGGTCCGGAGTTTGACACCTGAGGCGACGTTCCAGGCCGTTTTCGCATAGTCGGAGGTTGCCGAGAAGCATTATTGAGCACGACACCGGCAAACACCAACAACGAGTTGGAATATGCGCATGAACAGACGTACATGGCTCGGTTCATTAGCTTCGCTCAGCGCCGGTGACCGTATTGAGCAACTTTGAAAAGGAGAGTCTCCGGTGATCAAGTTTGCCAAAGCACCATTGGTTATGACGATCCTGACGGTCGCACTCGCATATGCCTGCGGCACGGCTGCGGCTGCGGTGCGCGTCGCGGGCCGGGTCCAGGCCGGCGGTGGACCGTTCGCAAGTTCCACCGTCACCCTGTGGGCTGCCAGTGCAGGCGAACCCAAGCAGTTGGCTCAGACAAAATCGGGCCGTGACGGCCGATTTGAGCTTCGAACCGGCGAGACGCCCGGCAAGGATGTAGTCCTGTACGTGGTTGCAAAGGGTGGCGCGGCTATTAAAACTGGCGGTAGCGACAGTCCGGCGACCACATTACTGACAGTGCTGGGCAACAAACCTCCCGCCGAGGTCGTCATCAACGAGATGACCACCGTCGCGTCGGCATTCACTGTCGCCCAATTTATCAAGGGAGATTCGATCTCTGGAAATCCGCTCGGTCTGCGGATCGCCGCTGGAAACGCTCCAAACCTGGTTGATCCGACGACCGGCGGATGGGGCAAGGTGCTCCTTGATCCGCTCAACAGTACGCAAACCACGACACTTGCAAGCCTGAACACTCTAGGCTCGCTGATTACGGCGTTTGCGTCCGCGAGCAATGATGATTGGCGAGCCCGCTTCCTCAAGGCCGCCACTACCAGCAGCGGCGCGACGCCGAAGACTACGCTCGAAGCGATGGTAAGCATCGCCCGCGAGCCTTGGGCGCAGCCAAAGGAACTCTACGCGTTGTTCGATGAAGCCTACCCGCAGCCGAAGGACGGCTCCCGGCGTAAGGCACCGTTCGTGCCGTACCTGGCCTACGTCCCCGATGACTTCGCCCTCTCGCTTTGCTTCGCCGGCGGCGGCGTTTACTCGGCCGGTCGCCTCATGTTCGATGCCGAGGGCAATCTTTGGAGCGGACAAAACTGGATGGCCGGTTCGCAGTCCGGCGTCAATCAAAGCATCGGTGGCGGCGTCGTCAAACTCTCGCCTAACGGAACCGCGCTCTCGCCGCCGATCACGGGCTTCACCGGGATGGGCATTGATGGAGTCGGTTGGGGCACGGCGGTAACGCGGGACAAGGTCTGGACCACGAGTTTCAACGGGAAGATTCTCGTGATGGATTTCAATGGTCGTCCCGTTGGCAAAGAGAGCGACTTTCCTTTCAAAGAGAAATTCCTTGGCTTGATGGGCATCGGTGTCGCCGCGAACGGCGATGTCTGGATTGCCGACGGATCTGACAATCAGTTGCTGCACTTTCCCGGCGGACGGGTGAAGGACGGCAGGATTGTAAAAGTCGCCGGTCTGAAGTCTCCCTTCGACATCATCGTCGATGCCCAAAACCGGGTTTGGGTCAGCAACTCCCAGTCGGACACTGTCGTGCGGTTTCCTGCCGATGATCCGTCGAAGGCGGAGTCATTCCGCGCCGGGATCGGTGTTCGTGCCCTTGCGCTCGACTCGAAGGGGAACGCATGGGTTGCGAGTAACATGTCGCTCGACTTTCCCCCGCCCGTCATTCCCGACGGCGCGTCGATCATGGAGCAGTTCAAAATCGCCGCGGGGCACATGCTCAAGGTCCTTGAGACCAACCCCAATATGGTCACTGGCGTGGTCAATATGATCCGCCCCGATGGGTCCCAACCTGCTCCGACCGGCTTCACCGGTAACAAGGCGGTCAGCGTGCCGTGGGGCTTGAATATCGACGGCAACGACGACGTCTGGATTGGCAATTTCTGGGGCCGTGGGGTGGTGCTGATGGCCGGAGACAATACCAAGGGTCATCCCGCAGGCACGAAGACTGGCGATGCCATCCACGTTTTCAAAGGCGGCAGCATCCAGATGCTGACTGACGTATCGATCGACCCGGCGGGCAACGTTTGGGCGGCGAACAACTGGAACGACCTCAACGGTGCCGCCGCGCCCGACCCTCTTCGCCCCACTTCGACATGGGGTGGAGGCTCGGGCATCACCGTCATCTACGGAGTGGCGGCGCCGGTGAAGCCGCCGCGCATGGGAATGGTCCAAAGGTATTGAACGAGTTGAGTTGAACACCTCTGACAGAATTCGAAGCCCCGGCATCGTCCGGGGCTTTGCGCACCAGTAGATTGCGACGTTGGGCGATGTCCGCTTCGGGGTCAAACTCGGCCATTGGGTGGGGTCTGTAACAGGGAGCAGCTTCCCCAGAGCGTCATATCAGTTTCATCCCCTTCAAACTCGCATGCCCGTTTTTACCGACGATGATGTGATCGTGCACGGAAATGCCGAGCGGGGAGGCGATATCGATGATCGCCCTGGTCATCTGGATGTCGGCCTGCGACGGCGTCGGATCGCCGCTAGGATGGTTGTGCACCAGGATCAGCGCGGTCGCGGATAATTCCAGCGCGCGCTTGATCACCTCGCGCGGATAGACCGGCGTGTGGTCGACGGTACCGGTCTGCTGCACCTCGTCCGCTATCAGTTGATTGCGCTTGTCGAGGAACAGCAGGCGAAACTGCTCCCTGTCGGCGAACGCCATGCCGGTTCTGATATAGTCGATCACGTCGTTCCAGGAGGACAGCGCGATGCTGCGCTTGACCTCGCCTTTCGCGACCCGCACCGCAGCCGCGGCAAGCAACTTGATCTGGTTGATCGAGGCCTCGCCGATTCCTTCGACTTCGCGCAGTCGCGCCACCGGCGCATGAATGACTTCGGCGAACGAGCCGAACCGCTTCAGCAGCGCCTTTGCCAGCGGCTTGGTATCGCGCCGGGGCAGGGCCGGAAACAGCGCCATTTCCAGCAATTCGTAATCGCTGAGCGCCTCCGGCCCGGCGCCGTAGAAGCGCTCGCGTAGCCGTTCCCGATGGCCGTGATAATGCGGCGTCTCGGTCGGTTGATCGGGCTTGTCATCGGACTTCGCGGGCATCGGCAGGGAGCATGCCGTGCCGGCCAGCTTTTGCAATCACGAATTGCGGGCTCTAGGCCGCCAGCGGCTTCTCGCTGTGGCGTTGCGACAGCGTAAAGATCTCGACGCCGGTGGCGGTCACGCCGACCGAATGTTCGAACTGCGCCGACAGCGAGCGGTCGCGGGTGACGGCGGTCCAGCCGTCGGACAGGATCTTCACATGCGGCTTGCCGAGATTGATCATCGGCTCGATGGTGAAGAACATGCCGGGCTTCAGTGCGACGCCCTCGCCGGGGCGGCCGATATGGATGATGTTCGGCTCGTCGTGGAACATGCGCCCGAGGCCATGGCCGCAGAAATCGCGCACCACGCTCATGCCCTGCGGTTCGACAAAACTCTGGATGGCGTGGCCGATGTCGCCGGTGGTGGCGCCGGGCTTTACGGCGGCGATGCCGCGCATCATCGCCTCATAGGTGACTTCGATCAGCCGTTCCGCCTTGCGGGCGATCGGCCCGATCACGTACATGCGGCTGGAATCGCCGTACCAGCCGTCGACGATGAAGGTGACGTCGACATTGACGACGTCGCCCTCTTTCAGCGCGCGGTCGCCCGGCATGCCGTGGCAGACCACGTGATTGATCGAGGTGCAGGTCGAATAGCGATAGCCGCGATACATCAGCGTCGCCGGATAGGCGCCGTGGCTGAAGGCGAAATTGCGGACGAACTCGTCGATCTCCGAGGTCGGGACGCCGGCCTTGACGAGGTCGGTGAGTTCGTCGAGGCATTTGGCGACCAGCGCGCCGGCCTTGCGCATGCCGGCAAAGGCGCCCGGTCCATGCAGCTTGATCTGGCCGGTCTTTCGCAAGGAGGTGTCAGTCGCTTCGATGTAGCTCATGGGCGGGTCATGCTTCGGAGGGTCAAGGGCAGCGTAATGGGCTGATTTGCTGCCTAATTTAATGATCGGAACGGTCAGCGCAAGCCAAGGTTGGGGCTTTTGAAGCCTACAAAACGACTTGCATCAAAAGGGCCTTGCATCTAGCCGGAAGCTTCAACCACGGTCTCGACCGGCAAGGCGCCGCCGCGGACCCGGATTTCCCGCACCGGGTAGGGCACCCGGATGCCCTCGCGCTTGAACGCGTCCCACAGTGCCAGCATCACGTCGCTCTTCACATGGTCCATGCCGTCGGGGTCGGCGATCCAGAAGGTCAGGGAAAACTTCATCCCGGCCTCGGCGAACTCGGTCAGGATGCAGTTCGGCGGCTTGTTCTTGATGGCGCGTGGGGCGGCTGCGGCGATGTCGATCGCCAGCTTGCAGACCAGCCGCGGGTCGGCGTCGTAATTGGCGCTGAACAGCACCTTCACCAGCGTGTTCTTGTCGGTATAGGTCCAGTTGACCACCTTTTGCGTCACCAGATCCTCGTTCGGGATCAGGAACTCGCGACCGTCGCCGGCGGCGACCGAGATATAGCGCGTCTTCATCGCGCTGATGCGGCCCTGGCTGTCGCCGATGGTGACGAGGTCGCCGGGCTTCACCGATTTGTCGACCAGCAGGATCAGGCCCGAGATGAAATTGGCGACGATCTTCTGCAGGCCGAAGCCGATGCCGACGCCGGCCGCGCCGGTGAAGACCGCCAGCGCCGACAGGTTGATGCCGACCGCGCTGACCGCGACCGCCACCGCGAAGACCATCAGCCCCATCCGGATCATCTTGATCAGCAGCACCTGGATCGACGGCGTCAGGTCGGTCGAGCGGTTGATCCGGCTCTCGGCAAAGTTGCTGGCAATGTTGGTCAGCCACAGCGCCACGATCAGGAGGGCGCCGAGCTTGATCAGCACCAGCGGCGTCAGCCGCAGCCCGCCGAGCACGATCGACACCTGGTCCGCGTCCAGCAACTCGATGGTCGGCCCGAGCTGGCCGAGGATGCTCAAGGCCGCGATCAGCCAGGCTGAAATCGACACCACACGGACGATGAAGGCGTTGCGGATGACGGAGGTAATGAGTCGGATCGCCAGCCAGGCCAGCGCCAGCTTGGCGGCGATGGCGAGCAGGTAACTGCGGCTCGGCCAGGTCGAATGATACATCGTGATGCGCGCCGCGATCACCAGGATCGCGAAGATGACGGTGGACGCGCTGCCGACCAGCACGCGGGCGAACCGCCGCAATGGCAGCGGCCAGCTCATGGCCACCGAAGACATGTCGACACGCGCGCGTATCGCGGCATCCGCCGCGTAGGCAATGCCGAAGGCGGCCAGGATCAGGCCGAACTGCAGATAGAACCAGGGCGAGGTAACCTCCGCGCCCAGCGATCGCGCGGTCGCGTGCAGAAACTCGATGACGTCCTTGAGGTCCATATCCATTCGCAAAATCTCTTTTCGGCCTCAGCGGGCGAACGTGATTCGAAGTTCGGCGAGAATCCCATAAGCATGGCGCCGGCGCCATCGATACGACATGCCGGCAATGTGAGTTAGGCCATTAAAATCGGGCACTTTGCCGCTCCCGCGAGAAATGGGTTGGCGTCGAAGTGTGGCAACGATAAGGATGCAAGTGCAAGTATTTGCAATGATTTGTGAGACCCGAAGGGCTGTAAGAATTCATGGCGTCGCTGGACTCGGTCAGCATAGCGGTCTTTCTCGGCGCGATTCTGGTGATGGCCGGAATCCTGTCGAGCCTGCTCGCGCTGCGGTTCGGCGCGCCGCTGCTGCTGGTATTTCTGCTGATCGGCATGCTGGCGGGCGATTCCGGCCCCGGCCACCTGCAGTTCGACGACGTCCGCACCACCTATCTGGTGGGATCGGTGGCGCTGGCGTTGATCCTGTTCGATGGCGGCCTGAAAACCCGGTTTCAGAGCATCCGCACCGTGCTGGCGCCCTCGGTGGTGCTGGCGACGATCGGCGTGCTCCTGACCGCGCTGATCACGGCGCCGGTCGCCAAATATGTGCTCGATCTCAACTGGACCGAAGCCTCGCTGGTCGGCGCGGTGGTCGCTTCCACCGATGCCGCGGCGGTGTTCCTGCTGGTGCATACCCAGGGCTTGCGGCTGCGTCCCCGCGTCGGCGCGACGCTGGAGGCCGAATCCGGCACCAACGATCCGTTCGCCATCTTCCTGACCCTGATGCTGGTCGAATACATTTCGAGCGGCGAAAGCTCGCTCGCGCATATTGCGCTGGAATTTGCCCGCGAAGCCTTGCTGGGCGCGGTCATGGGGGTGATCGGCGGACGGCTGGTCGTGCTGGCGCTCAATCGGGTGGCGCTGCCGCAGGGATTGCATGCGCCCTTTGTCACGACGGCGGCGCTGGTGATTTTCGGCGCGGCGCAGATCGGGCATGCGTCGGGCTTTCTCGCGGTCTATCTCGCCGGGATCATCATCGGCAACCGGCCGACGCGGGCGCATAATTCGGTGGTGACGTTCCTCGATGCCGCGACCTGGCTGGCGCAGATCGTGATGTTCGTTCTGCTCGGGCTGCTGGTGTCGCCGCATCGCCTGCTGAGCAGCGCCGGCGCCGCGGTCATCGTCGCGTTCGCGCTGATGCTGGTTGCCCGTCCGGTCGCGGTTTTCCTGTGCCTCGCGCCGTTCAAGTTCAACTGGCGGGAGAAAGTCTTCATCGCCTGGACCGGCCTGCGCGGGGCGGTCGCGATCTTCCTGGCCTCGATCCCGATGCTGGTGGGGTTGTCGAAAGCCTATCTCTATTTCGACGTCGCCTTTGTCGTCGTCATCATCTCGCTGTTGCTGCAGGGCTGGACGCTGGCGCCGGCGGCGCGGCGCCTGCACGTGGCGCTGCCGCGCGCCGAGCGCGGGCCGCGGCGTGTCGAACTGGATCTGCCGGGCCAGCTCGAGCAGCAACTGGTCGGCTATCCGGTGCGGGCAAAAAGCCTGTATTTCCGGCGCGGTCTGATTCCGTCCTGGTCGAAGCCGACGCTGGTGATCCGTGACCAGCGGATTCTGACGCCGACCGAGGCTGATCCGGTCGCGGCCGGCGACTACCTTTACCTGCTGGCGCCGCCGGAAAAGGCCGGGGCGCTGGATCGCTTCTTTGTCGACATGGCCCCGAGCGCGGCGCCCGATCCGCATCTGCTCGGCGATTTCGTGGTCCTGGGCGATCACACGCTCGGCGAACTGGCCGAGATCTACGGTGTCGCTGTCCCCGATGACCAGGCGAAGCTGACGCTGGCGGACTATTTCGACATTCATCTCGATTATGCACCGAAGGAAGGCGCCGAGCTCGTGCTTGATCCCATCGTGCTGGTGGCGCGCAGCATCGGCGGCGGCCGCGTCAACGTCGTCGGCCTCCGCCTGCCCGAGGATGAGGAAGAGACCGTGCCCCTGACGCGTGCGCAGGCCTTCAGGCGCAAGCTGGCGGAGATATGGTCGTCGGTGGCGGGGGTTTAGGGCGTGACCTCATGGAGGAGGCTGCGCAACTGCGCCGTCACAGCGATCAGCGTGTCTCATTAAAGCGGGCAGTCAGTGCACCCAATTAGGCCGTGCCCCCATAAATCTCCCCGGCGGACGGCCTGTCAGGTCCGGCAGTTGCTAGCGGACATGTGGGCACAGCGGCGGCGGGTCTCTTTGGTACAGAAACGCCGATTTGACCGTCGGCTGGCTCACCTCTCCGTTCAAACCAAATGGGTTGAGATCGGCCTCGCCGGCCATTGCCACCTGACCGGCTCTCTGATCCACTGAATTCGCGAGAGCCACTTCTTGTGAAGCTGCCTAGGGGGGCAAATGAGCAACCTGATCGGAAACGCCGCTCGACAAGCGCTTACGCGTCGTGGCTTCATCGCGGGAAGCGCCGTGAGCCTAATTGCGCCCATGATGAACTCCGCCGTCGCGGGCGACCGCAGCATCGATACACGAATTCAGGTTGCACAATTATCGGGAGATGCCGGCAATTCGTGGACCAAGCTCATCCTGCTGGGCACTTCAGGCGGTCCTTCCTGGTGGCTGAATTCGGACCAATGCGGAATTTCGTCGCTCGTGGCAGTTGGTGACGCTTACTATCTCGTGGACTGCGGCGAGGGCGTCGGGAAACGCCTTCGACAAGCGATATCGCCAGCGAGCATCCGTGTTATGAACGACGACGTGAGAGCGCTCTTCCTGACCCACCTCCATTCCGATCATACAGTCGACTATGCGAATCTGTTGTTGTTCGGATTGTTCCAGGGACTCGACCGCCGATCCTCCCCCTTTAAGGTCTTTGGCCCGGGGCGGCGAGGCCAGATGGCGCCTGTTTTTTCACCGCCCGGCGCTCCGATTCCGACTGTGCCAATCATCAATCCCGAAAACCCGACGCCCGGCACCAAGGATATGACGGGCTATCTCTATCAGGCTTTCGCGACGGATTTGAATGACCGAATGCGCGACAACGGGAAACCGAATCTCGAAGCGGTAGTCGATGTGCACGACATCGATATTCCGCCAATTGCCGGTTTCAAATCGCCCAATGAAACTCCTTCTCCCCCGATGGAGCCGTTCAAATTCTTCGAAGACGATCGCGTTCGCGTTTCCGCAACCCTGGTGGAACACGCCCCGGTCTGGCCTGCATTCGCCTATCGCTTCGACACTGATGATGGGTCAATCGTATTCTCCGGCGATACGGCGCGGAGTGAGAATTTGATCAAGCTCGCAAAAGGCGCAGACGTTCTCGTTCACGAGGTCATTGTGACGAGTGAGATCCTCCGTCGTTTCCCGAAGCCGCGTTCGGCCGCCGATGAGGGCCTGTTAGCACATCTGCTAAGCGCCCATACGCCGGTCGAAGAGGTTGGAGCAATAGCTGAAGCGGCAGGCGTCAAAAAACTTGTCCTCAGCCACATAGTGCCCGGCAACGCTACACGCGAACAATTGCTACCTGCAGGCAAAGGCTTCTCTGGCGAACTCGTGATTGGCCGAGACCTGATGCAGATCGGTGTCGGCCAGGCGGCGGCGTCACCCCGCAAGGGTTGAAATCGAGATTAAGAGATTACTGTGCACTCTATAAATATCCTCGATAAATATCCTCGCCCGGTCCCTTCTATAAGTTCGGTCTGCGATAAGGCGCGCACAGGCACGACCAATCAATTAAGTGCTGTCACCGTAATCAAAAAGTTCAGGCGCAAGCTGGCGGAGATTTGGTCTTCGGTCGCTGGGGTTTAAGGCGCGAGCCTCGCAGCGAAACGACGCGGTGTCCTGTAGCTGACATCGCAACGGCCTCAGGTTGGCGGTCAATGTCTTCTTGTCGACGGCGCGTCGTCGGCAGATATCTTTGCGATCCTCAGTGGCCTAATTTGGAAATCCCGGCTAGGTTGTGCCGTGCATTCGTTGGGATGGCATGTCTGTCCCGGATCCGGGAGGACGTCGTCATGAGATTGTCGTCAACCTTTGTTGCGCCCTTAGCCGTCGCTATCTTGTCAACTGCGTTGCTGGGCGGCCTGAGCGACACGGCCGTGTCGCAAACCGCAACAGGCTCTGTCGCAACGCTTCCCAGCATCACGGTCGTCGCGCCGAAGCAATCGGCGAGGCCACATAGGCAGGCGGCAAACACAGGTGCGTCTCGCCAAACTCTGCCAGCTACTCAGCCAGCCCCTCAAAAGCCCGTTCAACCACTCACGCAAACACCACCGCCTGCGCCAAATTCAACAATGGCGAAGCTTGCCGAGCTTGAGAGAACCACCAGTAATTGCACCGATGGTTGCCAAACAAGCTTCAAGTACGGCAACGCCCCCTGGAATGGATGCTCCGGGTCTGCCGACATTTTCTCGCCCACGTGCAGAAACGTGCGCAACTTCAAAACCTACTATGAGTGCAGGGACCACGGACTTTTTGTGGGCTGGAGAAACAATGAAATCTGGTGGTATTGTAGCAGCCTGGCTGCCGGCCAAAAATATGAGGTCGCCGAACTCAAGCGACCAGGACGGCGGTAACAGGGATTACGGTGACCGCGCACTAAATGTCCTCGCCCGCTCCCTTCTATAAGTTCGCTCTGCGCGATAAGGCGCGCACAGGCAGGATCAATAAACTAAGTGCACTGAAGATCATCTAGCCGGCCTTCGCGACCAAGAAGGCGGTGGAGCTAAGGTGAATTCGCAATCAACGAATCACTTTTGGCGACGAGGAGGCGAAGATGATGTATAGCGGAATTGATCTGCATTCGAACAACAGCGTCGTCGCGATTATCGACGATGCTGATCGGGTTGTGGCGCAGAAGCGCCTGCCCAACGACATCGCGAAGATCGTAGGCTTTCTGGCTCGATGGCAAGACGAATTGGCCGGCGTGGTGGTCGAGTCGACCTACAACTGGTATTGGCTGGTCGACGGTTTGCGGGATGCGGACTTCCACGTGCATCTCGCCAACACGGCGGCGATCAAGCAGTACGAAGGACTGAAGCACAGCGGCGATGAGACCGATGCGCAGCACCTTGCGCACCTGCTGCGATTGGGAATCCTGCCGACGGGTACGATCCTGCCGAGGGAGCATCGCGTCGTGCGCGATCTGGCGCGCAAGCGCATGCAGCTGGTGCAGTCATGCACGGCACATGTCCTGGCGGTGGAAAACATCATGGCCAGGCAGCTCGGTGGGCGGATGACCAGCAATCAGATCAAGCGGCTGACCGACGATACGATCGACAGCCTGCCACTGGCGGCGGATGTAGGCTTGGCAATCAAGGCCAACGTTGCCGTCATCGCGACACTGCAGTCACAGGTCGAGGTTCTGGAGAAGCGCCTACAAGAACGCGTCAAGCCCCGACCGCAATACGGCTTGTTAACTAGCGTGCCGGGCATCGGCCAGACGCTCGCCACCGTCATTCTTCTGGAAACCGGTCCGATCGATCGGTTTGCCGACGTCAGCAACTTTGCGTCCTATGCGCGCTGTGTCGCCGTAATTCCGGCATGCGCCGATAGCGGACCAAATTCCGCATCTTCGGGCGACCATTTTGACGAGGGGGGTTAAGTGCAGTCACCCTAGTTCCGGTCGACCGGGCTCGATCGGTCTTGCAGCACGTTGACGGCTGCGCCCACTATGTTCATCATCCTTGGATGCGCGGCCGCCCACTACGTAGTGAGCTAACCCGGGAGTGGTAGTCATGACAGAGAACCTCGTCGCCGGACTTGTCGTGGTTGCTTTGATGATCATGGGCTTGCTTGCCTTCGCCCAGAAACATGAAGGGTGCTTGCACGGGCACTCGCTCAATACCCATAAGCCCTGCGGCTCAGTCAGCGCTAGCTCGTAGGCTGGGCTGAGCTCCATCAACTCCGCAATCTGCGCGTTGTGCTCTTATCGAAGCGATGGGTTTCGAGGGCTCAACCCATCGCTGTCAACGTAATTCCGGCAATCTGCCGCCGGGATCAGGGGACGCAAAGCGGTGCAACGGATGGTGGCTAGGGACAAGGATAGGTCTTTTTCAGAAGAAGAAGCAGCGGAATGACGATGAGCGTGTCGTCTGGCATCTTCGTCTGCTTCTCGGCCCAGTCCGTCATCAAATGAGCCGCCTCCTCGTGGCTGACAAGTCCGCCCTCTTTGCAGAACAGTTTGGTGGGGGCTGCCATGTTGTAGGCCGTTAGTGCGTCGATCGCGCCCGCCAGATAGACTTCATTGAGGATGCGGATCCTGTCGTTTTCCGGTTGTAGATAATTTTTCAGTCTCAGGCTCTGCGCATTTGCCCCAAAAGACAGAAGCACTCCCAATACAATCACTGCGATGCGGACCATTGGTTGGCCTCCCGATTCCGGTCTTCGTCGGGGACTGTTTCGCGTCCCGCGCAAGCGCAAATTTCCTGCAAGGATGCGACAAAATAACCCGTCGGGCAAATCACCTAAAAGTCTGTCCAGCCCTCCGCGCAAAAATATTCCATTTGCGTCGTCGGGCAAATCAGGTGTTCAACTCCCGCCATCCTGTCCCACCCGAGCAACCATGCTGAGAAGTAGCCCGGCGATCGGGCGGCCTCAAGGCTGGCGCTGACGCGCCCCCGCCTTCGGCGGCTACGGCCTTGACCCCGCCCGCTCGTCGGTCTGTTGGCTTTCCATGCGCACGGTCGGAGACCGAGCGCAGTAAGTGCGCTCGCGCAGTCAACCCGTGGCGTGACGGCCGGGATTCCATTTCTGGCGGCGTGCGAGCATCGTGTTGAGAATGATGATCAGCTTGCGCATGCAGGCGACGAGCGCAACCTTGGGCTCCTTTCCCTTGGCAAGCAGACGCTGATAGAAGGCCTTGAGCACCGGATTACACTGCGTAGCTGCGCCGAGACAGGGCATGTAGAATGCGTTTCGCACCCAGCGGCGCCCGCCCTTGATGTAGCGCTCGCCGCGCCGCTTGCCGCTATCATCGTCGTAAGGGGCAACGCCGATCAGGGCGGCGGCGACCTCGTCGCTGACCTGTCCGAGCTCGGGCATTCCTGCAATGAGGATCGCGGACGTCACGTGCGCGAGGCCCGGAACACTCTCGATGATCTCGGCACGCTCGGCAAACTCCGGTGTGGCCTTGACCTTGGCAGAGATTGCGGCCTCGAGCTTGTCCATTTCGGCGGCGAGGTTCTTCAAGACACGCGCATAAGCCTTCCGGGCCGGTTCTGGGGCCGCATGCTCGTCCTGAGCCTGCAGGCGGATCTTGACGTCGACCAGGGCCGTGCGCGCTTTCGCCAGCGCCGCGAGTTCCTCACGCGCGGCATCAGGGGTCTGGCCCGGCGCCTGGCTGAACGTCTCGGCAAACCAGGCGATCATCTCCGCGTCGATCGGATCGTTCTTCGCCAAGCGTCCGGCCGACTGCGCAAAGCTGCGGACCCGCCTGGGATCGACGATCCGCACCTCGATGCCGGCTTTGTGCAGCACGTTGCGCCATTCCAGCTCGTAGCCGCCGCTTGCCTCCATCACCGCCTTGCCCACTTGGTATCTTCTCAGCCAGGCAACCAGCTTGCGATGACCTTGTGCGGTGTTCGGGAACGTTTGCCGCAACGTGAATCTGCGAATGCAGGCATCCACCTTGTCTTTGGCCACGTCAATACCGACGACAACGAGGTCGTTTTGTGCCATCTTCTACTCCCTTCCTTGCTCGGTTCGGGCTCGAAGCCCTTGCAACTATTCGGGTTGAGGAAGACCACCGGAGCTGTCCCTTGCTCTGATCTCAGGCTCTGCCGCCTTTGGGGCGTCACGGGCTCAGTTCCAGCGACGGGCGGTTTTGCGAGAACCGCCCGTTCGCACATTCTGGCAGATTTCGCGGACACAAGGGGCGTCGGCCATCGTCGCAAACGAGGGGCAGGGAGCGGTGGACGCGAAGGCTGCGACTGACGAGCGTGGCAATTGCGTACGGTGAAGTCGTGTGGACCTGATGCCGCGACGCTGGCATCAAGCTTTCGAAACCATCCGAAAGCGACGGTGACAACAAAGCCCGTTCGCCGGGGTGAGCACGAAGTAAGCCGTAAAGCCATTGCGCAGGGAAAGTCGGAGTGCCTCCGCTGAACCTGTATGCTCGTGTGCGCGTTCTTATGCATCTATTGCACGCGAGACCGCGGGTACAGCGTGTACCCGGCTTTCCCTGCGCCCTCTGATTTTGGGGAGGGCAAGGATTTCCAGCAAAACTCCGGGCGCATCTCGCCGCGAGACCGCGAAGTCGTATTTGTGAAGTCGTATTTGTAACGAGCTTCGTAGCCCGGATGAGCGTAGCGACATCCGGGACCACTCTGACACCGCCCCGGATATCGCTGCGCTCATCCGGGCTACAAGCAATGACGGGATTCCGGTTCGATGCTGCGCACAGCCCCGGAATGACGCTGCGGAGGGCCGGGTTGCTATTTCCGCTGTTGAGCAAACCGCGGACTATCACTAGCTTAGCCAAGAGGCCGCCCGGCGGCCCCACGGTGGAAACGCAGGAGAGACAGCAAATGTCCGGCCCCCTCGACGACCAGCTCGGCTTCGCGCCCGATTACGATGCTCCGGTTCCCTATATGCAGCGGACCCGCGACTATTACACCGCGATCGGCTACACCACGCCCTATCGCTGGGCGCACTATATCGATGCGCCGTTCCAGCCGCTGAGGAAGCCGCTGGCGCAGTCGCGCGTCACCATCATCACCACGGCGGCGCAATATGATCCCACCAAGGGCGATCAGGGCCCGGGTGCTGCCTATAACGGCGGCGCCAAATTCTACCAGGTCTATGACGGCGATACGTCGAAGCCGCACGATCTGCGCATCTCGCATATCGGTTACGACCGCAAGCACACGTCAGCGACCGACAGCGGCACCTGGTTTCCGCTGCCGCAGCTTCTGAAGGCGAAAGAAGCGGGGCGGATCGGCGAGGTGGCGCCGCGCTTTTTCGGCGCGCCGACCAACCGCAGCCATCGCGTCACCATCGATGTCGACGCGCCGGAAATCCTCGCGCGCTGCCTCGCCGACAACGTCGACGTCGCCGTGATCGTGCCGAACTGCCCGGTCTGTCACCAGACTTCTGCGCTGGTGGCGCGTCATCTCGAAGCCAACGGCATTGCCACGGTGGTGATGGGCTGCGCCAAGGATATCATCGAGCACGCCGCGGTGCCGCGCTTCCTGTTCAACGATTTCCCGCTCGGCAACTCCGCCGGCAAGCCTGATGACGTCGAGTCGCAGGCGCTGACGCTCGAGCTGGCGCTGGGCCTGCTGGAGTCCGCGTCCGGCGCGCGCACTACGATGCAGTCGCCGCTGCGCTGGAGCGAGGATGCCTCGTGGAAGCTCGACTACAACAACGTCGCGCAGATGAGTCCGGAAGAACTGGCGCGGCGCCGGGCCGAGTTCGACAAGCAGAAAGAGATTGCGCGCGGCAACCGGGCGGCGTGAGGCGGCGGCTCTCTGCCTTCTCCCATCGAAGTCGGATTTATCCGACTTCGACATATTCGTATGCCCAACTCGGGTATACCCGAGTTGGGACGGGAGAAGGTGGCGCGAAGCGCCGGATAAGGGGTATCTCACCGCGCACTCGGTGTTCGCGGAGAAATACCCCTCACCCGTCTTCGCTTCGCGAAGCCACCCTCTCCCACAAGGGGAGAGGGGAAGAAGAAAATCAGGAGGACAGCGTGACCCGACCGTTCGAAGGCGTGAAGATTCTCGACTTCACGCAGGTGCTGGCCGGCCCCTATGCGAGCTACCAGCTTGCGCTGCTCGGGGCCGACGTCATCAAGGTGGAGCGGCGCGAGGGCGAGGACATGCGCCGCACGCCCTTGAGCCGCGAATGGGCCGAGCGTGGCCTCGCGCCGGGGTGGCAGGCGATCAACGGCAACAAGCGCAGCCTGACGCTCGACCTGCAGAAGGAAGAGGCGATCACCATCGTCAAGCAGCTCGCCGCGCAGGCCGACGTGGTGATGGAGAATTTCCGCCCCGGCGTGATGGACAAGCTCGGCATCGGCTACAAAGACCTTTCGGCGATCAATCCGCGGCTGATCTATTGCGCGATCTCGGGCTTCGGCCAGACCGGCCCGGAACGATTGGGCGCCGGCTATGACGGCAAGATCCAGGCCTTGTCGGGGATCATGTCGATCACCGGCCACGAGGCGACCGGGCCGACCCGCGCCGGCTTTGCGGTCTGCGACGTGCTGTCGGGCGCGACGGCTGCGTTCGGCGTATCGAGCGCGCTGTTCCAGCGCACCCATACCGGCAAGGGGCAGTTGGTCGATGTCTCCATGCTGGAGGCGACGCTGGCGTTTCTCTCCGGGCAGGTCGCGGACTACTCGGTCGCCGGCCATCGCCAGCAACTCTCCGGCAACCAGGCCGTGAGCCGCCGGCCGACCGCCAACCTGTTCAAGGCGGGTGACGGCTATCTGCTGCTCGCGGTCAACAGCGAGAAGCAGTATCGCGGCTTGATGACCGCGCTCGGCCGTGCCGATGCGCTGGAAGACCCGCGCTTTGTCGACTGGTTCGCCCGCCAGGAAAACGAGCCGGCGCTGCGGGCCATCATCGAGGAAGCGCTTGCGAAGAAAGACCCGCGCGAGTGGGAGAAGATCCTGGATGCCGCGGGCGCTCCCTGCGCCAGCATCTGGAAGGTCGAGGAAGTGATCGATCACCCGCAAATCGCCGCGCGCGGCGCCATCCAGGAGATCGATACACCCTACGGCCGGTTGCGGTTCGCCGGCAGCGGTTTTCAGCTTGCCCATGGCGGCGGCCGGCTCGAGCGCATGGCGCCCGCGCTCAGCGCCCACACCGAGGAGGTGCTGGCCTCGCTCGGCTATGACAAGAGCGCGATCGCGGACCTGCGCGCGCGTGAAATTGTCTAGATGGCAGGCAAAAATCACGCTACGGGTCGCCGCTTGCTGCGGAGACACGCGCCATGACGGCGATCGACCGTGTCGAAACGATATCGGCGGACGTCGCCGTCGTGCCCACGGCCCTGTCGCGCCAGGCCCGGCGGAAAATCATTCTCTACCTCGGCATCCTGATCGTCCTGCTGGCCTTCGGCAGTCCCGCCGGAGGTCTGATCGATATTCCCATCAGCTTCCTGTTGAAGAACAAGCTGCATCTGCAGGCCCATGAGGTCGCCGGCTTCCGGCTGATGTCAGCGATCCCGCTCTACCTCGCTTTCGCCTTCGGCTTCCTCCGCGACATCTGGAATCCGTTCGGGATGCGGGACCGCGGATTCATGCTGCTGTTCGGCGGCATCAGCGCGCTGCTCTATGTGTTTTTCGCCTTCAGCCCGATCAGCTACCTGACGCTGCTGGTCGCGGTGATCGTTCTCACCGTCTCGTTCCTGTTCGTCTCCAGCGCCCAGAACGGATTGACGGCCGTGATCGGCCAGCAGCATGCGATGACCGGGCAGATCAGCGCGGCGTGGAACGTGTTCCTGTCGATCCCGACCTTCGCGGCCTTGCTTGCCGGCGGCGCGCTGAGCGGGCTGCTCGAAGAGATAGGCTCCGATCAGGCCGTCCGTATCCTGTTTCTGGTGGGCGCTGCGATCATGTTCACCGTCGCCGCTTATGCGCTGTGGCGGCCGGGCGACGTGTTCGACAATGTCCGCATCGAACACGGCGACGAGCGGCATCCGATCGCTGATCTCAAGAGGCTGGTGCGGCACTGGCCGATCTATCCGGCGATGCTGATCTGGCTGTTGTGGAATTTTGCGCCGGGCTCGGTGACGCCGCTGCAGTATCACCTGCAGAACGCCCTGCACGCTTCGGACGCGCAATGGGGCCAATGGAATGCGATCTTCGCTGCCTCCTTCATTCCGACCTTCATCATCTACGGAATTCTGTGCCGGAAGTTTGCGCTGAAGACGCTGCTGGTGTGGGGAACCGTGATCGCCGTCCCGCAGATGGTGCCATTGCTGTTGATTCACTCGGTGACGGGTGCCTTGATCGCTGCGGTGCCGATCGGGCTGATGGGCGGCATTGCCACCGGCGCCTACCTGGATCTGATCATGCGCTCATGCCCCAGGGGGTTGCAGGGCACGACGCTGATGCTGGCCAGCAGCCTCTATTTCGTGGTCTCGCGGTTTGGCGATCTGCTCGGCACCCACCTCTATGATCATTTCGGCAGCTTCGACGTCTGCGTCATCGCCATCACCGTCGTCTATGCGCTGATGCTTCCGGCCATCCTGCTGGTTCCCAAGGGCCTGATCGCGACCGCCGATGCGCAAATTGCCTGAACTTCCCGCTTACCCCTAAGGTGACCATTGGACGCCGGAGCCCCGGCTTGAACCCGCAACTCCCGACCTGTATCACCCCTCAATGGGCCCGCCTTTTCAGGGCCTTGTCCCGCCGGGGTGCGCGCATAGCGCCCCTGCGCCGGGGCGCGTTTAACCGATCGAATTCACCGTCTAAAAGACGTTCGCGCCCGCGAATTTACCGCTTCCAAGAGGACACGCCATGCCCGCCTACCGCTCCCGAACCACGACCCACGGCCGCAACATGGCGGGCGCCCGCGGCCTCTGGCGTGCCACCGGCATGAAGAACGAGGATTTCGGCAAGCCGATCATTGCCGTGGTCAATTCGTTCACCCAGTTCGTGCCCGGCCACGTCCATCTCAAGGACCTCGGCCAGCTCGTCGCGCGCGAGATCGAGACCGCCGGCGGCGTCGCCAAGGAATTCAACACCATCGCGGTGGATGACGGCATCGCCATGGGCCATGACGGCATGCTCTACAGCCTGCCGTCGCGCGAGATCATCGCCGACAGCGTCGAGTACATGGTCAACGCGCATTGCGCGGATGCGATGGTGTGCATCTCCAACTGCGACAAGATCACCCCCGGCATGCTGATGGCGGCGCTGCGGCTCAACATCCCGACCGTGTTCGTCTCGGGCGGGCCGATGGAATCCGGCAAGGTCAACCTCAAGGGCAAGATCCGGGCAGTCGATCTGATCGACGCCATGGTTGCGGCGGCCGACCCCAACGTCAGTGACGCCGACGTCGAGACCATCGAGCGCTCGGCCTGTCCGACCTGCGGCTCGTGCTCCGGCATGTTCACGGCCAATTCCATGAACTGCCTCACCGAGGCGCTGGGGCTTGCTTTGCCCGGCAACGGCTCGGTGCTGGCGACGCATGCCGACCGCAGGGGTCTGTTCGTCGAGGCCGGTCACCTGATCGTCGATCTGGCGCGCCGCTATTACGAGCAGAACGATGAAACCGCGCTGCCGCGGGCCATCGCCAGCTTCAAGGCGTTCGAGAACGCCATGACGCTCGATATCGCCATGGGCGGATCGACCAACACGGTGCTGCATCTGCTGGCGGCGGCCTACGAAGGCGAGGTGCCGTTCACGATGCAGGATATCGACCGGCTGTCGCGCCGGGTGCCGGTGCTGTGCAAGGTGGCGCCGTCGGTGGCCGACGTGCATCTGGAAGACGTGCATCGCGCCGGCGGCGTGATGGCGATCCTCGGCGAACTCGATCGCGCAGGTCTGCTCAATCGCGGTCTGCCGATGGTTCACGCCAAGTCGCTGGAAGACGCGCTGGCCCGCTGGGACGTCAAGCAGACCAAGAGCGAAAGCGTCCGCAAATTCTTCATGGCCGCACCCGGCAACGTGCCGACGCAGGTGGCCTTCAGCCAGGAGCGCCGGTTCGAGGAACTCGACACCGACCGCGAGACCGGCTGCATCCGCGACCTCGCACATGCCTATTCCAAGGATGGCGGCCTCGCGGTGCTGTCGGGCAATATCGCCCTCGACGGCTGCATCGTGAAGACCGCCGGCGTCGACGAGAGCATCTTGAAGTTCGAGGGCCCGGCGCGGATCTTCGAAAGCCAGGACGCCGCGGTCGAAGCCATCCTGGGCAACAAGATCAAGCCGGGCGACGTCGTCGTGGTCCGCTATGAAGGCCCGCGCGGCGGTCCCGGCATGCAGGAGATGCTGTATCCGACCAGCTATCTCAAATCGAAGGGCCTCGGCAAAGTCTGCGCGCTCGTCACCGACGGCCGCTTCTCCGGCGGCTCATCGGGACTGTCGATCGGGCATCTCTCGCCGGAAGCCGCCGAAGGCGGCTTGATCGGCCTCGTCGAGGACGGCGATCTCATCAAGATCGATATCCCCGCGCGTTCGATCAGCCTCATGGTCGACGACGCCACCTTGGCGAAGCGGCGCGAAGCCATGCTGGCCCGCGGCGCGGATGCCTGGAAGCCCGCCAAGAAGCGCAGCCGCAAGATCACGATGGCGCTGAAGGCCTACGCAGCGCTGACCACGAGCGCCGCCCGCGGCGCAGTGCGGGTCGTCCCGGAATAGGCGGCGGCGACGGCTGGGCCTTTCAAGGCCTAGTGCGCCAGCGCGACCTCACCCGATGCCTGCTCGCGCCGCACGTCGATGCGCAGGCTCATGACCACGGCTGCGCCAACGACCGCGCATCCGGCGAGCAGGAGCAGGCCGACCGTGAAGTTGCCGGTCAGATCCTTCAGGTAGCCCATCGCAAACGGACCGGCGAAGCCCGAGAGGTTGCCGAGCGAGTTGATCGCCGCGATCCCGGCAGCGGCCGACGCTCCGGTCAGGAAGCTTGCCGGTAGCGGCCAGAACATCGCCGGCACCGCGGAGACGCCGATCTGCGCAAAGCAAAGCAACGCCATGACGACGACGGGATTCGATACCAGCCCTGACAATCCGATTCCGATCGCCGCCATCAGCAGCGCCGCCGCGACGTGGCCTTTCCGTTCCATCGTGCGGTCCGAATGCCGACCGAGCAGCACCATGCCGACGCCGCCGAAGATAAAGGGCAACGCAGCCAGCAGTCCGGTCTGGGTATCGCTCACGCCAAAGTTCTTGATGATGGTCGGCAGAAAGAACGCGACGCCGTAGCTCGCCGCATTGAGGCAGAAATACACCAGGGCGCAGAGCAGGATGCGGACATCGGTGAGTGCCTGAAATAGTGAAAGATGTTCGATTCTCTCCTTGTTCTGTTTCTCGGTTGCCTGCACGTTCTCCAGCCACGCAATCTCGTCCTTTTGCAGCCAGCTCGCCTGACGCGGAAAATCGGTGAGATAGAACAACACGCCGAGCCCCACCAGGACCGATGGCAACGCTTCCAGAACGAACAGCCACTGCCAGCCTTCCAGTCCCCAGCCGCTCAGGTTCAGCAGCATTCCGGAGATCGGCGCGCCGACGATGGATGAAATCGGGATCGCCAGCATGAAGAAGCTGATGACGCGCGCGCGATAGACTGCCGGGAACCACAGGGTCAGATAGAAGATGATGCCGGGAAAGAAACCGGCCTCGCATGCACCAAGCAACAAGCGAAGCGTATAGAAAACCGTTTCGTTCGACGTTCCGGTGACGCCTGATATCGACGGGATGAAGGCGAACGCGGCCGAGACGATCCCCCAGGAGATCATGATGCGTGCGATCCAGACCCGCGCGCCGACCCGCTCCAGAAAAATGTTCGAAGGCACCTCAAACAGAAAATAGGCAATGAAGAAAAGTCCGGCGCCCAGTCCGAAGGCCGCCTCGCTGAAGCCAAGCGCCTGGTTCATGTGCAGCTTGGCGAAACTGACATTGACGCGATCGAGATAGGCAACGAAATAGCACAGGATCAGAAACGGTATCAGCCGCCGCATCACCTTGCCGATTACGCGCCGTTCGACGTCTTCCATGGCATTGCTCTCCCGTTTGTACCGTTCGGTATTTTCGAGAAGGCTTCCACGGGTTTACAGCGCAACTATGGCGCGGCCCGACAGCCTGCGGGCTCTCCCGGATGCCTCTACCGAAGGCCATAGCATGCACTGCGGCTGAAGGTGGCCGTTACGCCAATACCTTGACCCCGCCGAGCGCTGTCACCCGTCCGCGCTGTAGCATCACGATTTGCGTGGCGAGCTGGCGCAGCTCCGCCGCGTCGTGGCTGACATAGACCATCGGTATGCCTTCGTCGCGCAGACGCACCAGATAGGGCAGGATCTCGACCTTGCGGCCCTCGTCGAGCGAGCCCAGCGGCTCGTCCAGCAGCAGCAGCCGCGGCTTCGACAACAGCGCGCGACCGAGCGCCACGCGCTGGCGTTCGCCGCCGGAGAGCCGGCCGGGGCGGCGGTCCAGCAGATGTCCGATATCGAGCAGCTCGGTGACGCGCCTGTGCTGCGCCGGATCCGCGGTGAGGCGGTTCATGCGCCGGCCGTAGTCGAGATTTTGCCGGACATCGAGATGCGGAAACAACCGTGCATCCTGGAATACATAACCGATCCGGCGCCGGTGCGGCGGCACGTGCACGCGCGTGGCGGTGTCGTCGAGCACATCGCCGTCGAGCGCGATCGTGCCGCGGTCGGGTCGCAGCAGCCCTGCGATGATGTTGATCAGCGAGGTCTTGCCGGCGCCGGAGGCGCCGAACAGGCCGGTGACGCGGCCCTGGCTTTCGAACGAAGCCTGAAGCGAGAATTCGCCGAGTTGCTTGGTGATGTCGACGCGCAGCATGGTCAGTTCCCGTGCAGGCGCCGCAGGGCGCGCCGCGCAAACCATTCGGATGCGATCAAGGCGCCCATCGCGATCACGATGGAGATGATCACCAGCCGGGCCGCGGCGCTGTCGCCGTCGGGGGTCTGGATCAGCGAATAGATGGCCGATGAGATGGTCTGGGTTTCGCCCGGGATATTGGAGACGAAGGTGATGGTGGCGCCGAACTCGCCGATCGCCTTGGCAAAGCCGAGCACCATGCCGGCCAGCACGCCGGGCAACGCCAGTGGCAAGGTCACGGTCGCAAACACCTGCCAGGGCGCCGCGCCGAGCGTGCCGGCGGCCTGTTCCAGCCGGCGATCGATCGCCTCGATCGAGAGCCGGATCGGCCGCACCAAAAGCGGGAACGACATCACGCCGCAGGCGAGCGCGGCTCCGGTCCAGCGGAACGCGAACACGATGCCGAGATGATCGGCCAGCCATGCACCGACGAGGCCGCGGCGGCCGAACGTCAGCAGCAGCAGGTAACCCGTGACAACCGGTGGCAGCACCAGCGGCAGATGGATCGCAGCGTCGACGACCGACTTGCCCCAAAAATCCCGCCGCGCCAGCAGCCACGCCAGCGCAATGCCGAACGGCGTCGCTACCAAGGTCGCAATCACGGCGACCCGCAATGACAGCAGGATGGCCGTCCATTCGGCCGGCGAGATCTCGGACATCAGGTTGAGGGGCTGACCAGGAACTTGAAGCCATATTTCTCGAGGACGGTCTTTGCCGCGGTCGAGCGCAGGAAAGCGAGATAATCCGAGGTCTCCGGCTTCGCGGTGGTCGTCGCCGCCACCGGATAGATGATCGCCGGATGGGAATCGGCCGGAAAGGTGCCGACGATCTTGACGCCGGGTTCGACCTTGGCATCGGTGGAATAGACGATGCCGAGACCGGCTTCGCCGCGCGCCACCAGCGTCAGTGCGGCGCGCACGCTGTCGGCCATCGCGAATTTGGATTCGGCCGCCTGCCACGCGCCCAGTCTCTCCAGCGCCGCCTTGGCGTATTTGCCGACCGGCACGGCCTTGACGTCGCCGGTGGCGATCCTGCCGTCACCGGCAAGTTTGGCGAGATCGAAGCCGGCTCCGATGTTCACATGGTCGATCCTGGAATCCTTCGGCGCGATCAGCACGATGCTGTTGCCGAGCAGGTTGACGCGGGTCGGCTCGTTGATGTTCTTCTTTCCGATCGCGTAGTCCATCCAGTCGGTATCGGCGGAAATGAAGACGTCGGCCGGCGCACCCTGCTCGATCTGCTTGGCGAGCGCGGAACTGGCGGCATAGCTCACGGTGACCTTGACGCCGGTCTTCGCGGTATAGGCCGCGTCGATGTCGTCGAGCGCGTTCTTCATCGAGGCTGCGGCGAAGACCGTCAGGGTTTTGTCCTGGGCGGAGGCGGGCGAATACGCTGCCCCGAGCAGGATGACAAAGGCGGTCGCAATTCCGGCGAGACGAGACATGAGGGCGCTCCGTGCGAGATCGCGAGCCGCGCCGTTGGCGCGCCGCAAATCAGGCGTTGGTCGGTCAGGGATGCGACAGGCGGAAGCGCCGTTCCAGCCGATCCGACGGCTTACGGCCGATCGGATTATCGTCAAGGGCCGACAATAGCAGGCTGACGGACCGGGTAAAGGTGACCGTTGGTCTATCCGGCGGTCACTATTCGGTCGGCAGGACCGCGATCGAGATCGAATTGTCCTTGCTGCCGCTGACCTGCAGCACGAACGGGCTCGCCGAAAGCTCGTATTTCATGGTCTTGCGGATGCCGTCGCAGTCGGTGACGCCGCTGAACGCCCTGGGCTTCAGGGAGTGGCCGTCCTGCACCACGTCGACCCAACCGCCCGAGGACAGGCTGACCGTGTAGAGGCCCGCCTTGGGCGCCGTCTTGATGCTGGCGAAGCCGGCAAAGGTGCCTTCCTTGGGCGCCCGCTCGGGCGGCGTCGGCAGCCTGGCGTCGGCGGACGCGACCAGCGCCAGCGTCAGGCCGGTGGCGGGCAAGGCCGCAAGTTCGCCGCCCGACGCGAGCCTGGCGCGATCCGGCGCCGTCAGCGCCGCCCGCGCGCGCTCGATCGGCCATTTGAACTTGTCGCAGCCGCTCGGTTCCTCCGCCGCCCACGCGGGGGCGGCGCCGAACAGTGCCAGCGAGAGGAGGAGGGCCGTACGCATGTCAGTCCACCGCGATCATGACGTCGGAGGCTTTGATCACGACAGTGGCCTTGCCGCCGGTCTTGATGCCGAGCTCGTCGACCGCCTCGTTGGTGATCGAAGAGGTGATGATCTGGCCGTTGCCGATATCGACGCGGACATGCGAGGTGGTGGCGCCCTTCTTGACTTCGATAACGGCGCCCTTGATCTGATTGCGTGCACTGATGCGCATGACGGTCCTCACGAGGCCAGACGCGCGGGCATGCCGCACGTTGCTGCCTGATTGGTTCGATGAGATTTCGGGACCGTCGTCCCCGGTGTGACGCGCGCTTACGGCGCCGCGATATCGGATACTATAGCGTTTTCGAGCGAAGTGGAAACCGGTTCGCGTGAAGAAAACGCGTCAAAACAAAAGAGCAGAGCCCCGTTCTGATTCAATCAGAACCGGGCTCTAGCGCATTTCGCGGCGGCGAGAATAGCCTGCCGGAGCGGCTATTGCTTGGCGTCGGGCGCGGCCAGCACCGCCTTGCAGGCGGCCGGCAGCGCCGCCATCGTCATCGGCGGCTTGGGCTTGGGCGGCTTCGGCGGCGGTTTGGGATGGAGCACCGAATCCTTGAACCAGTAGGCCAGATCGCCGGTGCTGCAGCCCTCGCTTTCCGACGGATCGGGTTGGCTCTCGCATTCGGCGCCGCTGCCGGGCGGGCATTTGATGCGGATATGGAAATGATAGTCGTGGCCGTACATCGGCCGTACCTTGGAGAGCCAGTGCCGGTCGCCCTTGGCCTCGCGGCACAGCGCCTTCTTGATCGCGGCATTGACGAAGATCCGCTGCACGGTCGGCTCCAGCGCGGCGGCGCGGATCACGGCGAGATGGCCCGGCGTAAACACCCTGGTATCGACGTCGAGCCGGTCGTTGCGCACCATCATCACCGCCGACATTTCCTCGCGCTCGTTGCGCGACAATGTCCGGTTCGGCATCGGCGTCAGCCAAATGTCGGCATCCAGCCCGACCTGGTGGCTGGCGTGGCCGGTGAACATCGGGCCGCCGCGCGGCTGCGACATGTCGCCGACCAGGATCCCGGGCCAGCCGGCATCCTTGTGCGCCTTTTCGGAAAGCCGCTTCAGCAGTTCGACCATGTCGGGATGCGCGTAATAGCGATTGCGCGACAACCGCATCACCTGCCAGGTTTTGCCGTTGATGGGCAGCGCTTCCGCGCCCGCGATGCAGCCATGCGCGTAAAATCCGAGCACGCGCGTCGGCATCGCCGCCGGCAGCACCTTGCGGCCGAACAGTTCCTTGGCGCCGATCTTGGGATCGTTGGGGTTGGCGAGCGGCGGCAGCGGTTTGGCGTCGAGCGTGCCCTTGTCCTGCGCCCGCGCGGCAGCGGCATTGACGACGGCGATCGCGATCAGGAGCGGGATCAGAATCAGGCGGCGGGTCATCGGATCACTCTATCTGCCCGAACGTAACATGAAACAAGCGAGACGGGACAAGCGCGCCAATCGCAATCGCTTGAGGCTCTTGGGTTCGACGTCAATCAAAGCTGGGTGTCGGCGGCCGCCGTCTTAACCGTCCGATAACCCTGTCGATCATTGGCAAATATTCATGCGTACGCGCGCCGTTTCGCGCATTCGTTGTGCAATCCGGCAAGCATTGCATTCCCATCATGCGTGGCTCGCAGTTTTGCCATGTTTATTTTCACTTGTTCCGTGCAATGACACACGCCCCGCGCGAACAAGCCCTTTTAACAGGCATGCGGAACCCGGGCGCCGAATTGGCGGATCGGCAAGAGATACCAATTTTTCAGATACTTATCGGAGAACATGGCACGCAAGAACGCGGTGGGGCGCAGCAATGCCGAACAAGAAGCCAAGAACAGCGAGCAAGCCGAAACGGCCGGCGCGCGCCCGCTTGTTCGGCCGGCCGGCAAAACCCGGCCCGCAACGCGTCGGCAGCCGCCGCGTTCGTGCCGAGATCGGCGAGATCGCGCGCAAGCGCGTCGAGGTCGAGGCCGCGATTGCGGATGCGCGCAAATCCGATGAGATGTTGCGCGAGGCGATCGACATCCTGCCGCAGGGCGTCGTGTTTCTCGACGCCGAAGGCCGTTACATTCTCTGGAACAAGAAATATGCGGAGATCTACAGCCGCAGTTCGGACCTGTTCGAGCGCGGCGCGCGGCTGGAAGACACCATCCGCATCGGCGTCAAGCGGGGCGATTATCCCGAAGCGATTGGCCGCGAGGAGGCGTGGATCGCCGACCGGCTCAGGAAGCTATACCAGCCCGGCGAGCGGCACGAGCAGACGCTGGCCGACGGCCGCGTCATCCTGATCGACGAGCGGCTGACCGAGGGCGGTGGTGTGATCGGCCTGCGCGTCGATATCACCGAACTGAAGCAGCGCGAGGCTTCATTCCGGCTGCTGTTCGACAGCAACCCGGTTCCGATGATCGTCTGCGCGCTCGACGGCGAGCGGATTCTCGGCATCAACGACGCCGCGATCGAGCACTATGGCTATAGCCGTCAAGAGTTCGAAAGGCTGACGATTCGCAATCTGCAGGCGTTCGATCCCGAACTGCCGTGGAGCGGCGAACGCTCCAGCGACGAGCAGAACGCGCGAACCTGGAAACATGTCAGGGCTGACGGCACCCTGATCGACCTTGCGATCTATTCGCGCCAACTCGTTTACGGCGACAAGCCTGCCATCCTGCTGGCGTTGATGGACATCACCGAGCGCAAGCGTGCCGAGGCGCGGCTGGCCTTCATGGCCCAGCATGACGGATTGACCGGGCTGCCGAACCGCTCCCTGCTGCGGCAGCAGATGGACGATATCCTGCTGCACACGCGACGCAGCGCCGAGAAAGTCGCGGTGCTGGTGCTCGGCCTCGACAATTTCAAGGCGGTCAACGATACGCTCGGCCACGGTGTCGGCGACAAGCTCCTGCGCGGCGTCGCCAAACGATTGAAGTCGACGCTGCGCGAGGAAGACACGGTGGCCCGGCTCAACTCCGACGAATTCGCGATCGTCCAGAGTGGCGTGGCACGTCCCGAGGACGCGGTGCTGCTCGCGAAGCGGCTGCTGGAGGCGATCGGTGACCCCTATCTGCTGGACGGTCATTCCGTCGTGATCGGCGCCAGCATCGGCATTGCGGTGTCGCCCGGCGACGGTGACGAGTCCGACAAACTCCTGAAGAACGCCGACATGGCCTTGTCACGCGCCAAGAACGACTCGCGCGGCACGTTCAGCTTCTTCGAAGCCGAGATGGATGCCCGGGCCCAGACCCGGCGCAAGATCGAGATCGACCTGCGCGAAGCGATCCACAACGATGTGCTGCGGCCGTACTACCAACCGCTGGTCGACCTTTCGACCGGACGTATCACCGGCTTCGAGGCGCTGGTGCGCTGGCCGCATTCCGAGCGCGGCATGATTTCACCCGCCGAGTTCATCCCGGTGGCCGAAGAGACCGGCCTGATCAACGCGGTCGGCGGGCTGATGCTGCGCCGCGCCTGCATGGATGCCGCACAATGGCCTGACGACGTACGCGTCGCGGTCAATCTGTCGCCGCTGCAGTTCCGCATCGGCAATCTGTTGTCGGTGGTGATGGATACGCTGAAGCAATCCGGCCTGCCGCCGACGCGGCTGGAACTCGAGATCACCGAAACGCTGCTGCTCGAGAAGAGCGACCAGGTGCTGGCGACACTGCATGCGTTGCGGTCGCTCGGGGTGCGCATTTCGATGGACGATTTCGGCACCGGCTATTCCAGCCTGAGCTATCTGCGCAGCTTTCCGTTCGACAAGATCAAGATCGACCAGTCGTTCGTCCGCGATCTCGCCGCCAATCCCGATGCCCAGGCGATCGTTCGCTCGATCATCAGCCTCGGCAAGGGCCTCGGGGTCACGATCACGGCCGAAGGCGTCGAAACCGAAGCCGAACTAAGCTGCCTGCGCAACGAAGGCTGCCACGAAGGGCAGGGCTTTCTGTTCAGCCGCGCACGGCCCAATGTCGAGATCGTCAGCCTGTTGAAGGCGCAGCGCGGCGAGAGGCCGACGGCGGGGAACGCGCTGGTGGCGTGAGGCCAGACTGTCATTCCGGGATGCGCGAAGCGCAGACCCGGAATCTCGAGATTCCGGGCTCGATGCTTCGCATCGCCCCGGAATGACAGTGCGCAATTCGATCTCGCGAAATCTGTCTCCGGCGTTTCGCGGCACAACCGGAAGCGCGCCGCGACCGGAGCCTATGCGGCGTCGCGTAGGCCGGCCAGGAAGGTATCGACGCTTTCGTGCAGCGCGTCGGCCTGACGGCCGAGTTGGCCGGTGGCGGCCAGCACGTTGTCGGCGAGCGCGCGCGAGCGGTCGGCGGACTGGCTGGCGCCGGTCACGTTGACCGAGACTTCGCTGGTGCCGGTGGCCGCCTGTTGCACGCTGCGGGCAATCTCCCGCGTCGCTGATTCCTGCTGTTCGACAGCGGCGGCGATCGTGGTGGCGATGCCGTTGATCTCGCGAATGGTGTCGCTGATGCCGCCGATCGCGGTCACGCATTCGCCGGTCGCGGACTGGATGGCGGCGACCTGTCCGGCGATCTCGTCGGTCGCCTTCGCGGTCTGGCTGGCGAGTTCCTTGACCTCGGAGGCGACGACGGCAAAGCCTCTGCCGGCCTCGCCGGCGCGTGCGGCCTCGATGGTCGCGTTGAGCGCCAGCAGGTTGGTCTGGCTTGCGATCGCGCCGATCAGCCGTAGCACGTCGCCGATTTTTTCGGCCGCGGAGGCGAGGCTGCCGACCATTTCGGTGGTTTGCCCGGCCTTGACCACGGCGTTATCGGCGACCTGGCTTGAATGGGTGACCTGGCGGCCGATCTCGGCGACGGAGGAGGCCAGTTCCTCGGTGGCGGCAGCCACCGTGCTGACGCTGGCGGAGGCCTCCTCAGAGGCCGCAGCCGCGGCGGCGGCCTGTTCCGAGGTGCCGTTCACGCTGGCGGTGATTTCGCCGGCCACGCGCTGCATGTCCGACGTCGCCTTGGCGACGGTGGCGACGACGCTCTTGACGTCGGCCTCGAAGCGATCGGCCATCTGGCGCTGCAGGGCCTTCTTCTCGAGTTCGCTCTGCTGCTTGGAGGCTTCCTGCGCGTCGCGCATGCCACGCGCCTCGATCATGCTGCGGCGGAACACGTCGACCGCCGCCGCCATGGTGCCGAGTTCGTCGCGGCGTTCGCTGCCGGGGATCGTGACGTCGATTTCGCCGCTCGAAAGCCGGTTCATGACGGCGGTGATGGCGGCGAGCGGCCGTGACAGCCCGCGGCCGAGCAGGAACGCCAGCACGATGGCCACCGCCAGGATCGCAACGGTGCCGAGAACCAGGTTGCGTTGTGAGGTCGCGGCCGCGGCGTCGTACTCGGTCGTATCCTTGATGATCTCGATGACCGCGACCGGCTGGCCGGCATAGTTCCTGATCTGCCCGAGAAAGAGGGCGGCCGGATGACCGTCGAGCGTCGCTTCGCGGCGCAATGCCCCGCCATCCATCACACCCTTGAGTTCGTCCTGGGTGGCAATCACGGTCTCGCCAAAGGTCGAGGACAACTTCTTGAACGCGGTGCCGTCGAACGAATGCACCGCAAGGTCGATGCCGAAGCGCTTTTTGGCACGATCCACGAATTCCTTGCCGAAGGCTGCGCCGACGTCGACGTTCGCCAGGCTTTTGCCGTCGCGAATGATCGGAGTCATGCCGAAAATGCCGAGCGCCTCTCGCCCGGGCTCGACGCCGACGATCGGCTTGCCAGTCTTGATAGCTTCGACAACCGTGCTCCGGCGGCCGGATACATCGTCACCGAAAATCTTGGGTTCGTGAACACGGTAAAACGAAGTCGCCGGAGGCACCTGGAAGGTAATCAGCGGGATACCTTGCGCCTTCAATGCCTTGTTGGCGTCGCCGAGCAGGGCCGCCAGCTCATCGCGACTACCCCTGGTGATGGCCTCGCTGACCGGAGGCAGCGCGGCGACCACCGCACTTACCGCGAGCGCGGCGCGGCCTTCGTAGTCGACGGCCGCAATGACGCTGTCATATTGCAGCTTGAGCTGCTGATCGAGCGCCAGCCGCGTCAACGCGCGCTGCTGCATGATCGAGAAGGTTCCGAGAATGGCGCAGGCGAGGGCGACCGTCAGCGAGATGGCGAGGATCAGGCGGGCGGCGATCGATCGAATTTTGAACATGAAGAGACGGAAGCTCCGCGAGGCAGGATTCCGTCCAGAGATT